>CAZXZX010000122.1:0-8588 GCA_964645445.1 uncultured Gaiellales bacterium
GTTCGTCGCAGCGATCGCGGTCGCGCTCGCCGGAATCGCCTGGAGCCTCGGCGGACCGAAGAGAGCACTGCCGTGGACGTTGGGAATCGACCGGATGGATGACCCCGTCAGCATCTCGCGACGACCGTCCGGCACATCACAAGCAGACGCAGTCTTGGCCGTCAGTTCCATCTCGGCCGGTCTTCTCCTGGCCGCGTCAGCAGTCATCGCGGGCAGGTAGCTGCTGCTCGCCGAGCTTCGCCTGCGGCAGCTCCGTCTGGCTCGAGCCAGGCGCGACCGCGCCGCCGCCTACGTGATGACGCGGTACACCGTGAACACCTCGGCGTACTCGCGATTCACGTTGATCCCGTGCGTGCGCGCGACGTTCCAGACGTACTCCGGGTTCGCATAGCGGCGGTGCTGCTGCGACGCGTACTTCTCTAGCGCCGCCACCTTCCGCCCGAGGTGCCGCTCGTCGAGCGAGACGTACCACTGGTACGCGAAGTCGAAGTTGTTCCACGGGATCTCGTATCCGAGAATGGTCGTGCGCTTGAACGCGCGCAGGCCCTCCTGCGCGATCGTCTGGTGATCCTGGTGGATGTCGTGCAGGCTCGGCTGGAAGACCACCTCCGGCTTCCAGTCCTCCCACATCGCGACGAGCAGCTCGAGGATCTCCTGCCGCCGCTCCGGGAAGGTGCGCACGTCGAAGTCGTGCACGGTCAACCGATCGGCGGGAATCCCGAGCTCGGTCGTCGCCTCGCGCACTTCGCGCGCGAGCGTGTCCGGCGGGAAGCCCTCCGGAAGGGAGCGCGTCGCGATCGAGAACGCGACGTACCGCACGTCGCAGCCGGCTTCGACGAGCCGAGCCATCGTCCCGCCGCAGCCGAACTCGCCGTCGTCGGTGTGCGGCGCGAGCACGAGCGCGCGCTTCCAGTGCTCGATCAGACCGGCACCGCCTCTCGATCCTCGACCTGCGGATCCGGCGCGAACCGGCGCTCCGCCGGTGGCAGCGCGAACGCGATCAACCCGAGGAGCAGCCACGTCGTCGGGTCCTCGAAGAAGTCGTTGTAGAAGAGCGAGTGGACGAGGATTGCGGCAACGGAGAGCCCCGCCGCCAGCGGGACGAGACGGCGCGTCCGCAGCACGTCCTTCGCGCACGCGACGAGCAACCAGACGAAGACCGCGAAGCCGACAAGGCCGGTCTCCGCCGCCACGGTCACCGGCGTGTTGTGGGACGCCGCCGTCTTCAGGTTCTTCTTCCCGTGGAGCCGCTGCACGCGCTTAGCGTACGCGTGCTTGAAGCCACCGACACCGACACCCCTCACCGGGTGCGCCACGGCGATGCGGATCCCGTTTGCGACGAGGTTGTAGCGACCGCTCGACGCGCTGTTCAGGCCGCTCTTCGTGTGATGCTCGAGTGAGCGCCGCACGGTCGGCTGCGCGACCGCGATCCCGCCCAGGACGACCACCGCGAGTGCTACGGCGAAGAGCGCACGCCAGCGCCAGGCGATGAACGCGATGCAGATCACCGCGACGATGAGCGCGGAGAAGCTCGACTGCGAGAACGAGATGAGCAGCCCGAACCATGCGACGAGAACCGCCGCCGCAGCGATCCAGGCGACGCGCATCGACCGCCCGACCACGATGAAGACGATGCTCGGGATCATCGCGACGACGAGGAACCGCCCGTAGATCGACGGGTCCCAGAAGACCGAGTTGACGCGGAAGAACGCCGCGTACGCATTCGAGTAGATGACCTTCGGGTTCTCGAAGACATTGCGCGTCTCGTACTGGTAGAAGCCGACGACGGAGAAGACGAGAGCCATGATCGTCAGCTCCCCGTACAGCGCCCAGAGACCGCGCCGCTTCCACGGCAGCCGCGCGACGGCGAGCGCGAGCACCGTGAACGGGACGTAGAACGCGAGCACTTCGACCGCGCCCTCGTGCACATCCTGCGTCCAGCCGAGCGAGAGCCCCGTCCAGGCGAGGTAGAGGGCGAGCGGCCATGTGATCCTGTGCAGCTCCCTCGCGCGCACGTCGCCGTGCGCGATCTGCCACGCGATCTGCATCGCAGCCGCGAGCACGACGACGTACAGCGGGACGAGCAGCTGGTGCCCGAGCGCGCCGACGCGGATCGGGATGCACGCGAGCGCGAGCAGCGGCAGCAGCCACGGCTCGCGCCGGAACGCGGCGGCGAGAAGAGCCGCGATCGCGAGCGCAGCGAGTGTCCCGCCCACCGCCTCCGCGTAGTCGTGGGGCGCGAGCGACGCCGCGAGCATGCACGCGCCGAGCGCCGCGAAGCCGAGGCCGGCGAGCCGGTCGCGGCGAGTCCGCGCGAGGAGCAAGAGCGCCAGCCCCAGGCACGCCACCGGGCCGGCGAGGCGCGCGAGGCCGATCACCGGACGATCACTTTCGCCGTATCGACGTGACCGTGCTCGCGCACGGTCAGACGGTACGTACCGGCTGCGTGCGGCGCGCGCAGCTTCAACAGCCGCCCCGACGCGAAGCCGGAGCGCGAACCGAGCGTCCAGCGATACCGCTTCGCGTCGGTCGAAACGCGAACGCGGATGCGTGCATCCCGGCTCACTGCAATGCGAGCAGCAGAGAGCACGATATAGCGGAGCAGCACCGTCACGTGCTGCACCTCCACCGCCTTGTTGCCGGCGGGGTCGACCGCGCCGACGGTGAGGACGTACCTGCCCGCAGCGAGCAGCTTCCCGTGCACCGTCCCGTCCCACGACACCTTGTCCTTCGGCTTGTCGAAGCGGCCGCGAACGATGCGAAGCCCATCGAGGACGACGACCACGTGCGCATGCTCGCTCAGCTTGTAGTGGATGGTGACGTGGTCTGATTGGTGGTCGCCGTCGGGCGAGAACGCCTTCGGCGTCACGCCCGCATCGAGCACGGCGGGGAGCTTGGACTCGAGCACGATCGGGTTCGGGATGAGAATCGTGCGGTGCTGATTCGCGAAATGCACCTCCATGCGGTACGTCCCGTCGGGGGCGATCGTGCCCGCGTCCGTCCGGCCGCTCCAGACGAAGGACTGGCGCCCGCGCAGGGCGAGGATGCGGTAGGCAAGCGTGTCCACCTCGTGACGGTGCGAGTCGAGGATCGACACGGTCACGCGGTCTGCTCGCCGGAAGCGGATGGCGACGTCCGCGGTCGTGTGCGCGCGCGGCGAGACGTACTCGCGCACCACCCTCGTACCGGTGATCGGGCTCTTGGTGAGCTTCAGGCGCTCGGTGATCGCGAAGGCGGCGGCCGTCGCCGCGAGCAGGCCGACGATGACGGCCGTCGAGAGAATCCGCTGCAAAGCGGCGTCAGTCTACGTGCGCGACCGTGGCGACCCGCGCACCGTCGCGCATCCGCACGGCACAACCGGAAGCCGCGACGAGCGCCGTGAAGACGCCGGTGGCGACAAGCCAGCCGTTTCCGTTCGGCGCGACGAGCTTCGCTCCGGATGCGAACAGGACGGCCGCGAGCAGGAAGCGCAGCGCCCGGTCGCCGACGTGGATCGTGAACTGGCTGCCGGCGAGGACGCCTGGAATCGAACCGACGAGGAGCCATGCGACGGCATGCATGTCGACGTTCCCGGCAATGACATGACCGATGCCCGCCACCCACAGCAAGCCGGCGGCGTGGAGGATGTCGGTGCCGACGACCTTGTGCGCCCGCAGCGGGAAGACGATGAGTAGCGTCAGCCCGAAGAACACGCCGCTCCCGACCGAGGTCAAGCCGACGATGTAACCGCCGACGAGGCCGATGAGAACGGCGGCGGCCTTGTCGCGCGGACGCATCACGAACGGCCCGTCGCTGAGCTGGCGCACGCGCATGACGCTCTTCAGCAGCATCCCGACGCCGCCGAGGAGGAGCGCCGCGCCGAGCACCTGCCCCTCGACCGAGCCGACCGAGTCGCCGTAGCGGTGCTTGAGCCACGTCGCCGTGGTCACGCCGAGCAGCGACGCCGGCGCGCTGCCGAGGAACATCCAGCCGGAGAGCTTCGCCTGCGTCGTCCCGAGCCGGTGGTGCCGGAGGCCGCCGACCGTCTTGAAGATCGCGCCGTGGAGGATGTCGGTGCCGATCGCCGTCGCCGGGTTGAAGCCGAGGATGAAGACGAGGATCGGCGTCATCAGCGAGCCGCCGCCCATCCCCGTCATGCCGACGAGGACGCCGACCCCGAGGCCGGCCACGACGAACTGCCAGGTCACCGGGAGCCCCGCGAGAAGGCCGGTACTAGGTACCCAAACGAGAGCGTCACGGGATCGGTGGCGTGGTCGCGCGGGCCGCAAGCCCTTCGTGACACATTCGTGCGGGTACTAGGTACCGGCCTCACAGGAGCGCGCGTTCCTCGAGCGCGGCGATGACGCGGTCGGCCGCCTCCTCGATCCCGAGCGTCGCCATGTCGAGGTGCAACTCCGGGCTCTCCGGCGGCTCGTACGTCCCGCCGGCGCCGGTGAGGTTCGCGAGGCCGCCCTCCCGCGCCTTCGCGTATAAGCCCTTCGTGTCGCGCTCGGCCGCGAGCTCGAGCGGCACGTCGACGAACACCTCGACGAACTCGCCCTCGCCGAAGCGCGCCCGCGTGGTCGCGCGGTCGGCCCGGAACGGCGACACGAACGCGGCGAGGACGATGAGACCCGCATCGGTCATGAGCTTCGCCACCTCTGCCGCACGCCGGTTGTTCTCCGCCCGGTCGGCGTCGCTGAAGCCGAGATCCTTGGAGAGACCGTGGCGAAGGTTGTCGCCGTCGAGCATGAACGTGTGGCGCCCGAGCGCGGCCAGCCGCCGCTCGACGGCGTTCGCGATCGACGACTTCCCGGCGCCGGGGAGGCCGGTGAGCCAGACGACGAACGGCTCCTGCCCCTTCGCGGCGGCGCGCGCGGCGCGGTCGACCTCGTGCGCCTGCCACGGCACGTTGTGTGAGCGACGCAGCGCGAACTGCAAGAGGCCGGCGCCGACGGTGTGGTTCGTGATGCGGTCGATGAGGATGAAGCCGCCCGTGTCGCGGTTCTCCGCGTACGGATCGAAGGCGATCGGCTCGCTCAGCTCGACGTTCACGACGCCGATCGCGTTCAGCTCCAGATGGTTGGCGGCGATGCGGTCGAGCGTGTCGACGTCGAGCTTGTACTTGATGGGCGCGACGGTGGCGGCGACCGTCTTCGTCCCGACGCGCATGAGGTACGTGCGCCCGCGCAGCAGCGGCTCGTCCGCCATCCACACGACCGTCGCCTCGAACTGGTCGCCCACCAGCGCCGGCGCGTCCGCCGGCGCGATCACATCGCCGCGGCTGACGTCTATCTCGTCGTCGAGCGTCAGCGTCACCGCCTGGCCCGCGACGCCGCGCTCGAGATCGCGGTCGAGAGTGACCACGCGCGCAACTGTCGTCTCCTGGCCGCGCGGGAGCACGACGACACGGTCGCCGGGCGCAACCGACCCGCCCGCGATCGTCCCCGTGAAGCCGCGGAAGTCGGAGCTCGGCCGATTCACCCACTGCACAGGCAGGCGGAACGGCGCCTCCTGCATGCGCTCCTGGTCGACCTCGACCGTCTCGAGGTACTGCATGAGCGTCGGCCCGCCATACCACGGCGTCGCACCTGAAGCCTCGACCACGTTGTCGCCGCGCAGCGCCGACATGGGGATGACGGTGATGTCCTCCAAGCCGAGCTGCATGCCGAACTCCCGGTACTCGCGCCCGATCTCCCGGAACCGCTCCTCGGAGAAGTCGACGAGATCCATCTTGTTCACTGCCACCGCGACGTGCCGAATGCCGATCAGCGATACGAGATAGCTGTGGCGACGCGTCTGCGTCAGCACGCCCTTGCGCGCGTCGACGAGGATGACGGCGCAGTCGGCGGTCGAGGCGCCCGTGACCATGTTCCGCGTGTACTGCTCGTGACCGGGGGTGTCGGCGACGATGTACTTGCGCGTATCGGTCGAGAAGAACCGGTACGCGACGTCGATGGTGATTCCCTGCTCGCGCTCGGCTGCGAGACCGTCGAGGAGGAGCGCGAAGTCGAGGTCGTCGCCCTGCGTGCCGATGCGGCGCGAATCGACCTCGAGGGCGGCGAGCTGGTCCTCGAACAGCAGCTGCGACTCCCACAGCAGCCGGCCGATGAGCGTGCTCTTGCCGTCGTCGACGCTGCCGCACGTGATGAAGCGCAGGAGGCTCTTGTGCTCGTGCGCGTCGAGGTAGGCGAGGATGTCCTCGCTGACGAGGTCGAGCGCCACTAGAAGTAGCCCTCGACCTTCTTCTTCTCCATCGATGCGCTCGCGTCATGGTCGATGACACGACCCTGCCGCTCGGACGTCCGCGCGAGCAGCATCTCCTGGATGATCTCCGGCAGCGTCGCGGCGGTGCTCTCGATCGCACCGGTGAGCGGATAGCACCCGAGCGTGCGGAAGCGCACCATCCGGAGCTCCGGCTCCACGCCCGGCTCGAGGGGCATGCGCTCGTCGTCGACCATGATCATCGTCCCGTCCCGCCGGACAATCGGGCGCTCGGCCGCAAAGTACAGCGGAACGATCGGAATACTCTCCAAATAGATGTAGAGCCACACATCCAGCTCCGTCCAGTTGGAGAGCGGGAAGACGCGCATCGACTCCCCCCGGCGGTGACGCGCGTTGTAGAGGCGCCACAGCTCGGGCCGCTGGTTCTTCGGGTCCCACCGGTGCTGCGCGGAGCGGAAGGAGAAGATCCGCTCCTTCGCGCGCGAGCGCTCCTCGTCGCGGCGGGCGCCGCCGAACGCGGCGTCGAAGCCGTACCTGTCGAGCGCCTGCTTCAGCGCTTCGGTCTTCATCACGTCGGTGTGGACGACAGACCCGCTGTCGAACGGGTTGATCCCGCGCGCGAGCCCGTCCTCGTTCACGTGCACGAGCAGCTCGAAGCCGTGCTCGCTCGCCATGCGCTCGCGGAAGCGGTACATGTCCTGGAACTTCCAGGTCGTGTCGACGTGGAGGAACGGGAACGGCGGCGGCGCAGGATGAAAGGCCTTGCGCGCGAGGTGCAGCATGACCGAGCTGTCCTTGCCGATCGAGTACAGCATCACGGGGCTCTCGGCCTCGGCGACGACCTCGCGCATGACGTCGATCGCTTCCGCCTCTAGCCGCTGTAAATGGGTGAGCCTGACGCGCTCGATCACGCGGGCGCTCCGAGGCAGCCGAGCTCCTCGAGCCTCGCGAGCACGAGCTTCACCGACTCGGCCGGCGCGAGCACGGTCGTGTCGAGGAGTAGCTCCGGATGCGACGGTTCCTCGTACGGGTCGGAGACGCCGGTGAACGCGGGGATCTCGCCGGCCCGCGCCTTCGCGTACAGGCCCTTGACGTCGCGCCGCTCGCATTCCTCCACCGGCGTGGCGACGTGGATCTCGAGGAACGGCCCGAACTCCTCGACGAGCGTGCGGGCCTTCTGCCGCGCCTCGGCATACGGCGAGATTGCGGAGACGACCACCGCCGCGCCGTGGCGCGTCAGCCGCGCGGCCACCCAGCCGATGCGCTCGACGTTCGCGTCGCGGTCCTCCTTCGAGAAGCCGAGGCCGTGCGAGAGGTGCGCGCGCACGACGTCGCCGTCGAGCTTCTCGACCATGCGACCGCGCCGCGCGAGCTCGGGCGCGACGAGGTCGGCGATCGTCGTCTTGCCGGAGCCGGAGAGGCCCGTGAACCAGAGTGTGAAGCCGATCACTTCGTGGTGTGTATCCCGCACTCGATCTTGTCCGAGTCCGCCCAGCGCCCCGCGCGCTCGTCCTGGTCGCGGCTCACCGGCCGCGTACACGGGATGCAGCCGATGGAGGGATACCCCGCGTCGTGCAGCGGGTTGTAGGGGATCTCGTTCACGTGGATGTACGCGTCGACGCGCTTCGCGTTCCAGTCGACGAGCGGCTGGATCTTCCACACGTCGTAGCGCTCGCTGAACTCGACTCGCTGGGCGTCCTTCCGCGTGAGGCTCTGCTCGCGGCGGATGCCGGAGATCCACGCGTCGAAGTCCTTCAGCGCGCGCTCGAGCGGCTCCACCTTGCGCACGTGACAGCAGCGGTCGGGGTTCGACTCCCACAGGTTCGGACCCTCCTGCTTGTGCTGCTCGGCGATGGACATGACCTCCGGCCGTACGAGGTCGAGGCCGTAGCGCTCGACGAGCCGCTCGCGCGTGTCGTACGTCTCCCGGAAGAAGAGCCCCGTGTCGAGCTCGATGACGGGGATGTCGAGCCCGAGCTCGCTCACCATGTGCACGAGCACCGACGACTGCTTCTGCCACGAGCAGGTGAGGCAGAGCTTGGAGCCGAAGCGGTCGTAGGCCCAGAGGAGGGACTCCTCCGCGCTCATCGACTCGACGTCAGGAAGCTGGAGCAGGCTCGCCACCGAGGAGCACCTCCTTCAGCGTGTCGCCGCGCAGCCCGAGGCGGAGCGTCTCGAGCGGGATGACCTCGTCGGGAGGGATGTTGCCGAGGTTGACCTCCGGCCCGAAGTGCCGGATGAACCACGCCTGCGAGGCCTTCGTGGGCGCCTCCCAGACGAGGTCGTGGAAGTCGATCTCGTGCGCGATCTCGTCGATCAACCCGGTGCGCATGTCGCCGTCCTTGCGGAAGATCCCGGCGGTGCCGCCCTCGCGCGCCTCGGTG
>CAZXZX010000123.1:0-18867 GCA_964645445.1 uncultured Gaiellales bacterium
TCGTCGCGATCGCCGATGCGCCGGCGCCGACGAGGATGCCGGCGGCGACGTAGCGCGGGCCGGCGTGCCAGAGCGCCGTGAGGGCCGGAACGAGAAGCGTCAGCGTGCACGCGACGAGCACGACGTGCTCGCCGAAGACGATCGTCCCCGCGCTCGTAGAGTGCGAAAGTGGCTTGCGGATCAGGCCGTCGAGGCCCCACATCGTGGCGGCGATGCTGACGAGGACCACCCCCGGGACCTTTGCGAGGCGCTGCGTCATCGCTCCAAGCGTAGGAGATCGGCAACGGGCTGCCGAGCGCGAATGACGCGCGCCTCCCCGCTCGCGACGAGCACCGCAGCCGGATTCGGGACGCCGTTGTACGTCGACGCCATCGCGAGCGTGTATGCACCGGTCGCAGGGACTGCGAGCAGGTCGCCGCGGCGCGGGTGCGGGAGCGCGATCGCGTCGATGAGGACGTCGCCGGACTCGCAGTGCTTCCCCGCGATGCGGAAGACGCCGTCGGGCAGCTCGTCGGCGCGGTCGGCGAGGAGTGCCTCATAGCGCGCGGCGTAGAGCTGTGGGCGCGGGTTGTCGGACATCCCGCCGTCGACGGAGACGTACGACACACCGCCCGACTCCTTGACGACGCCGACGCGGTAGAGCGTGACCCCGGCGCGCCCGACGAGGGAGCGGCCGGGCTCGAGGACGATCTGGACGTCGGGCAGCCGCTCGACGAGCGGTGGGACGAAGTCCTCGATCGTCGGAACGTGCTCGTCGCGCGTGTACTTGATGCCGAGGCCGCCGCCGATGTCGAGGACGCGCGGGCGCCAGCCGAGCTCCGCCTCCGCGCGCTCGGTGAATGCGATGAGCCGGTCGACAGCCACGAGGCTCTCCTCGACGCGCGCGAGCTGGGAGCCGACATGGAAGTGGACGCCTACGACGTCCATGCCGAGATCGCGCGACGCTGCGATCGCGGCGACGGCGGCGTCCGGCGCGAGGCCGAACTTCGACTCGTCGTGCGCGGTCTGGATCGACTGGTGCGTGACCGCCTCGACGCCGGGAGTGAGGCGAACGAGGGCGCGCCGCACTCCGGCGGCAGCCGCGCGCGCCGGCTCGTCGGGTGCGTCGAGGACGACGGTTGCGCCCGCGTCGGCGGCAGCGCGCAGCTCGTCGTCGGACTTGTTGTTCCCGTGGAAGAGGATCCGGTCGCCGTCGATCCCGGCTTCGCGGGCGAAGGCGAGCTCGCCGAGCGTCGAGACGTCGGCGCCGACGCCCTCCTCTGCGAGGAGGCGGAGGAGCGAGACGTTCGCGAACGCCTTGGTCCCGTACACGATCTGCGCCCCCGGGGCGGCCGCGGCGTATGCGCGAGCCTGCGCGCGGATCGTCTCCTCGCAGTAGACGACGAGCGGCGTGCCGTGCTCGTCCGCGAGGCGGGTCGCGGGGATGCCGCCGAGAATCAGGTGGCCGTCGACGATCTCGGCGCTGAGGGGGAAGAGGTCGAGCACGGACGGAGTCTGCCCTGTTGACGAACCGGCACGAAGTCGAGTCGTTCTCGTCACCATGACGGGCGCCGCTCGAAATAGGATGGCGTCCAGGTCGGTTGGGGGGAGGGAGTCGGGACCCGGTTTACACGCGCGTGAACCTGAAAATGCGCGAATCCGGCTTGGTTGCTACGATCACTCGGTGAAGAGGCAGCTCCTTCGATAATGCAGGGACGGCCCGCGGCCCCGCCGCGTCGAGTTCCCTCCGGCCTCTCTTGCGAGAGGCTTTTTCGTTTCTAGAGTCACCCCGTACCAGGTACCGGTCGTTCGCATAACGGAGGCAAAGGCTGAGCGTCTGGTACCTGGTACGGGTCAGCATCAGGTCGAGGAACAAGCGATGAACAGGTACGAGCCGGAACAGATCGAACCGAAGTGGCAGCGCATCTGGGAGGAGGCGCGGGCATTCAACGTCTCGAATCCTGCGCCCGGCGAGCCGCTCGACGATCGGCACTGGTACCAGCTCGAGATGTTGCCGTACCCGTCCGCGAACAGCCTGCACATGGGTCACGTCTTCAACTACACGATGGGGGACGTCGTGACGCACTTCCATCGCCGCAACGGCGCGCGTGTGCTGCGGCCGATGGGCTGGGATGCGTTCGGGCTGCCGGCGGAGAACGCCGCGATTCGCGAGGGCGGCCACCCGCGCGAGATCACCGAGAGCAGCATCGTGAACATCCGCAAGCAGATGCAGCGGCTCGGCTGGGCGATCGACTGGGACCGTGAGGTCTCGTCGCACGATCCGCGCTTCTACAAATGGACGCAGTGGCTCTTTCTGCGCTTCTTCGAGCGCGGGCTCGCGTACCGGAAGGAAGCACCGGTCAACTGGTGCCCGAACGACCAGACCGTGATCGCCAACGAGTACGTCGTCGACGGCCGTTGCGAGCGCTGCGGCGCGCTGATCGAGCTGCGCAACATGACGCAGTGGTTCTTCAAGACGACCGCGTACGCGGACGAGCTGCGCGAGTACGAGCTGCCGCCCGGCGGCGAGTGGCCCGAGAAGACGATGACGATCCAGCGCAATTGGATCGGACGGTCCGAGGGTGCCGAGGTCCTCTTCCGGGTTGACGAGCTCGACCAGGATCTTCCCGTCTTCACGACCCGGCCCGACACGTTGTTCGGAGCGACATTCTTCGTGATCGCGCCCGAGCACCCGTTTGTCGAAGCGCACGCGAGCGGCGACGCGAAGGAGTACGCGAAGCACGCCGGCACGAAGCGCACCGAAGAGCGCGCCGCGGAGACGGAGAAGACGGGCGTCTTCACCGGGCACTACGCGACGAACCCGGTCAACGGCGGCCGCCTTCCGATCTGGGTGGCCGACTACGTGCTCATGGACTACGGCACCGGCGCGATCATGGCCGTGCCCGCGCACGACGAGCGCGATCGGGAGTTCGCAGAGACGTTCGACCTCCCGATCGTTTCAGTCATCGGCGACGACGGCCGGCTCATCAACTCGGCACGGTTCGACGGGGCTCCGGCGGAGGAGGCGAAGGCCGCGATCGTCGACTGGCTGCACGAGCAAGGCCGCGGGGCGCCGGCCATCTCGTATCGGCTGCGCGACTGGAGCTTCTCGCGCCAGCGCTACTGGGGCTGCCCGATCCCGATCGTCTACTGCGGCGACTGCGGCATCGTCGCCGTTCCCGACGACGAGTTGCCGGTGCTGCTGCCGGACGTGGACGACTACGTGCCCAAGGGGAAGGCTCCGCTCGCCTCCAACGAAGAGTGGCTTCACGTCGACTGCCCACGTTGCGGCAAGCCGGGCACGCGAGAGGCCGACACGATGGACACGTTCGTGGACTCGTCGTGGTACTTCCTGCGCTACGTCGACCCGGACAACGACGACGCGCCGTTCGGCGCCGACGTCGTCAACTACTGGATGCCGGTGTCGCAGTACATCGGCGGTATCGACCATGCGACCGGCCATCTTCTGTACTCGCGCTTCTTCGTGAAGGCGATGAACGACATGGGCCTGCTCGGGTTCCGAGAGCCGTTCGCGCGCCTCTACCACCAGGGATGGGTCACGCTGGGTGGCACGAAGATGTCGAAGACGAAGGGCAACCTCGTCGGCCCCGACGACTTCGTGGGCGAGTACGGCGCCGACGCGGTGCGGCTCTACATCATGTTCATGGGCCCGGGCGACCAGGACAAGGAGTGGACGGACTCCGGAGTGGAGGGGATCGTCCGTTTCGTGAGGCGGCTGTGGCGAACGGTGAACGAGGTCGCCGAGCGCGCACCTGCATCCGGCGATGCCGGTGCGTTGACGCGCAAGGCGCACGAGACGATTGCACGCGTCAGCGACGACATCGGCCGCCGGTTCCAGTTCCATACCCCGATCTCGGCGCTGATGGAGCTCTTGCACGCGCTCGCCGATGATCCCGCGGCGCCCGACGCACGCTTCGCGGCCGAGACGGCGGTCTCGCTCATCCAGCCCTACGCGCCGCACGTCGCGGAGGAACTCTGGGCGGTGCTCGGGCACGAGCGGCTCTGGGAGCAGCCGTGGCCCGTTGTCGACCCGTCGATGCTCCGGCAAGAGACATTCCAGCTCGTCGTTCAGGTGAACGGGAAGGTGCGGGACCGCTTCGAGGTCGGCGTCGAGCTGTCCGAGGACGAGCTCGTCGCGCTCGCGCTCGCGTCGGAGCGCGTGCAGACTCACGTCGACGGCGCGACGGTGCGGAAGACGATCGTCGTCCCCCGCAAGCTCGTGAACATCGTCGTCGGCTGACATGTTCTCGGTCGAGGACCGGGAGCGGGTGCGCGCACGCGTGCTCGCGCTCGCCGGGGAGGACCCGCGCATCGTCGACGGCAAGGTCGTCGGCTCGCTCGCGACCGGCGGTGACCGGTTTTCCGATCTCGACCTGACGTTCGCGGTCGCGAACGGTGTGCCGGTCGCCGAGGTTCTCGAGGAATGGACGCGCGTGATCGTGGACGAGCTCGGCGGCGTTCAGCTCTTCGACCTCCCGGTTGGGTCGAGCATCTACCGCGTCTTCCTCCTGCCGGGCTGCCTCCAGTTCGATCTGTCGTTCACGCCCGCCGCGGACTACGACGCCTCGCTGCCGGGACCGCCGGCCGAACGCGAGCTCTTCGGCTATGCCGTACATCACGCGCTGCGCGCGCGCTTCAGCATCGAGCGCGGCCGTCTCTGGCTGGCGGAGTACTGGGTGAGCGGCGTTCGCGACTACGCGCTCAGCATCGCCTGCGTGCGGCGCGGGTTGCCGGCGCGCCACGGTCGCGGCTTCGACGATCTTCCCGTCGACGTGCTGTCGCGCTTCGACGGCGCGCTCCCGCGCTCGCTCGAGCGCGACGAGCTGCTGAGCGCCCTGCGTTGCGCCGTGGACGGGTTGCTGCACGAGGGCGAGGAGCTCCCCGAGCTCCGCGCTCTCGTCGAAGCCGACATGCTTTCGTAACGGTTCCGCCGCGACGATCGCGGCATGGATAACCGGCGTCTGCTCGTCGTCGGCGTGTCTGCGGCCGTCGCGGTCGTCCTCATCCTGCACGTGGCGCATCGAGGCGGGGCCGCGCATCCCATTCCGCCGCTGCGGGCTGCGACCCGGCGTGCGGTGGCACCGGCCGCGCAGCTCGTCGTCGACGTCGCGGGCGCCGTCCGTCGGCCGGGTCTCTACCGTCTCGCGCCGGGCACGAGGATTGCGGACGCCGTCGCAGCGGCGGGCGGCGCGACGGCGCATGCCGACGTGACGCTCGTGAACCTCGCCGCGCCGATCGCCGACGGCGAGCAGGTGCTCGTCCCCGTGCGCGGCGCGGCCGGAGCCTCGGGCGCCGCGCCGTCGGCCACCGCGCCGCTCGACCTGAACACGGCGAGCGCCGAGCAGCTCGACGCGCTCCCCGGCGTCGGTCCGGCGACGGCGCAGAAGATCATCGACTACCGCCAGGCGCACGGTCCTTTTCATAGCATCGACGAGCTCGAGGGGGTTCCGGGGATCGGCCCGTCGAAGCTCGCTCAGCTCAAGGGGCTCGTGATCCCCTGATCCGATCGTCGGCGTACGTTGCGACCCTCTGCGTCGGCCTCGCCGCGTCGAACGTCGCGCGTTTCTCGCCGGTGCCCGCGGTGGCCGCGCTCGTGTGCGCGCGAGCACCATGTGTGCTCGGGATCGCCGGTTGGTGGTGGGGAAGCCGGCGCATGCACGCGCTCGAGCGCAGCGTCCTCCGGCCGCGCGTCGGCACGGCCGAGCGCGCACTCGTCGTCACCGAGGAGCCGCCGCGCGTCGGGCGGTTCGACGTCCGCGTGCTCGCGCTCGTGCTGCGCTGGGGACCGCTTCGGCTCGACGAGCCGGCGCTGCTGCAGCTGCCGGCGGGCCGCGCGCCACCGCAGGGCGCTCGGCTCTCGGTGGTCGGCATCCTCAAGATGCCGCGTGGGCCGTCTCATGGCTTCGACGAGGCGACGTGGCTTCGCCGGCAAGGCGTGCACGTTGTCCTGCGCGTGAAGGAATGGCGAATGGTCGGCCGGCGTGGCGGGATCGGCGGGGTCGGCGACCGGCTGCAGCGGTGGCTCGCGGCGGATTCGGCTTACGGCCTTCACGGCGAGCGCCGCGGGATCGTCGAAGCCGTCGTCCTCGGGCGCGCGCAGGGCCTGGACGACACCCTGCTTGCGCGCTTCCGCGCATCGGGCCTCTACCACTGTCTCGCCGTCGACGGGCTCAAAGTGGGGGCAGTCGCCGGCGGCGCCTTGCTGCTGCTCCGTCGTCACCGCTTTGCCGCCGAGGTTGCGGCGCTCGTCGCCGTCGGTGCGTACACGCTCGCGGTCGGCTTCCACCCCTCGGTGATCCGCGCGGCTGTGGCGGCGGCGCTCGGCTCGCTCGCGTGGCTGGCCGCGCGCGAGCGCGAGCGGTGGCACGCGCTCCTCCTGGGAGCGCTGGTCCTCCTTGCGTGGAATCCGATGTTCGTCCTCGACGCGGGCTTCCAGCTCTCGTTTGCGGCCGTCGCCGCGATCTTCATCGTCACACCGCGCGTCGTGCGCAGGCTCGAGGGGTACCCCGTGCCGCGCGGCCTCGTGCAGCTGATCGGCGTGTCGACCGCGTGCGGCCTCGCCACCGCTCCCGTGACGTGGTTGCAGTTCCACCAGGTCTCGATCGTGACCGTCCCGGCGAACGTCGTCGCTGTCCCGGTCGTCGCGGAGATGCTCGTCATCGCGCTCACGACGGCGGTGATCGCGCCGCTTGCCCCGCCGCTTGCCGCCGCGCTCGCGCAGGTCAACGGCTGGGGAGCGTGGTACGTCGCCGGCTGTGCGCGCTGCTTCGGCGGCCTTCCCGGAGCGCAGGCGACCTCGCCGATCGCGGTGGCAGCGGTCGCCGCGGGAGCGCTCCTGTTGGCCGCATATGCTTGGCGCGATGGCCGCGACCGAGCTCAAGGCGGCGTATCTGCTCTCCGGAAGTGACCGGCCGAAGATCGCGCGCGCTCTGCGTCGCCTGCGTGACCGCGTCGGCGGCGACGCCACCGAGCAGCTCAACGCACGCGAGGCGAGCGGCGACGACGCAGTCGCTGCGTGCAACGCGATGGGGCTCTTCGTTGGCGACGGGCGGCTCGTGATCGTCGACGAGGTCGAGCGCTGGAAGGCAGACGACGTCAAGGCGGTTGCCGGATACCTGGCGGCGCCGGCGCCCGCCACCGTGCTCGCGCTCGTTGCCGCGGAGTTGAAGGCCGACTCCCCGCTCGCAAAGGCGGTGAAGAAAGCCGGCGAGCTGCTCACGTACGACGTTCAGAAGCGACGCGTGCCCGAATGGGTGGGCGAGCAGTTCGGGCGGCTCGGCGCGAAGGCCGATCGGGATGCATGCCGCGCCCTCGTCGACGTTGTCGGCGACGACCTCGACGAGCTCTCGAGTGAGATAGACAAGCTCGCGACGTGGGCGGGCGGGGAGACGATCACCGTCGCCGTCGTCGAGCAGATGGCCGTCGGCAGGGCCGAGACGCCGATCTTCTCCGTCACCGACGCTTGGGGAAGGCGCGACGTGGGCGCCGTGCTCGCGACCACCGAGTCCCTGCTCGAACGCACGCATCGCACGAGATCGGGCGAGCTCCTTCGGATCGTCGCGTCGCTCGTCGGCCACGTCGGCCGCGTACGCCGTATCCAACGCCTCGCAGACGAAGGCGTGCGCGCGCGCGACGCTGCCGGCAAGCTGAAGATGCACCCGTTCGCGGCCGAGAAGGCCTTCGCACAGGCCGCGAACTTCTCGGCGGACGAGCTCTCGGCCGCCGTGGTGAGGCTCGCGGAGCTGGACGCCGCTGCGAAGGGCGGCTCACGGCTGCCGGCCGATCTCGAGCTCGACCGCGCGCTCGTCGACGTGACGCGCCGCGCGGGCCTCTAGTTCTTGCCGCTGAGGAGCTTCGCGGCCTGCGCCTTGCGGCGGGCGGCGGTGTTCTGGTGCAGCGCGCCGCGGGACGCGGCTTTGTCGAGCCAGCTGACGAGCTCGCGGTGGCGCTCGCCGACGGCTGTCGCGTCCTCGCCGTCCGCGGCCTCCTTCAGCCGCCGCATGAGCGTCTTCGCAGTCGACCGCCAGCGCAGGTTCTCCAGCCGCTGCCGCGAGGCCTGGCGGACGCGCTTTTCTTGTTGCTTGATGTTCGGCACGGCGCGGGAACGGTAGCAGGCGGCAGGAGAGACCGGCCCGGGCGGGAACACCCGCCCATGAGCCAGAAGGACCGCCGCAGCAAGGGCGATCGTCGGGCGGGCAAGGATCGGCGGACGCGTGACGAGGAGCCACCGAAGGGCGTCGAGCGGCGCTCGGGCAAGGATCGCCGCTCCGGCAAAGACCGCCGTCGCGGCTGACCAACCCTATGCTCATCCCGTGAGCGACGCCGACCGCGAGCGCGATCTCCGCCGGCTGGAACGCGACCGCCTCCGACGCGAACAGGGCCGCGAGACGTACTTCCACCGCCCGGAGTCGCTCGACCGCTGGCCTGTGCTCACCGAGCTGTCGGAGCAGTCGACGATGGCGGTTCCGGTGCCCCTGCCGAGGCGGGGCGCGGCAGCAACTGCGCCGCCGCGGCGCGCTGTGTCGGCGGCGATCTTCGCCGCCGCAACCGGCCTCTCGCGCGTCCTCGGCCTCGTGCGCGAGGTCGTCTCCTCGTACTACTTCGGCGCCTCGGGCAAGATCAACGCCTTCACGGTCGCGTTCCAGCTGCCGAACCTCGTGCGCGCCCTCGTCGCGGACGCGGCCCTCTCCTCCGCGTTCGTCCCGGTGTTCAGCGAGCTCCTCGAAAAGGGGGAGCGCAAGCGCGCGTGGCGCGTTGCCTCGACGCTCTTCTGGCTGATGCTGCTCGGCCTCACGGCGGTAACCGTGATCTTCATGTTCGTCGCTCCGGCGATCATCGGCCTCTTCGGCAATCCCGGCCACGACAAGGCGCTCGCCGTGGGGCTTTCGCGCGTGCTCTTCCCGATCGTGACGCTGCTCGGCGTCTCCGGCATCGTCGTCGGGATCCTCAACAGCTACGACCACTTCACGGTGCCGGCGATCTCGCCCGTGTTCTGGAACATCGCGATCATCGCCGGACTCGTGATCGGGGTGCCTCAGGCGCACACGATGAACGCAAAGCTCTACGTCTACGCCTTCTCGATCCTGGTCGCGACGTTCATTCAGGTCTTCCTCCCAATGCCGTGGCTGCGCGGGCGCGACGGGCGCCTGCAGCTCGTGCTCGACTGGCGCGACCCTGCGGTCAAGCGCGTCTTCGTGCTGATGATTCCGGTCACGCTCGGGCTCGGGCTGATCAACGTCAACGCCGTCATCGACACGTTTTTCGCATCGCGCCTGATCGATGCGACGTACGCGCCGACGGCGATCCAAAAGGCGTTTCTCGTCTACATGCTTCCGCAGGGAATGTTCTCCGTGGCGATCGCAACTGTTCTCTTCCCGTCGCTATCCCGGTTTGCGACGCGCGGCGACATGGACGGCTTCCGCGCGACGGTCAGCACCGGCCTCCGGCAGATCGCATTCCTCCTGATCCCCGCGGCGGTCGTCAGTGCGGTGCTGGCCGAGCCGATCATCCGGATCCTTTTCCAGCGAGGCCACTTCACGCCGTCGCAGACGCCTGGCGTCGCGCACTCGCTCGCTGCATTCAGTGCCGGCCTCGTCTTCAACGGCGCGATGTTGATGCTCAACCGGGCCTTCTTCAGCCTCCAGTCGAATTGGATTCCAACGGCGATCGCGCTCGGCAACCTGTTCTTGAACGGGATCCTCGACTACGCGTTCTACCGCTTCGGCGTCTGGGGGATCCCGCTTGCGACGGCTGTGTGCAACGTCGCGGGGACGTGGGCGCTGCTCGTGCTGCTGCGCCGACGGCTCGGCCGGATGCACGGCGGCGAGATCGCCCGGACGGTCGCGCGCGTCGGGGTCGTGTCCGCGGTCGTCGGCGCGGTCGCGTGGCTCGTGTGGAAGCCGCTCGACTCCGCGCTTGGCCATTCGTTCGGCGCGCAGGTCGTGTCGCTCGGGCTCGCGCTCGTTGCGGCCGCGGCCATCTACCTCTTCGGCTGTCGCGCATTGCGGGTTCGCGAGCTGGACACGCTCGCGTCGGTCTGGGCACGCCTTCGCGCCTGATCGAGTTCCTCTTCCGCAGTTAGCCTGTCTGTGTGGAGATCTTCAACCTCTTCAGCGGCGAGCCGGACGACCTCTCGACCGAGCAGACGCCCGACGGCTTCCGCTACAACGCGGTCAAGATCGGCGAGAAGATCGGCGCGAGCCGTTTGGGGATGAGTGTGTACGACCTCCCGGCAGGGCAGGCGATCTGCGCGTATCACTTCGAGTGGACCGATGAGGAGTGGCTGGTCGTGATCGCGGGCACGGCCACGCTGCGCTCGCCCGAGGGCGAGCGGACGCTCGAGCCCGGCGACGTCGTCTGCTTCCCGGTCGGTCCTGCCGGCGCGCATCTCGTTCGGAACAACGGCGAGGGCGTCGTCCGCGTCGCGATCCTTTCGACGAAGAACGATGTCGTGATCGCGGAGTACCCCGACAGCGACAAGGTCGGCGTCTGGGCGGGCGGCACGCACTACATGCTGCGCCGCTCCGACCACCTCGACCTCTGGGACGGCGAGACTTAGGCGTGGATCAGGGCAAGATCCGCAACTTCTCGATCATCGCGCACATCGACCATGGCAAGTCGACGCTCGCGGACCGCATCCTCGAGATGACGAACGCCGTGTCGGCGCGCGACATGCGCGAGCAGCTGCTCGACTCGATGGACCTCGAGCGCGAGCGCGGCATCACGATCAAGGCGCAGGCGGTGCGTGTCACATGGAAGGGCCATGAGCTCAACCTCATCGATACTCCCGGTCACGTGGACTTCACGTACGAGGTGTCACGTTCGCTGCAGGCGTGCGAGGGTGCCGTCCTCGTCGTCGACGCCGCTCAGGGAATCGAGGCGCAGACGCTCGCGAACGCGTACCTCGCGATCGAGAACGGGCTCGACATCGTTCCCGTCGTGAACAAGATCGACCTGCCGCAGGCGGATCCCGACGGAACTGCGATCGAGGTTGCCGAGTTGCTCGGGGACGATCCGTCGAATGTCGTGCGTATCTCGGCGAAGACCGGGACGAATGTCGGCGACGTCCTCGATGCGATCGTCGAGCGCGTCCCGTCGCCGAAGGGCGTGCCGGACGCGCCGCCGCGCGCGCTCGTCTTCGACTCGTCGTACGACCAGTACCGCGGCGTAGTCGCGTTCGTGCGCGTCGTCGACGGATCGTTCTCACGTCGCGAGGGGCTGCAGACGATGGCGACCGGGACCCGCTTCGAGGCGGAGGAGCTCGGCTTCTTCTCACCGACGATGACGCCCGTCGAGTCGCTCTCCGCCGGCGAAGTGGGCTACGTCATCACGGGGCTGAAGGACGTCTCACGCCTGCGCGTCGGCGACACGATCACCTCCGTCGCACGTTCCGCGAACCAGCCGCTCCCGGGCTACAAGGACGTGAAGCCGATGGTGTTCGCGGGGCTCTTCCCGACCGACTCGGACGCATATCCGGAGCTGCGCGACGCGCTCGAACGACTGAAGCTCAACGACGCTGCCCTCTTCTACGAGCCGGAGACGTCGCAGGCGCTCGGCTTCGGCTTCCGCTGCGGTTTCCTCGGCCTCCTGCACATGGAGATCGTTCGCGAACGACTCGAGCGCGAGTTCGACCTCGACCTCCTCGTGACGGCGCCCAACGTCGCGTATCGAGTCAAGGAGAAGAACACCGACGAGTGGCGCGAGGTGCACAACCCTGCCGAGTTCCCGCGCGAGGTGGAGGAGGTCGAAGAGCCGTACGTGAAGGCGTCGATCATCATCCCGAAGGAGTACGTCGGCACCTCGATGGAGCTGAACAACGATCGCCGCGGCACGTTCGACCATCTCGAGTACCTCTCGCCCGAGCGCGTGCACCTGACATATGAGCTGCCGCTCGCCGAGATCGTCCTCGACTACTACGACCAGCTGAAGTCTCGGACGCGTGGCTATGCGTCGTTCGACTACGACCTCATCGGCTTCAAGCCCGGCGACCTTGTGCGCGTCGACGTGCTCGTCGGCGGCGAGCCGGTGGATGCGCTCTCGCTCATCGTGTACCGCGACTTCGCGTACGAGCGCGGCCGGCTGCTCGTCGACAAGCTGCGCGAGGAGATCCCACGGCAGATGTTCGACGTCGCGATCCAGGCTGCCATCGGAGCGCGGGTGATCGCGCGCGAGACGGTGAAGGCACGGCGCAAGGACGTGCTCGCGAAATGCTACGGCGGCGACATCAGTCGCAAACGCAAGTTGCTCGAGAAGCAGAAGGCCGGCAAGAAGCGCATGAAGCAGGTGGGCGGCGTCGAGGTGCCGCAGGAGGCGTTCCTCGCGGTCCTCAACATCGGGAAGGGACAGCAGTGAGCCTCGAGATGCGCGCTGAGTGCGAGCGCTGCGGCGTGACGCTCGCACCGGAGGGCGATGCGGTCATCTGCTCGTTCGAGTGCACGTTCTGCGCCGACTGTGGCGCTGCTCTGGAGCGCGTTTGCCCGACCTGCGGCGGCGAGCTCGTCCTGCGACCGAAGAGGGCTGCATGAGCGGTGCCGGGCACCTTTACGTGCATCTGCCGTTCTGCGCGCACCGGTGCGGCTACTGCGACTTCGTCACCGCCGTCGGCCGCAGCGAACAACATGCTGCATACGTCGACGCACTCCTGTGCGAGCTGAACTCGGAGCGACATGCCCTCGCCGATCCACTGGAGACCGTGTTTCTCGGCGGCGGCACGCCGACGTTCACGGCACTGCCCGAGCTCGTCAGGTTGCTAGGGGCGCTTCCTCCTGCAGGCGAGGTGACGGTCGAGGCGAATCCGGAGACGGTTACGCCCCAGCTCGCACGTGCTCTCCGCGCGGCCGGAGTAACGCGCGTCTCACTCGGCGCGCAATCCTTCCAGCCGCGCCTGCTGCGGGTGCTCGAGCGCAGCGCGCAGCCCGACGACGTCCGGCGCGCGTTCGCCCACCTGCGCGAAGCGGGCTTCGACAACCTGTCGCTCGACCTCATCTACGGCACTCCCGGCCAGTCCGTCGCCGATCTCGACGCCGACCTGGCTGCGGCCCTTGCGCTCGGGCCCGAGCACCTCTCTTGCTACGAGCTGGAGGCGAAGCCCGGGACGCGCTTCACGATCCACCACGGCGATGAGCTCGTCCATCAGGCAGAGGCGATGGAGGACTATTTCGAGCGCGTCGTCGGGACGCTTACAGCGCACGGGTACCGTTGGTACGAGACCGCGAACTTCTGCCGCGACGGCAAGCGCGCGCTCCACAACCTCGGCTACTGGCTCGGTCACGACTACCTCGGCATCGGCGTCGGGGCGGTGTCGACGATCGGAGCCGAGCGCCGCCGGAACACGCCGAAGCTCGCGCCCTACCTCGCCGGCCGGTACGGCCGCGAGATCGAAGTCGTCGACGCGGGCACGCGCGCGCGAGAGCGGCTCATGCTCGGCCTGCGCCTCGACGACCCGGTTCCGATCGCCGGTCTCGAGCAAGCGCTCGACCCGGCCGGCCTCGCACGCGTCGAACAGCTCGGCCTCGCGCGTCGCGACGAAGACACGCTGACGCTCACCGAACGCGGCCGCTACCTGGGCGGAGCGGTGACCGCGACCTTGCTCGGCTGAGGCGTCGCCGGCGACGCCGACCGTAAGAGGTCGTGTCGGCTTTGCCGATGCGACCGCTGAGGCGTCGCCGGCGACGCCGACCATAAGAGGTCGTGTCGGCTTTGCCGATGCGACCGCTAAAATCTCCTGCAAATGCACCTAAGTCCGCGGCAGAAGGACATTCTCCGGCATGTCGTCGAGGAGTACGTCGCAACCAGGCAGCCCGTCGGGTCGAAGACGCTCGTCGGCCGCGCGGAGCTGCACATCGCGCCTTCCACCGTGCGTGCCGACCTCGCGGAGCTCGAGTCCCTCGGCCTGCTCATGCATCCGCACACCTCGGCGGGGCGCGTGCCGACGGAAGCGGGCTACCGCTACTACGCGGACGAGCTGCTCGGCCGGCTCGAGCCGCATCCCGCCGAGTTCCCCCTCGACCTGCACACGACGCGCACCGAGGTCGAGTCGGCGCTGCAGGCGACGACGGAGATGCTCTCGCAGGTCACGCGGCTGCTTGCGCTCGTGTCGGCTCCGCCGCTCGAGGCGACGACGATCGTCCGCGTCGAGGTGCTCCTGCTGCAGCCGGAGCTCGTCATGGTCGTCGTCATCACGTCGTCGGGCGGCGTCTCGAAGCGGCTCTTCCACTTCGAGGAACCGGTGGATCCCGGTCTTGCGCAGTGGGCGAACGAGTACATGAACGAGACCGTGGCCGGCCTGCAGCTCGGCACGACGCTCCTGCGTCGCCGCTTCGAGGATCCCGGGCTCGGCACGCGCGAGCGCGCGTTCCTCGCCGCGCTGCGTCCCGCATTCACGGAGCTCGTCTCGGCGGAGCAGCGGTTGTACGTCGGCGGCGCGGCCGACCTGCTCGGTGAGGTGCGGAACGAGGAGCTGGAGGCGTACCGCAATCTCTTCGAGCTCGTGGAGAAGCGCGCCGCGCTTCTGGATGTGCTCGGCGACGCGAGCCTCGACGCGCGCGGCCCGTTCGTGCGCGTTGGGCGCGAGCTCGCGCACCCGCTGCTCCAGGAGATCGCTCTCGTTGGCGCGGCATACGGCGTGATGCACCGCGTCCTTGGCGCAGTGAGCCTCGTCGGCCCGGTGCGTATGGACTACGAGAAGGCGGTCGGTGCGGTTCGTTCCGCCGCCACCGAGCTCTCGCGCTTCGCCGAGTCCGTGTACTCGGATCGCTAGCCTGATTTTCGTGGCGACGGCAGAGCGCGACTACTACGAGCTCCTCGGCATCTCGCGCAGCGCGGATGCGGGGGAGATCAAGAAGGCCTTCCGGCAGCTCGCGCGCGAGCTGCACCCGGACGTCTCCGAGGCGCCCGACGCGGAGGAACGCTTCCGCGAGGTGGTCGAGGCATACGAGGTGCTGTCGAAGCCGGAGACACGCGAGCTGTACGACCGGTATGGGCACGCCGGCCTTCGCAGTGGAGGCTTCCAGCCCGGCCACTTCGACTTCGGCAGCCTCTCCGACCTGTTCGCTGCGTTCTTCGGCGACGATCTCATCGGCGGCCGCGCCGGTCGCGCGCGCGGCCCCGACCTCGCCGCCGACGTCGAGATCGAGCTCGTCGACGCCGCACGGGGTGTCACGCGCGAGGTCCCGTTCCGCGTCGCGGTGGCATGTACGCACTGCGACGGCAACGGCGCAGAGCCCGGGACGGAGATCACGACGTGCCCGACATGTGCTGGCACCGGCCGGCTCCAGCAGGTGTCGCGGAGCGTCTTCGGCGAGTTCGTCCGGACGCAGGCGTGCCCGACCTGCGGCGGCTCCGGCCGGAAGATCGAGACACCGTGCTGCGTTTGCGACGGCGCGGGCCGTGTGGTCGAGGAGCGCCGCCTGGACGTCGAGATCCCCGCCGGCATTCACGACGGCCAGCAGATCCGTCTCACCGGCGAGGGGCACGCCGGCGTTCTCGGCGCGCGTTCGGGCGACGCGTATGTCCGCGTGCACGTTCGCCACGACCCGCGCTTCGTGCGCGAGGGCAACGACATCTACACGACCGTTGCGCTGACGATGACGCAGGCCGCGCTCGGCTCGACGGTGACGGTTCCGACGCTCGACGGCGACCACGAGCTCGAGTTCGAGCCGGGCACGCAGCCCGGAGCGACGGTCGTCATGCGCGGGAAGGGAATGCCCGTCCTCCAAGGCTTCGGCCGCGGCGACCAGCGGGTACTCGTGACCGTCGTCGTCCCGCGGCATGTGACCGACGAGCAGCGACGCCTGCTGGAGGAGTTCGACGTGCACGCGGACGAACGCACGTACAAGCCCGACGAGGGCTTCTTCGACAAGCTCAAGAGCGCCTTCCGCTGAAGCGCTACGTGATCGTCGGCGGCGAGCCCGAGCTCGCGCTGCTGCTGCATTTGTTCCCGGACGGCGTCGAGGAGCTCGACGGCGCGTTCGCGGTCTACTCCGACGAGGAGCCGATCGGCTTCGACGTCGTCGCGGCGGACGAGGTAGAGGACGGCTGGGAGGACGCGTGGCGCGAGTTCCATCACGGCGTCGAGATCGGACGGTTATGGGTCGGCCCGCCGTGGGAGCCTGCGCCCGCCGGCGCCATCGCTGTCGTGATCGATCCCGGCCGTGCGTTCGGCACGGGCGCGCATCCGACGACGCGACTGTGCCTCGAGCTGCTGCAGGCGGTCGAGCCGACGAGCCTGCTCGACGTCGGCTGCGGCTCGGGTGTGCTGTCGATCGCGGGGGCGAAGCTCGGTTTTGCGCCCGTCGGCGCGTTCGACCTCGACGAGGTGTCGATGGAGACGACGGCGGCGAATGCCGGGGCGAACAGGGCCGACGTCGACGTCCTCGACGAGCTTCGGCCGGCGGCGCTCGCCGTGATGAACATCGCGCTCGACGTCGTCGAGGGCCTGCTTCCGAAGCTGTCCGTGGAGCATGCGATCACGTCCGGCTACCTCGACCGGGACCATCCAAGGGTCGACGGTTGGCGAGGCGTCGAGCGGCGCGTGCGCGACGGCTGGGCGGCGGACCTGCTCGAATTCCGGCCGTGACGACGTTCTCGGTCGAGTTCCTCGGCTGCAAGGTCTCGCACGTCGACGCGCACGCGGTGCGCGAGGCGCTGCTCGCCGACGGCCATGTCGAGCGATCCGACGCCGAGGTGGCGGTCATCAACACCTGCTGTGTCACGAACGAGGCGGTGGCGAAGTCGCGGAAGGCCGCCACCCGCGCCGCCCGCACGCACAGCCGGGTCTTTGTGACCGGCTGTGGTGCGAACCTCGGCGGACACGAATTCGCCGGCCTGCCGGACAACGTTTTCGTCGTCTCCCGCCGGAGCGAGGAGACTCCATCCTTCGTCGCCGGGGAGGTCGGCGCGATCGGCTGTGTCCAGGCCGACGCTCGCCTCGACCGTGTGCGCGCCTTCGTGAAGGTGCAGGACGGCTGCAGCTTCTCGTGCAACTTCTGCGTCATCCCGCTCGTGCGCGGGGCATCGCGCAGCCGACGTGCGGCGAACGTGCTCCTGGAGATCGCCCGCCGCGTCGAGCAGGGCCACCGGGAGGTCGTGCTGACCGGGATCAACCTCGGCTGCTACCGCGACCGCGAGGACGGCTACGACCTGCCGCGTCTCGTCCGCGAGGCCGGCGGGAGGCCTGGCCTCGCTCGCCTCCGTCTCTCGTCGCTCGTGATCAACCACGTGAACGACGTGCGCGTCGCCGCGCTCCGCGAGACGCCGGCCGTGAGCAGGCACCTGCACGTGCCGCTCCAGTCCGGCGACGACCGCGTGCTTCGCGCGATGGCGCGCCGGTATTCGGCCGCCGCCTACCTCCGCCGGCTCGCTCCGCTGCGGGAGGAGTTCAACCTCACGAGCGACGTGATCGTCGGCTTCCCGGCCGAGGACGAGCGCGCGTTCGAGCGCACCGTGCGCGTCGCCCGCGAGGCCGGTTTGACGAAGCTGCACGTTTTCCCGTATTCGCCCCGCCCCGGCACGGTCACCGCGAACGACGATCCCGTGCCGGTGGCGGCGAAGCGGGAGCGAAGCGCGCGCCTGCGTGAGCTGTCCGACGACGCGTGCCGCGCGCGCTGGCGCACGAAGCTCGGCCGCGACGACGTCGTCCTCGTCGACCGGCCCGGCCGCGGGTACGGTGACGATTACTCGCCGTGGCTCGTCGACGCGCCCGTCGGCGAGCTCGTCCGCGTTCACGGAGCTGCCGTGACGGAGGATGGCGTCGTTGCAGCCAGACTGCCTCTTCTGCACGCTCTACCGCGAGGGCGAGCATGTCGCCGCCACGGAGGGCTTGGTCGCCATCCGCGACATCAACCCGCAGGCGCCGACGCACCTGCTCGTCATCCCGGAGCGCCACGTCGACAGCTTCCACCACATCGCCGAGTTCACCGCCACAGAGGACAAGCGAATGCTCGACTTCATCGCCGAAGTCGCTGCAGAAGCGGGGCTGACCGATTACCGTGTCGTCGTCAATGCAGGCCCGGGTGCGGGCCAGACCGTGTTCCACCTGCATTGGCACGTGCTCGGCGGAGGGCTATCGGGAAGGATGACGTGAGCCGGATCGAGGAGATCGAGGGAGAGTTGCGTGACGCCATGAAGGCGCGCGACGCCGAGCGTCGCGACGCGCTCCGTCTCATTCTCAATGCGCTCAAGGGCTCGGAGAAGGAGCTGCAGCGGCCACTGTCCGAGGACGAGGAGCTGCAGGTGCTGCAGCGCGAACGCAAGCGGCGTGTCGAGGCGGCGGAGGCGTTTCGTGCCGGCGGCCGCGAGGAGCAGGCCGCCTCGGAGGAACGGGAGCTCGCCGTGCTCGAGGAGTTCATGCCGTCTCCGTTGTCCGAAGACGAGATCGAGGAGATCGTCGATGACGCGATCGCCGAGGTGGGCGCGACGAGCATGGCCGACCTCGGGCGCGTGATGGCGGACGTCATGCCGCAGGTCGCCGGCCGCGCCGACGGCTCCGTCGTCAGCCAGCTCGTTCGCGAAAAGCTCGCGTAGCGACGCCCGGGCGGCGCCGGGGGGTCGTCCTCCTACACTGATCGTGTGCAGGACGTTCTCGAGGTTCCGAACGAGGTGGCGGCCGAGCTCGCCGGCATCGGCGACGGCGTCCTCGGCGCGCTCCGCGAGCGGCTCGGCTGCACGATCAACCTGCGCGGGAACCGGCTGACGCTCGACGGCGACGAGGGCAAGGTCTCGGAGGCGCGCGCGGTCGTCGAGGAGCTCGTCGAGCTCGTCGAGAGCGGACAGGAGGTCGGCGCCGGCACGATCGACACGATTCTGAATGCGATCGATCAGGCCGAGGATGTTCGCGACATCTTCGAGGACGTCGTCTGGTCGCACCGA
>CAZXZX010000124.1:0-8363 GCA_964645445.1 uncultured Gaiellales bacterium
CCTTCATGGCGAAGCCGCATCACGACTGGGTGGGATCCTCGTGCCACATCCACTCGTCGCTGTGGCAGGACGGCAAGGCGGCGTTCGCCGGCGAGTCGGCCGTGTTCAAGCACTATCTCGCTGGCCAGATCGCGTGCGCCGCCGACCTCGCCGTCTTCATCGCGCCGACGATCAACTCGTACAAGCGCTACGCCGCCGGCAGTTGGGCGCCGACGACGCTCGCGTGGGGGTACGACAACCGCACGTGCGGCTTCCGAATCGTCGGCCACGGTTCGGCATTGCGCGCGGAGACGCGCATCCCCGGAGCCGACGCGAACCCGTACCTCGCGTTCGCCTCGCTGCTGGCCGCGGGCCTGTACGGCATCGAGCAGAAGCTCGAGCTCGGGCCGCCGCTCGAGGGCAACGCGTACGTCTCGGATGCGGAACGATTCCCGCACGCGATGCGCGAGTCGATCGCGCGGCTCGAGCAGAGCTCGGTCGCGCGGACACTGCTCGGCGACGAGGTGATCGACCACTACCTGAACTACGCGCGCACCGAGCAGGAGCTGTTCGACAAGACGGTGACGGGCTACGAACGGGAAAGGATGTTCGAGCGCGGTTGAGTCGTCCGGTCGTCGGCATCACCACATACGTCACCGACGCCCGCTGGGGCTACTGGAACCTCGAGGCGGCGCTCATCCCGTTCGACTATGTGAGGGCGGTCGAGCAGGCGGGAGGGCGCCCGATGCTCGTGCCGCCGTCGGCCGCCGGCGTGGAGGAGACGCTCGACGCGCTCGACGCGGTGGTCTTCACCGGCGGATCGGATCTCGACCCGGAGCTCTACGGCGAGGCGGCGCACCCGGAGACCGCCGGCATCGTTCGCATGCGCGACGAGGCCGAGCTCGAGCTCCTGCGCGCCGCGATCGACCGCGACATGCCGGTGCTCGGCATCTGCCGCGGCATCCAGGTGCTCAACGTCGGGCTCGGCGGGGACCTCGATCAGCACCTCGAGGGTCACAGACACGATCCGCCCGGCGAGTTCATCCAGCACGACGTCGCCATCGAGCCGGACACGCGGCTCGCGGAGATGCTCGGCGAGCGCACGACGGTCATGTCCCACCACCACCAGGGGCTGAAGACGCTCGCGCCCGGCCTCGTCGAGACGGCGCGGGCCGACGACGGGCTCGTCGAGGCGGTCGAGGCGCCGGACAAGCGGTTCACGGTCGGCGTTCTCTGGCACCCGGAGGCCGGGCAGGATGCGCGGCTGTTCGAAACGCTCGTCGCCGAAGCGCGGACGTACCGCACGGAGCGGGGGAGATGACTGCGATCCTCAACCCCGCAACGGAGGAGGTCATCGCCGAGGTCGAGTCTCACGGCGCCGGCGATACGGACGCTGCGGTCGCGCGTGCGCGCGCAGCATTTCCCGGATGGCGCGCGGTCGCTCCGGCGGATCGCGCGCGTCTGCTGCGACGGCTCGCGACGCTCGTCGAGGACCATCACGAGGAGCTGTCGCGGATCGAGTCCCGCAACGCGGGCAAGCCGATCGCCGGCGCGCGGGGCGAGGTCGGCATGGTCGCCCAGGTGTTCCACTTCTACGCCGGCGCAGTGGACAAGCACTTCGGCGAGACGATCCCGGTCGCCGGCGGCGTCGACATGACCTTCCGCGAGCCGCTCGGTGTCGTCGGTCTGATCGTGCCGTGGAACTTCCCGCTCAACATCGCCTCGTGGAAGCTCGGCCCGTCGCTCGCCTGCGGGAACACCGTCGTGCTGAAGCCGGCCGAGCTGACGCCGCTGTCCGCACTGCGGCTCGCCGAGCTCGCGCTCGAAGCGGGCATCCCGGAAGGCGTGTTCAACGTCGTCACCGGCAAGGGGTCGGTCGTGGGGCAGCGGCTGATCGAGCACCCGGACGTCGCGAAGATCGGCTTCACCGGCTCGACCGAGGTGGGCCAGCAGGTGATGCGCGGCGCGGCCGGGACGATCAAGCGCGTCACGCTCGAGCTCGGCGGCAAGTCCGCGAACGTCGTCTTCGCCGATGCCGATCTCGAAAAGGCCGCGGCCACGGCGCCGTACGCCGTGTTCGACAACGCGGGTCAGGACTGCTGCGCGCGCTCGCGCATCCTCGTCGAGAAATCGGTCTACGACCGGTTTGCCGAGCTGCTCGTAGCGGCAACGCGCGGCGTCAAGGTCGGCGACCCCGAGGAGGACGCGACCGAGATGGGGCCGCTCATCTCCGCCGCCCATCGCGAGACGGTCGCGTCGTTCGTCGAGGGTGAACCGCTCTTCCGCGGCGATGTGCCGGCCGGAACGGGCTTCTGGTATCCCGCGACGCTCGTCGAGGCGCGTCCCGGCGACCGCATCGCGCGGGATGAGGTGTTCGGGCCGGTGGCGGCGCTCATCCCCTTCGCGGACGAGGCGGAGGCGATCCGTATCGCAAACGACTCGGAGTACGGGCTGTCGGGCTCGATCTGGACGCGCGACGGGAGTCGCGCGCTGCGCGTCGCCCGCGCCGTCGAGACGGGCGTGCTGTCCATCAACTCGAACTCCTCGGTTCGCGTGTCGACCCCGTTCGGCGGCTTCAAGCAGAGCGGCTTCGGCCGCGAGCTCGGCATGCACGCGATGGACGGCTACAGCGAGATCAAGAACGTGTTCTACTCCACCGACTGATGGGCCGCCTCGACGGGAAGGTGTGCGTGATCACCGGCGCCGGAGGCGGCATGGGTGCCGACGCGGCGGAGCTGTTCACGCAGGAGGGCGCGCGCGTATGCGTCGCCGACGTCGACGCGGGCGCGGCCGAGAAGGTGGCGGCGGCGGTCGGCGGGCTCGGCGTTCAGGTCGACGTCGCCGACGAAGACTCCGTGAAGGCGATGTACGTCGCTGCCGCGAAGGAATTCGGCGGCATCGACGTCCTCTACAACAACGCGGGTATCTCGCCGGCGGACGACGACTCGATCCTCGACACGTCGCTCGAGGCGTGGGAGCGCGTGCAGGCGGTGAACACGCGCGGCGTGTACCTGTGCTGCAAGCACGGAATCCCGTACCTGCTCGACCGCGGCGGCGGCTCGGTCATCAACGTCGCGTCGTTCGTCGCCATCGTCGGCGCCGCGACGTCCCAGATCTCGTACACCGCGTCGAAGGGCGCGGTGCTCTCCATGTCGCGTGAGCTCGGCGTGCAGTTCGCGCGCCAGGGCGTGCGCGTGAACGCGCTGTGCCCGGGCCCGGTCGAGACGCCGTTGCTCCTCCGGATCTGGAGCGAGACGCCGGGCGCGGCCGAGCGGCGACTCGTGCACGTGCCGATGGGGCGGATGGCGAAGCCACGCGAGATCGTGAACGCTGCGCTCTTCCTTGCGAGCGACGAGTCGTCGTACGTGAACGCGGCGACGTTCCTCGTCGACGGCGGGCTGACGGCCGCCTACGTCACGCCCGAGTAGGCTCGGTCAGGTCCCGACGACCTGGACGAGCCAGCGCCGGTCGCGCTCGCGGTCCAGCTCGATGAAGAGCACGCGCTGCCAGGTCCCGAGCTGGAGCTCCCCCTCGCGCACGGGGACCGACTCGCCCGCGGTGCCGAGCAGCATCGCCATGCAGTGCGAGTGGCCGTTCCCGATCTCCATGTCCTCCGGGCAGATGTTCTCCGTGCGCCGGTCCCAGTCGTCGTGCGCGTAGTACGTGTCACGCGGCACGAGGCGGCGAAGCAGGTTCGTGAAGTCGTCGAGGAAGCCCTCCTCGAGCTCGTTCACGCGCACGCAGCACGTCGTGTGCGGGGAGTACACGCACGCGATCCCCTCGGTGATGCCGCTTTGCCGGACGGCGCCCTGTACCTCATCGGTGATGTCGGTGACGGTCAGCCCGCCCGCCGTACGGAGCTTGGTCTCGTGCTGGAAGACCTTCACGTCGGCTCTATTGTGCAGTATCCGCGCGGGGCCCGTAGCTCAGCTGGTTAGAGCAGGGGACTCATAATCCCTTGGTCCCTGGTTCGAATCCAGGCGGGCCCATTTCCCACCGCATCGCCACGCGGAAACCGCATGGTTGAGCGGTCAGACATGTCGCCGATGTCCGCGGATGCGGATCGCGCGCATACGCCGGTGCATACCCGCTCGATCCTCCTCGGTCCGATGGCGGTCTAGCTCTTCGCGTGTGTTCCGAGCGGGTCACGCGGCCGGTGATGGCAACGCAAGGCGCCGAGCATGTCCCGCTGGCATTTCGGGCGGGAAGCGTTCACTGCCTATTCTGCGCCCTTGAAAAGGTGAATGGCCCAGTGTCCGAGGGCGGGGCGCGATGGGTTCGAGCGGGCGACGGCGAGGATGAGCGAGGCGAAGCCAGTCGTCCCGGCGAGGAGAGGGATCCGACCGTAGTCTCGGGAATGGTCCGGCGTGATGGCGATCGGCAGCAGTAGAGCGGCTGCGAACCAGCAGGTGATTGCTACGAGTCCCGCCGAGAGCTGTCTTCGTGAAAGAGAAAGAGGCCGGGGGTGCAGGATCCAGATTGCGCTGGCGAGAGCGACGGCAAACGGGAGGAACGCAATCCAGCCGCGGCCTGCACCAAGCCACGAAAAGACGGTCGGCTGCAGGGAGCCCGTGGCCAGTCGGTGCGCCCACACACCGGTGTCGTCCCCGGCAAGAAGCGGCTGTCCTCCGACCGCGATCACCATGGACGCGCAACCAACAGCAGCAAGCGCGAGGACTGGCCCGCGTAGCCGTCTCGCCGCCGGACCCAAGGCGACGGCGAGAAAGGGCAGCGCCGGGATAAGGAATCTCGGGCCTGGCACGTCGCCGCCGAAGGGATTCGCGTATCCCGCGTCGTAGAGCAAGAAGGCTCCTGCAACCGCGGCGATCGTCACCGCTTCTGCGCGCCATCCCTTGCGAAAGAGGATGACAATGCCGACGAGAGAGAGCGCGAGGGTCGGACTGAGCGTCAGAAGACCACGATTCGCGAACAGCAGATTCAGCGCGACGTGCGGCTTCGGCATCGTGATTCCGAACACTCCTACGCGGTTCAAGCCGATGACGTCGTGGCCGGTCTTGCCCCGGACCGCGATAGCGTCACCGTATGAGACATGGAGCGGTGACCCGAACGCCCTCCAGTTGTAGAGGAGGATCGGCGCGACGCCGATGACCACACCCGCTGTGTAAGTGAGCGCCCGCCGAAGCGACGGCTGGCGGGCGAGGGCGTACAACCCCAGCAAAACGGCCACGACGATCAGCGGGTACTCGACCGTGGCAGCAAGGCCTGCGATGACGCCTGCAGCGAAGACGAGCATCGCATTCTGGCGGCTGCCTCGCTCTGCTAACAGCACGGCGAAAGCCGCGAAGCCCAGGAGCGCGGACAACACGTGGACAAAGAGCATCGAAGCGAACGGAAGCACGAGCGTCGCTGACCCAAGCACGACCGCGACCGCGACTCCCGTCCCCGGCTCGAGCGTGTCGCCCACCTTCCGCACCAACACCAGCAACAGAATGGCGGGCACCGTTGCGCCGAGCAGGCCAAGCACCCAGATCATCTTGAGCGCGCCCGCAGCCCTGCTCTCGGCCGTTCCTCTTCCCTGCGCTGGCACACCGGCTGCGCGAGCAACCTCGAACATGGGCAAATCGAGAAAGGAAAGCCCCGGAGCGCGAACCGAGTAGTAGTGACCGTGAAAGTAGGACAGATCGCCCGTCTGCCACGCGTAGCGGTCGACCTTCGCAGTCGCATCCCCGAGCGCCCGCACCAGGGCGTAGTTCGAGCCCTGGTTCCACGGCAAACCGCCGGCAGAATTGAGCTCCGGAACGACCAATGAGTAGGCAACCGCGAAAAGCGCTACACCACTCCACCACGAAGCGCCCGCTAGAGCGCGAGTGCGACGCTGCAGCAAGGGAAAGGCGCACACCGTCGTCGGTGCAAGCATCCTCGATCCAGGTGCCGTTGTGAAGCCAACGAGCTCCGGCGCTCGAATGAGCGCGCCCGCGCGAATCGCACCGACCTGCTCGGCTCTTTCACCTGGGCCACCAGACGAGGCGGGCGGTGGCGGTGTCCGAGCCCAGGCGGGCCTATACCCCAGCCCACGGCCACGTAAGGTCTCCTCGTTCGTCCATCGCGAAGGAAAGGGGACTCCGTGAAGAATCTCGCGGTTCTCGTGGGCGCCGTGATCGTCGCCGTCCTGGCGACCGCCGCCCTGACCGGGAACGCCGGGGTGAACAAGGCTGCAGGCGACCAGGCGCGTGCAGCCACGCTGCAGCAGCAGATCAACGAGCTCCGCAACGAGCTGATCTGTCTCGACACCATCGCCGGCAACGGTGTGGCCGCGGACGGGTACTGGGCTGCGGAGGCCTCGGGCGCGCCCAAGGAGGAGACGTCGATCAACGACCGTGGTGTGTGCAAGAAGCTCGGAGTCGTGACGCAGGGAACGACGCCTGTCCCCAATCAGATGACACCGCCGTTCAACCAACTGGCCCGCCGCGCGTTCGGCGGCTGAGCCAAGATCACGAGGCCGGGGGAAGCCGATGCCCCCGGCCTCGTCTACGTGCCGTCCGTGACGTCCCCGGAAGCGTCGTCTTCCCCGTTCATCGACTGAACCGGACCATGGGACTGTGTTGCCTAGCCGTTCGCTCGCCTGAAACCGATGGGCGTCGGCATCTATATCGGTAGGCGTGCGGCGTGTCATAGACGGTGGCGTCCCCTCCGACCCGACCCCGGTCCGGGCGTGTCACTCGAAATCTCGGCGCGCCGCGCGCCGATTTCTTTCTCAATTCGCGTGGTTCGCGAGCGAGCACCCGGGGTAGCTGTCAGTTCTGATGGTCGCGCGACCGCGCGTGGTCCCGGTGGTGGTGGGCGCGCTTCTCGCGGCCTTTCTCGCTGTCGCCGCGCCTACCTGGGCGGACGGCCCCAGCACAACGACCACGACCACCACGACGGTGTCGGCCACCACGACGGATGCCACCACGACAACGACGCCGAGCGAGGGCACGACCACGACGGGAACGACCGCGACCACCGTATCGACTGCGACGACCACGTCGGCGGCAACGACGGCTGCCGCGACCAGCTCGACCGCCCCGGTGCCGAGCCGGCCGCCGGTGTCCAGCTCGGCGATATCGCGTTCGCTGGCAACAGGCTGCCCGGTGGCGGCCGTCGTGCTCCTGCTGCCGCATCGTCTGCCAAAGCTCCTTGGTCCGGTCGTGGACGGGCACGGGGAAGGAGCCATCAGCCGGCTCGTCTATCCGGCCGACGGATCGATCGCCCGTGGGTCGGCCGTGAGTCTCGGGGAGGAGCGCTGTACCGGCCGCCGACCGGTCGCAGCATTCGCGCAGGTTCGATCGCTGTCCATGTTCGACGGGTCGATCACTGCCTCGAGCGTGAGGTTGGCCGTCGGCGTCTCGGCTCGTGCCGCGGTTGTGGACCTCCGTGTCAGAGGTTCATCGGTGACCCGCGATGCCACTCGCGTCCCGCTGCAACGGTGGGGATACCTCGTCGCTCACGGCCCACGGACCGACCTCGAAGCGAGCGACGGCAGGGCGGTGAGCGCGCTGGCGGTCCATCTCGTCCGGTCGCACATGGGCCTCCCGGCGGGCACGGTCGTCCTCGTGTCCGCCTGCAGCCTTCCACCGGCATCTCGTGTCGTGCGGGCGGCAACCGCGCGAGCGGGCCGACGCGACGGCCAGGCGCGCAGGCGTCGGCGCCGGCGCCGGCTGGAGAGACATCATCCGCTGACGGAGACGCCGGCGCTCGGCCTGCCTCGCTTCGTCTTTCCCGTCGTCGGCCCGGCCGCCTACGTCGACACGTACGGGGCGTTCCGCAGCGACGTCCCCGGCAACTGGCATCACGGAGACGACATCTTCGCCCCGCTCGGCACACCGGTCGTGGCGGTTGCGACCGGACGGATCAACCGGCTGGGCTGGGAGCGTCTCGGCGGTTGGCGGCTCTGGGTTCGCGACAGCGTCGGCGACGAGTTCTACTACGCCCACCTGTCCGGGTACGGGTCCGACGTCATGCGGTCGCGCCATGTCGAGCAAGGCGAGGTGATCGGCTTCGTCGGCAACACCGGCGACGCGTTCACCACCTCGCCCCATCTCCACTTCGAGATCCACCCCCGGCAGCTGTTGCACCTCGGGTATGACGGAGCGGTCGACCCGACCGGCTACCTCGCTCACTGGGTCCATCTTCGCCACGTCCGCGTCCCGAGCCCCGCGCACCCCGCGCTTCCGGCCGGGCTCGCGCTCAGGCACGAAGCCCATCAGGTCTGGCGCGAATTGCTCGTGGCCCGCCATCTGCTTCCCAAGGCGCAGGAAGCACGTCGACGACACGAGGCCACGCCCCCGGCCGGCGTTGACAGGCCACTCGCCGAGCCCGGGTCGACGCTCGCCCTCTCGGCTGCGAATGGCGGACCGGCTGCTGCTCCGCGTCACGTCCCGGGA
>CAZXZX010000125.1:0-3854 GCA_964645445.1 uncultured Gaiellales bacterium
CCGGTCAGCGGCAGCGGGATGAAGCCGAGGAGGTTGACTACGAAGATGAAGAGCAGGAGCGACGCGCAATAGGGGAACCACCGATGGATCGCCTTGTGCGGGAGCCCCTGTTCCGCAACCTGGGTCTGGGCGATCTCGTACAGCGCCTCGCCGACCGTCTGCCGGCGGTCGGGCAGGAGCGCGAGCCGGCTGCGCATGGTGAAGATCCCGAGCGCGATCGTGCAGAGCGTCCCGATCATCAGATAGACGACCGCCTTGGTGATCGAGAGGTTGAGCGGGCCGAGGTGGATCGGTATCCACTCGTGCTGCTCGAACTCGGTCGTCGGATCGAAGTTCCCGCGCGCGAAGGCGGCCTGCGGCGCGAGGAGCGCGAGCGCGGCGATGACGAGCAGGACGCGCAGCCGCGTCATCGCGGCGCCGCTCCGAAGTAGGCGACCAGCGACAGCCCGAGCTCGAACGTGTAGGCGAGCCCGTAGGTCAGGGCGGCCGCGAGCGCGACGTCCTTGTCGGCGGCCAGCGCGGCGAACAGGACGACGAGCAGCGCGATCAGCTTGAAGAAGAGCCCGAACGCCTGCATCCCCGAGCTTGCGAGGCCGGTCTTCGTCCGGGCGCGCGCGAGCACGAAGTCGAGCGCGTGCAGGCCGAGCCACAGCGCCACCGCAAGACCCCAGCCGGCGATGCTCCAGCCGAGCAGCGCGACGATGGGAAGCGCCAGTGCGAGGACGAGGGTTCCTCCGACGGCGGGCAGGAGATGGCCCGGCTCGCTGCGCGGCGTCGAGAAGAGCGTGCCGGGCATCAGATCGCGTCCCGGTAGCGGTAGTAGACGGCGAAGATGCCGCCGAGGATCCCGACGACGGCCCCCAGCAGCGCTCCGATCGCGCCGGAGCCGGCCGCCCAGCCGATCAGGACGCCGATCCCGATGCACGCCGCGAGCACGGCGAGAAGGACGCCACCGGCACCAGCGGCGCTGAACTGCGACGGAGTGGCGGCCTGCATCCGGGCGCGAGAATATCAGTCGAGAGGCCCTCGAAGGTGGGGACTTTGTAACAGCGCAATCCCCGATGAAGACTCAGGAGTGCCCGAGGTTCGTGAGGGCGGCTCTAGGAGGCCTTGCGGAGCGGGTCGCCGGGATCCCGACGACGCGTGATCGGGTTCCCGACCTTGACGATCTCGAGCACGTAGACGACGTAGACGGAGATCGTCAGCGCGATCACCCCGATGCCGGCGGCGGTCACCGTCGGCCAGACGTGCCAGACGCCGTGCTGGCGCGGCGGCAGGAACCGGGTGGCGAGAGCGGCCGCAGCGAGCGCGAGGCACCACACCCAGATCGTCAGAGCGGCGCGCTTCTGGGAGAACCCGCGCCGGAGGAAGCGGTGGTGGAGGTGCGCCTGGTCGCCGACGAAGATCCGCTCGCCGTGCTTGAGGCGCCGGGCGACGACGAAGGTCGTGTCGACGATCGGGACGGCGAGGACGAGCAGCGGGAAGAACAGGGCGACGGTCGCCGCCGTCTTCAGGAGGCCCTGGACGGAGATCGCCGCGAGCACGTACCCGAGCAGCAGGGCGCCCGAGTCGCCCATGAAGATCCGCGCCGGATAGAAGTTGTGGCGCAGGAACCCCACGCAGGCGCCGAAGACGATCGCGGACAGGATCGCCGCGTCGACCTTCCCGAGCGAGAGCGCGATCACGCTGAACGTGAAGCCGGCGATCGCCGAGACCCCGGCGGCGAGGCCGTCGAGGCCGTCGAGGAAGTTGACCATGTTCATGATCGCGACGATCCAGATCACCGTGAGCGCCACCCCGAGCCACTCCGGCAGCGCGTTCACGCCGAGGAACGGGAACGTGAAGCGGCTGACCCAGACGCCGAATGCCGCCGGAACCGCGGCGGCGGCGACCTGGCCGCCGAGCTTCTCGAACCAGCGGAGCCCGCGGATGTCGTCGATCGCGCCGACGGTGACGGCGACCGTCGCCCCGAGGAGGATCCCGCGGTTCTCGTGCCCGACGTGCAGGAACGCGAGCGCGGGGACGAGCATGCCGAGGAAGAGCGCGATCCCGCCGAGGCGCGGCACGGAGCTCCTGTTCACGCGGCGGCCGCCGGGCGTGTCGACGGCGCCGAGCGCACGGGCCATCCCGCCAACCGCCGGCGTCAGCAGCACGACGACCGCGAACGCGATCAGCGCACCCCAGAGGACCTCGAGGTGGTCGCCGAGGACGTGAAGGACGTCGAGATGCGGATTGTCGCCGTAGACGCGCGCGAGCGCGGCGTACATCACCGCGGGACCTTAGCTCCGCGAGCCACGAGTCCTCCCAAAGTCATGGCACTTTGGGCCATGTCCCGTCCTCTGAGGACCGTGACGAGACGTTGACGGCTCGGTGACGGCCGAAATCCCACGCGTGCAGGGATTTTGCGTGACGACCCGCAATCCGACCGGCGCGTCGGGACAGGGCCGGTCCTCTGAGGCAGGGATGGAGGAGCCCGTCGGGGCAGAACCGCCCGTTCGCGACGTGTCTCACTTCGTGCCGTAGAGCCTGTCCCCCGCGTCGCCGAGCCCGGGGACGATGTAGCCGCGCTCGTTCAGGCCCCGATCGACGGCTGCGCAGACGACGTGGACGTCCGGGTGGCGCGCGTGCACCTCCTCGATCCCCGGGGGCGCGGCGACGATGCAGACGAGCGTCACGGAATGGGCGCCCGCGTCCTTGACCTTCTCGATCGCCGCGCAGCTGGAGTGACCGGTCGCCAGCATCGGGTCGAGCACGATGGCGTCGCGCTCCGCGAGGTCGACGGGCAGCTTGACGTAGTACTCGATCGCCTCGAGCGTCTCCTCGTCGCGGTAGAGGCCGATGAAGCCGACACGTGCGCTCGAGACGAGTGAGAGCACGCCGTCGAGCATCCCCATCCCGGCCCGCAGCACGGGACAGACGGCGACCTTCTTGCCGGAGATCCGCTGCGCCGTCATCCGCTCCAGCGGCGTCTCGATCTCGTGCGGCTCGGTCGGCATGTCCTTCGTCGCCTCGTACGTGAGCAGGAGCGTGATCTCGTTTGCGAGCTTGCGGAAGTGAACGGTCGGCGTGTCCTTGTCCCGCAGATAGCTGAGCTTGTGCTGGACGAGCGGGTGCTCGACGACCGTCAGGCGACGGGTCGCGACGCTCACGGAGCGAACCGCGCGTAGCCGCGCATCCCGTCGTAGAGCGGCCGCCTCGCGCAGAGCGCCACGACGCGCGACCGAAGGCCGGCGATGTCGGGCTCGTCGGTAAGCGCTTCGCAGATGATGCGCCCGATCTCGCGGAAGTCCTCCTCGTCGCAGCCGCGCATCGTCATGGCCGGCGTGCCGATGCGGAAGCCGGAAGTGACGAACGGGGAGCGCTCGTCGAACGGCACGGTGTTCCGGTTCACGGTCACGTCGACCTCGGCGAGGCGCTCCTCCGCCGCCTTGCCGGTCCACTCGGAGCGTCGAAGGTCGACGAGCAGCAAGTGCGTGTCGGTGCCGCCGGTGACGAGCTCGAGGCCGCCCTCCTGCAGCGTCTCCGCCAACGTGTCTGCGTTGCGCCGGATCTGGGCCTGGTAGGCGCGGAAGGCGTCCGTCATCGCGATCTTGAAACAGGTGGCCTTCGCGGCGATCGTGTGCTCGAGCGGGCCGCCCTGCATCCCCGGCATGACGGCGCTGTCGAGGGCCTTCGCGTGCTCCTCGCGGCACAGGACGAACCCGGCGCGCGGGCCGGCGAGCGTCTTGTGCGACGTCGAGGTGACGAAGTCGCAGTGCGGGACGGGATTCGGGTGGAGGCCGGCGGCGACGAGCCCCGCGAAGTGCGCCATGTCGCAGACGAGCAGCGCGTCGACCTCGTCCGCGATCTCGCGG
>CAZXZX010000126.1:0-9501 GCA_964645445.1 uncultured Gaiellales bacterium
CCGGCGTTCGCGGAGCGGAGCCACCGCTCGCCGAGGCTCGCGCGGGCGAACAGGAACGGGAGCGCCCCGAGGCCCGCCGCAGCCGCGGCGAACGAGGCTGCCGCCATCACGGTCCAGACGTTGACGGGCATCACTCCGGTCAGGGTCCGGCCGCCCCGGGCAGGGGGCATCGGGGTACACTCGGAGGCGCCCGGCATCCACTACGGAGCTGGAGCGATGAAGTGCTCACACGAATCCACGTCATCGGCAGGGGCCGCGTCGGCGCGGCGGTCGCAGACCGCTTGCAGGAGCGTGGCCTCGACGTCGACTCCGGCGACCCGGAGCTCGTGCTCCTCTGCGTTCCGGACGGCGCAATCGCCCCGGTCGCAGCGAGCATTCCCGCCGGCCCCTGGGTCGCCCACGTGAGCGGCGCGACGCCGCTTGCAGCCCTCGATCCGCATGAGCGGCGGCTGTCGATGCATCCGCTCCAGACCTTCACACGCGCGCGCGGAGCCGAGCAGCTCGACGGCGCGTGGGCCGCGGTGACAGCCGAGAGCGAGGAGGCGCGCGCCGTCGGTCGGTGGCTCGCGGAGACGCTCGGCCTCCACCCGTTCGAGCTGGACGACGCAGCGCGCACGCTCTACCACGCAGGCGCCGTGTTCGCCTCCAACTACCTCGTCACGCTGCAGCGCGCGGCGACGCAGCTGTTCGAGAGCGCGGGCGCGCCGCCTGAGGCGCTCGAGCCGCTCATGCGCCGTACGATCGAGAACGGCTTCGAGCTCACCGGGCCGATCTCGCGCGGCGACTGGGCGACCGTCGAAGCACACCGCGCGGCGATTCGCGTCGAGCGGCCCGACCTCGACCACCTGTACGAGACCCTCGCCGGCGCGACGCTGGCCCTCGCGACATGAGAGTCGTCCGTTCCATCTCCGAGCTGCGGCTCGACGGCGAGATCGGGCTGGTCCCGACGATGGGCTCGCTCCACGCCGGCCACGTCTCCTTGTTCGAGGCCGCCCGCAGGGAGAACGGCGTCGTCGTCGCGTCGCTCTTCGTCAATCCGGCGCAGTTCGACGAACGGGCCGACCTCGCGCGCTACCCGCGCGACGATGACCGTGACCTCGCCGTCGCCGAGGAGGCGGGCGTCGACATCCTGTTCGCACCGTCGCCCGGACAGATGTATCCCGATGGGTTCGCGACCTGGGTCGTGCCGGACGAGACGGGCTCCGAGGGAGCGGCGCGACCGGGTCATTTCCGCGGCGTCGCGACCGTCTGCTTGAAGCTCTTCGCAATTGTCCGGCCCGCGCGCGCGTATTTCGGCCAGAAGGACGCGCAGCAGGCGATCGTCGTGCGCCGCATGGTCCGCGACCTGAACCTCGGCGTCGACGTGCGCGTGCTGCCGACCGTGCGCGATGCGGATGGTCTCGCGCTCTCCTCCCGCAACGCCCGCCTGACGCCTGCGGAACGCGAGCTGGCGCTCGGGTTGCCGCGCGCGCTCGGGCGCGCCGCCGATGCCCCCGACCCGGTGGCCACCGCGCGCGCGCAGCTGAACGGTCTCGACCCCGACTACGTCGAGCTGCTCGACCTCGACGGTGCGACATTGCTCGCCGCCGCGGTTCGCGTCGGCTCGACCCGCCTCATCGACAACGTCGTCGTGAAAGGAGCGCTCTCGTGAGCGAGAAGCCCAAACCGCAGCGCTACGCGTCCTGGACCGCCGGGAAGCTGCCACTGCCCGAGCTGCGCGAGATGAAGCGACGCGGCGAGAAGATCGTCATGGTCACGGCCTACGACGCGCCGAGCGGCCGGCTCGCCGATGCGGCCGGCGTCGACCTCGTCCTCGTCGGCGACTCGTCCGGCATGGTCGTGCACGGTCGCGACTCGACTGTAGCCGTATCGCTCGACGAGATCGTCTTCATGACGCAGTGGGTGACGCGCGGCGCGAAGCGGCCGCTCGTCGTCGCCGACATGCCGTTCGGCTCCTACGAGGTCTCCGACGAGCAAGCGGTGACGAACGCCGTTCGACTCGTGAAGGACGGCGGTGGCGACGCGGTCAAGCTCGAACGGGGCGGCACATCCGTCTCCCGCGCGCAGGCGATCGTCTCCGCCGGCGTTCCGGTCATGGGTCACGTGGGTCTGACGCCGCAGACGGCGACGGTGCTCGGCGGGTTCCGGGCACAGGGACGCACCGCCGAGCGCGCGCGGGAGCTCGTGGACGAGGCGCTCGCGCTTGAGGCCGCCGGCTGCTTCAGCGTCGTTCTCGAGGCGGTCCCGGCGCAGGTCGCGAAAGCGGTCACACGCGCGCTGTCCGTGCCGACGATCGGCATCGGCGCGGGCGCCGACTGCGACGGGCAGGTGCTCGTCTGGCACGACATGCTCGGCTACTACGAGGGGCACGCACCGCGGTTCGTGAAGCGCTATGTCGACCTCGGCAGGACGATCACAGAGGCGCTCGGCCGCTACGCCGAGGAGGTGCGCGGCGGGACGTTCCCGGAGCCGCAGCACACGTACGCCATGCCGGACGACGAGCTCGCCGAGTTCGAGGGCGCGCTACACGATGTGCGCCTCGCGACCGATCTCGACGAAGGCCGCTAGCGCACGGTCGAGGTGCATCGGCTCGAGCGCAGCCGACATCTGGACGCGGATGCGCGCGGTGCCTTCGGGGACGACCGGATAGCCGAAGCCCGTCACGAAGACGCCGCGCTGCAGCAGGCGCTCCGAGAGCTCGATCGCGCGCACCGTCTCACCGACGATGATCGGGATGATCGCGGCCTCGCCGTCGAGCGGCTTGAAACCGGCCTCGCGCAACGCCCCGCGGAACCAGCGGGTGTTCTCGCGGAGCTTCATCACGAGGTCGGGGCGAGCGCGCAGGACGTTCACCGCAGCGCGGGCACTGCACGCCACCGTCGGCGGCAGGGCGTTCGAGAAGAGCTGCGGCCGCGAGCGCTGCGCGAGCAGGTCGCAGACCTCGGTCGTCGAGGCGACGTACCCTCCCGCAGCGCCGCCGAGCGCCTTGCCGAGCGTGCCGGTGAGGACGTCCACCTGGCCGAGCGCGCCGAAGTGCTCCGCAACACCGCGGCCGGTTCTCCCCACGACGCCGACGCCGTGGGAGTCGTCGACGATCACCGCCGCGTCGTACGCGCGCGCGAGCTCGAGGATGTCGGGGAGCCGAGCGAGGTCGCCCTCCATCGAGAAGACGCCGTCCGTGATGACCAGCTTGCGCTGGCCGCGCTCGCACGACCGCAGCGCCTCGCGCAGCTCGCCCATGTCGGAATGCGCGTACCGCAGCTTGCGCGCGGGCTTGGCGAGCCGAATCGCATCGATGATCGACGCGTGGTTCAGCTCGTCGCTGATGATGACCGTGCGCTCGTCGGTGAGCGTCGGGATGGCTGCCTCGTTCGCGTTCCAGCACGAGCCATACGTGAGCGCCGCCTCCGTCTCCGATAGATCCGCGAGGTCGCGCTCGAGCGCGAGATGCGGCTCGAACGTGCCGCAGATGAACCGGACGGATGCCGTACCGGCGCCGTAACGCTCGAGGCCCACGACTCCGGCGCGGACGACGTCGGGATGGTCGGCGAGACCAAGGTAGTTGTTCGACGACAGGACGATGACGTCGCCGCGGCCCTCCATCCGCACGACCGGTCCCTGCGGCGACTCGAGCGTGTTGAAGCGCTTGTACGTCCCCGCCTCGCGGAGCGAGCCCAGCTCGCCCGCGATCTCGTCGCGCAGTGCAGTCATGCCGCCGCCTCCGCCACTGCACGGTCGGGATGGAGCACGACCTTGCACGCCCTCCCGCTCTCGAGCAGGTCGAACGCGCGCTGGAACTGCTCCAGGCCGAGCTCGGCCGTGATGAGCGGTCGGAGGTCGACGACCCCGTGCTCGAGCAGCCATCGCGTCCGGTACCAGGTGTCCCACACCTTGCGACCGCTGACCGCCGACACCTCGAGGTTCTTGAAGATGAGCGCCTCCGCGACGTCGAGCTCGACCGGCTCGGCAGGAATCCCGAAGAGGATGACACGTCCGCCGTTGCGGACGATCTTGAAGGAGTCGGCGATGGCCTGCGGCGCACCCGACATCTCGAAGACGACGTCGACGTGCTCGCCCTCGTTCTCGCGCACGAACCATGCCGGCACGTCGTCCACGGCACGCGTGTCGGCGACGGCGGTCGCGCCCATCGTGGCGGCCAGTCCGAGCCGGAAGTCGACGCGGTCCGATGCGAGCACACGCACGGCGCCGGATGCGCGCGCGATGCCGATGCTGAACAGGCCGACCGGCCCGCAGCCGAGGATCGCGACCGACTTGGCGGCGACGTCCTCGTGGCTGAGCGCGAACACCGCGTTCCCGAACGGCTCCTGCAGCGTCGCTATCTCCGGCTGGAGCTTGCTCCGGTCGTTCTGCCAGATCACCGACTCCGGGACCGCGACGTACTGCGCGAATGCGCCGTCGCGATCGACGCCGAGGATCCTCGTCCCTTCGCACATGTGCGCGCGGCCGGTGCGGCAGTGGAAGCACGCGCCGCACGTAATGTGACTCTCGGCCGAGACGTAGTCGCCCACGGCGACATGACGGACGTTCCGGCCGGTCTCGACGACCGTTCCGGCGAACTCGTGCCCGAGCGTCAGCGGCGGCTCGACGCGCTGCTTGGCCCACGCATCCCACCGGAGGATGTGCAGGTCGGTGCCGCAGACGCTCGCCGCCTCGACGAGGACGAGCACCTCATCGTCGCCGGGAACGGGCACGGGCACCTCGTCGAGGACGAGCCCCCGTTCGGCGGCGCGCTTGCGGACGGCCCACATCGTGCCCATGCGGGAACGATGACGCCGGGGCCGGAACCGTTCATCCGCGGCTCGCCGGAGCGGGCTTGCGGGTTTCTCCTACACAGTCGTCGCGGCGACGATGAGCGCCGGGACCACTGCTGCGAGCGCGACGGCGCCGACCGCGCGCGCGAGCGTCCAGCCGTGGACGGCGCGGACGCCGATGACGAGGAGGCAGAGGCTCCACGCGAGCACGCCGTACCAGATGCCCCCGAAGATCGCGTCGCCCCGGCCGTAGTCATTCCCGCCGGTGCGGAAGAGATCGACGCCGTAGACCGCGATCCGGACGGGCCAAAAGGTGAAGAGCGCGAGTGCCAACGGTGCAGACGCGAGGCCGAGCAGGTGGCGCGACCGGCGGAACGAGCCGAGACCGCCGAGACGGCGCGAGGCCCCGAAGAGAAGGCCGCCTCCGAGCCAGTAGAAGGCGAGCGCATAGATGACGCCGCCGAAGAACGCCCAGACTGGGATGAGCGACGTCGACATCGACGCGTCGTTCAGCAGCTGCCTCGCGACCGGCGTGCCGAGCACGCCGGCGATGCCGGCGAGCCCGGCCATCGCCGTGATCGCCTCCTGACGGGACTCGATCGCCTCCTGCGACTCGTCGCGGAGCGAGACGAACACTGCGCGAGGCGCGACGAGCACCGCGGGCGCGCGCAGCCACCAGGAGCGCTCGAGCGCCGGAGTCGCCGCTTCGCTGCTCACGGCGGGCAGCGTAGCCGCCGTTCGGTTGAAAGTGCCGCGCACTTTCAACCGGTGGAGGGTCCCGCTTCGCGGGAGCGCTCGCGGGCGAAGCCCGCGAGCTCTTAGTCCTCTTGGCGAAGGTTTCGTTCTGCGCGCGACTGCGTGTGGCGGACCGTTGCAAACGATAGCCTCACCCCCATGGATGCAGCCGATCCCGAACTGACCGCGCAGGTCGCGGCTGCGGCTCCGTTCACCGCCTTCCTCGGGATCGAAATGGTCTCCGCCTCGCCGCACGAGGTGAAGGCGCGGCTTGCGTGGAGCGCAGAGCTGTGCACCGCCGGCGGGGTCATGCACGGCGGCGCGCTGATGGGGCTTGCCGACAACGTCGGTGGCTTCTGCGCGTTCCTCAACCTCCCCGACGGCGCAGGCGGGACGGCGACGATCGAGTCGAAGACGAACTTCTTCGGTCCCGTGCGCGAGGGCTACGTTCACGCCGTCTCGCGCCCGCTGCACACCGGACGGCGGACGATCGTCGTCGACACGGAGCTGTATGACGACGGGGACAAGCTCGTCGCCCGCGTCACGCAGACGCAGGCGGTGCTCTAAGCAGAACCCCTGATGGGCGGCGTCGCGCCGCGCCCGAAGATCGGTGTATGCGCGTCATCGCGCTCGTTCTGGTGCTCGCCGTCGCCGCAGGCTGCGGTGGGGCGATGATGGCGCCGCGCCCGGACCTGCAGAGGACGTTGAACGCCCTCGTCACGGGCAAGCAGCGCGTCTCCCCGGGAGTGGTCGCGTACGTGTCGGGGCCGAAGGGAACCTGGATCGGCGCGGCCGGCTGGGCGGACACGAAATCGCGCACGGCGATGACCGCCGACACACGCAGTCGACTCGGAAGCGTCAGCAAGCTGTGGACGGCCGTCGTCGTGACGAAGCTCGCGGAGGAGCACCGGCTGAAGCTGAGCGATTCCGTCGACCGTTGGCTTCCCGGATTCTTCCCGTACGGGAAGCGCATCACGATCCGCCAGCTCTTGCATCAGACAAGCGGGATGATCGACGACAACGACATCAGCGCGAACGCGGAGTACTGGTTCGCACGCATTCGGGACCCGCTCGTCAAGAAGCAATTCCTCGCCCTCGCGAAGCGGTTGCAGCGCGATCCGTCGACGACGATCACATCTCGGTTCGAGATGCGCGTCGCCGCCTCACTTCCGCTCCTCTTCACGCCGGGGACCGAGTTCCACTACACGAACATCGGCTATAAGACGCTCGGCGTGATTGCCGAGAAAGCGGGCCACGCGAGCCTCGACGCGCTTTACCACCGCATCATCATCGACCCGCTCCGGCTTCGCAGTGCCGGCTACGACCCGTCAGCCGCGATGACCGGGCACCATGCGACGCCCTATGTCGTCGAGAAGAACGGGAAGCTGACGAACGCAACCCGACTCGACATGGGAGGGCTCGAAGGCTCGGGCGGCATCGTCACCGACGCGCGCGACGAGGCCCGGTTCCTCACGTCGCTCATGCAGGGGAAGATCCTGTCGGCCCCGTTCCTCAGGCAGCTGCAGACGCCCGATCTCGGGAACTACGGGTTCGGAACGGGCGTCGGACCGATGTGCGGCGACACGGTGTACGAGCACGGCGGCGCGACGACCGCGACGATGGCGGAGGTGGCTGTCGACGGCGACGGCAGCCGCGTCGTCGTCCTCCTGCTCAACGGGCGCACGTGGAACTCGTGGGGGGACAGCCAGCCGGAGCAGGCGCTGCAGACGCTGTACTGCTCCTCCTAGGCTGCGACTGCTGCGGCCGGCAGCACGTGCCGGAGGAACTCGCCGGTGAAGCTCTCCTCCACGTCGGCGACGTCCTCGGGCGTGCCGACCGCGACGATCTCGCCGCCCGCCTCCCCGCCCTCGGGCCCGAGGTCGACGATCCAGTCGGCCTGCTTGATCACATCGAGGTTGTGCTCGATGACGATCATCGTGTTTCCCGCGTCGACCAGCCGCTGGAGCGTCTCGAGCAGTTTCTCGATGTCGGCGAAGTGCAGGCCGGTCGTCGGCTCGTCGAGGATGTACAGCGTCTTCCCCGTCGCCACCTTCGACAGCTCGGCGGCGAGCTTCACCCGCTGCGCTTCGCCCCCGGACAGTGTCGTCGCCGGCTGCCCGAGCTTGATGTAGTCGAGGCCGACGTCGTGCAGTGTTTGCAGCCGCCGCCGGATCTTCGGGATCTTGGCGAAGAACTGCAGCGCTTCCTCGACCGACATGTCGAGGACGTCGGCGATCGACTTGTTCTTGAACCGCACCTCGAGCGTCTCGCGGTTGTACCGAGCGCCCTTGCACGTCTCGCACGGCACGTAGACGTCGGGCAGGAAGTGCATCTCGATCTTGATCTGCCCGTCGCCCTTGCACGTCTCGCACCGGCCGCCACGCACGTTGAACGAGAACCGCCCCGGTTTGTAACCGCGAACCTTCGCCTCCGGCGTGAGCGAGTACAGCTCGCGAATGTGCGTGAACAGGTCGGTGTACGTCGCCGGGTTCGACCGCGGCGTCCGCCCGATCGGCTTCTGGTCGATCTCGATCACCTTGTCGAACGCGTCGATCCCCTGGACGCCGGCATGCGCGCCCGGCTTGACGCGGGCCTTGTTCAGCCGGTTGGCGAGCGACTTGTAGACGATCTCGTTCACGAGCGTCGACTTGCCCGACCCGGAGACGCCGGTGACGCAGACGAACTTGCCGATCGGGAACTCCACGTCGATGTCCTTGAGGTTGTGCTGCTTCGCGCCGCGGACGACGAAGCTCCCGCGGTCCTCGCCACGCCGCTCGGGAATCGCGATCGAGCGCGTGTGCGAGAGGAACTGGCCGGTCGTTGAGCGACGGTTGCGCGCGACCTTCGCCGCCGGGCCTTCCGCCACGACCTCGCCGCCGTGCAGGCCCGCGCCCGGCCCCATGTCCACGAGCCAGTCCGCGCGCCGCATCATCTCCTCGTCGTGCTCGACGACGACGACGGTGTTGCCGATGTCGCGAAGTCGCTCGAGGGTCGCGATCAGTCGCGCGTTGTCGCGCTGGTGGAGGCCGATCGACGGCTCGTCGAGGATGTACAGCACGCCCACGAGCTGCGAGCCGATCTGCGTCGCGAGGCGAAGCCGCTGCGCCTCGCCGCCCGACAGCGTCGCGGCGGCGCGGTCGAGTGTCAGGTAGCCGACCCCGACGTCGTCGAGGAACGTGAGCCGCTCCCGGATCTCCTTGACGATGCGGTGGCCGATCAGCTGCTCCGTCTCGGTCAGCCCGAGCTCGTCGAGAAATGCGAGCGCTCTGGAGACGGACATCTGCGTGAACTCGTGGATCGACGCGCCGCCGACCGTCACCGCGAGGACCTCGGGCTTGAGGCGCGCGCCCTTGCACACCGGGCACGGGCGCAGCGACATGTACTCCTCGATCCGCTCACGCTGCTGCGACGAGTCCGTCTCCTTGTAGCGGCGCTGGAGGCTCGCGACGATCCCGTCGAAGGCGAGCATGTACTGGCGTCGCCGTCCCATGCGGTTGCGGTACTGCACGTACACGCGCTCGCCGTCGGTGCCGTACAGAAACCGGTTCTGCTCCTCCTCGGTCAGCCGCGACCACGGCTGCGAGGTGTCGATCTCGTACCGGTCGGCGATCGCCTGGATGACGGCCTCGTAGAAGCCCGACGAGCCTCCGACCGACCACGGGACGAGCGCGCCGTCGTCGATCGAGAGCGACGGATCCGGGACGAGCAGGTCCGGGTCGATCTCCTGTTGCGAACCGAGGCCCGTGCAGCGGGGACAGGCGCCGTGCGGTGAGTTGAACGAGAAGATGCGCGGCTGGAGCTCGGGCAGCGAGACGCCGTGCTCGGGGCACGCGAACTGCTCGCTGAAGAGCATCTCCTCGCCGTTCAGGAAGTCGATGCCGACGAGCCCCTCGGCGAGGCCGGCCGCCGTCTCGATCGACTGCCACAGCCGCGTGCGCAGGTCGGCCTTCATCACGAGCCGGTCGACGACCACCTCGATCGTGTGCTTGAACTT
>CAZXZX010000127.1:0-10945 GCA_964645445.1 uncultured Gaiellales bacterium
TCGAGCGTCGCCGGCGACGCGGAGGCGGGCGCCGAGCTCGCGCGCGCCTGCGCACGCGTCGCCCGGGGCCTCGCCGAGCTCAATCGCTCTTCGGGATCCTGAGCTCGCGCCCGAGATAAAAGCCGGAGTGCTCCTCGAGCACGTACGGCGCCATCGCCCGCCGCCGCTGCGACTCCACGTCGGACTTGCGGTACTCGTCACGCGACTCGACCGAGTCCCAAACGGAGATCCCGACGACCTCGTTCCCGTCGGGTGAGGTGAGCTCGTACGCGCGCAGCATCCCTTTCGGGAACTCGCTCGGCTTCCAGGAGCTGCTGAACGCGTCACGCGTGCCCGGCTTGAGCTTGCGCGTCGTGATCCAGACGTACGTCTGGTCGAGATCCATCAGCCGTAGTGTCTCATCCACAGGCCGAGGGCGGCGAGCGAGATGCCGTCCTCGACGCGGGCGAGCGCCTCGGCCGCCGGCAGCCGGACGACCTCGATGTCCTCGTCCTCGTCGGCCTCGCCGCGAGCGGTGCCCGACACCGTTCCCGCGAACGCGGTGACGTACTCGGTCGAGTACGCGGGCGCCGCCCAGAAGGTGCCGAGCTCGATCCAGGCACCGGCCGCGAGCCCGCACTCCTCGGCAAGCTCTCGGTCGGCGGCCTCGAGCGGGGTCTCGCCGGGCTCGAGCGTCCCGGCCGGCAGCTCGAGCACCGGGCCGCCGGCACCCGGCCGCGGCTGCCGGACGAGGACGAGTTGCTCGCGCTCGGTCACGACGAGGACGACCGATGGGGGGTGCTCCACCACGGCAGAAGCGTACGGTCCGTGGGCGAGGAAGGCCATGCGCCGCGGTACGTAAGCTCCGGGCTTGCACTTCGGCGCCCATCAGGACCTCGAGCTCCTGGCGTTGCTGGTGGCGGTCGGCGGACTGCTCGCGCTCGCACCGACGCTGCGCATGCCGCTGCCGATCCTGCTCGTGCTCGGCGGCGTCGTCATGGGCTTCATCCCCGGCCTGCCACAGCTCTCGCTCCCGCCGGATCTCGTGCTCGTGGGCGTGCTGCCGCCGCTCCTCTACTCGGGCGCGTTCTTCACCTCGCTGCGTGAGCTGCGGAAGAACAAGCGCCCGGTCGGGCTGCTCGCGTTCGGGCTCGTCGCGGTGACGATGACCGTCGTCGCGGTCGTCGCGCACGAGTGGATCGGGCTCTCGTGGGCCGTCGCCTTCACGCTCGGCGCGATCGTGTCGCCGACCGACGCGCTCGCGGCGACCGAGATCATGTCCCGCATCGGCGCACCGCGGCGGATCGTCTCGCTCGTTGAGGGCGAGAGCCTCGTCAACGACGGCACCGCCCTGGTCCTGTACAAGGCCGCGCTCGGCGCCGCCGTGGGCGGGACGTTCTCGCTCCTCGACACGTCCGGGCGGATCGTGCTCAACGTCGTCGGCGGGATCGCGGTGGGGCTCGCAGTCGGGTACGTCGTGCGACAGGTGCGCAAGCGCCTCGACAACCCGCCGATAGAGGTCGCGCTTGCCGTCCTCAGCGGCTACCTCGCGTACCTGCCGGCCGTCGCGATCGGCGTCTCCGGCGTCCTCGCGGCGGTGACGATCGGCGTGTACATGGGCTGGTACACGCCCGAGCTGACGAACGAGCGGACGCGTCTCGTCGGCGACTCGTTCTGGAACATCTTCGTCTTTCTCGTCAACGCGCTGCTCTTCATCCTGGTCGGACTGCAGCTCCGCGGCATCATCGACGCGCTGTCCGGGCTCTCGTCGCCGCGGCTCACCGGCTACGCACTGCTCGTGTGCGGTGCGGTGATCGTGACGCGAATCGTTTGGGTCCCGATCGCGGCGTATCTCCCGCGCTTCCTCTCCCCACGGATCCGCGCGGCCGACCCGTACCCGCCGTGGCAATGGCCGGCGGTGATCTCGTGGGCGGGGATGCGCGGCGCCGTTTCGCTCGTGGCGGCGCTCGCGCTGCCGACGGACTTCCCCGACCGGGAGCTCATCCTCTTCCTGACCTTCGCGGTGATCGTCGCGACGCTCGTCGGCCAGGGCCTGACGCTGCCTGCGCTCATCGACGTGCTGGGCGTGCACGACGACGGGGGCGCCGAGCGGGAGGATGCGAAAGCGCGGATCAAGGCGGCCGAGGCCGCGCTCGCGCGCCTGGAGGAGCTCGTCGCCGAGGGTGCCGTCCGCGAGGACACCGCCGAGCGGTTGCGCGGCCAGTTGTCGTTCCGCGCGAACCGCTTCCGTGCGCGCTTCGACGAGGAGGACGACGGCGCGATCGAGGAGCGGTCGATTGCCTACCAGCGCGTCATGCGCGAGCTCATCGCCGCCGAGCAGACGGCGCTCGTCCACCTACGGAACGAGCGCGTCATCGACGACAACGTCATGCAACGGGTGCAACGCGACCTCGACCTCGAGGCGGCGCGGCTCGACGCCGATCGGTAGGGTCCCGGCCCATGGATCCCGATCGCGCACGCGAGCTTCTCGCTGCCGAGCGCGCCCGCATCGTGCGCTCGCTCGCGCGGCTCGCGCACCAGGACGACGGCGAGGAGTCCGACGAGGAAGACCCGGCGAACCTCGCCTCCGACACGTACATCGACGAGCTCGACGAGGGCCTTTCGGACGACCTGCGCGACCAGCTCGAGGCGGTCGACCGCGCCGAGGAGCGACTCGCCGCCGGCACGTACGGCCTCTCGGTCGAGAGCGGGGAACCGATCCCGGACGAACGGCTCGAGCTGTTGCCGACTGCGGAGCGCACTGCCGACGAAGAAGCGCGCCTCCGCTAGCGCTGTCGGGTTCTTGCGGTACGCTGCAAGCCATGGCGCGCCGTCTGGCCGAAGTCGCGAAGTACGCGGGCGTCAGCGAGGCGACCGTCAGCCGCGTCCTCAACCAGAAGCCGGGTGTCGCCAAGGCGACGCAGGAGCTCGTCCTCACGGCCCTCGACGTCCTCGGCTACGAGCGGCCGACGCAGCTCCGCGGCGAGCGAGCTCGCCTCGTCGGGCTCGTGCTGCCCGAGCTCCAGAACCCGATCTTCCCTGCATTTGCGGAGGTTGTGGCGGACGCGCTCGCGAAACGCGGCTTCACGCCCGTGCTCTGCACCCGCACCTCGGCCGGCATCTCCGAGGCCGACTACGTCGACATGCTCCTCGAGCACCAGGTCTCCGGCGTCATCTTCTCCGGCGGCCTGTACGCGCAGGCGGCGGCCGACCACGAGCACTACATCCGCCTGCGCGAGCGCGGCCTGCCTGCGGTCCTCGTCAACGCGGCGTACGACGATCTCGGCTTCCCGCGCATCTCCGTCGACGATCGCAGCGCGGTCGAGCAGGCCTTCACGCACCTGCGCTTCCTCGGCCACGAGCGCATCGGCATGGTCCTCGGCGCGGCCGACCACGTCCCGTCGGCGCGCAAGCTCGTCGCCTTCCAGGAGCTGGGCGGCGACGCCGAGCTCGTCGAGCGCGGCATGTTCTCGATGGAGGGGGGCCAGGCGGCGGGATCCAGAGTGCTGCGCCGGGGTGCGACCGCCGTCATCTGCGCAAGCGACGTCATGGCGCTCGGCGTCGTCCGCGGCGCGCGGCGGGACGGGCTCGAGGTCCCCGGCGACGTCTCCGTCGTCGGCTTCGACGACTCGCTCTTCATGAGCTGCACCGATCCACCGCTCACCACCGTTCGCCAACCGATCGAGGCAATGGGCCGCGGCGCGGTGGCGACGCTCATGAGCCAGATCGGCGGGACGCCGGTCTCGACCGAGGAGCTCCTCTTCGCCCCCGAGCTCGTCGTCCGCGGCTCCACGGGCCCGATCGCGGCGGTCGCGCCGATCAGGAGCGCAGCCGGCCGCGCCTAGTCTTGCAAAGAATTTGCAAGATTCAGATTGGATCTTGCAATCTCTTGCCAGTAGTGACATGCTTGCGGCCGTGGACGTCCGCGAAGCCGCGGTAGGAACGCAAGAGCGGGAGCACCGTGCCACCCGCGTCGAGTGGTGGCGCGACGCGGTCGTCTACCAGGTCTACGTCCGGAGCTTCGCCGACGCGAGCGGGGACGGGATCGGAGACCTCGCCGGCGTCCGCGCGCGCCTTCCGTATCTGCGCGACCTCGGCGTCGACGCCCTCTGGTTCAGCCCCTGGTACCCGTCGCCGATGGCGGACAGCGGGTACGACATCTCCGATTACCGCTCGATCGACCCCGCCTTCGGCACCCTCCTCGAGGCGGAGCGTCTGATCGGCGAGGCGCGCGCGCTCGGCATCCGGACGATCGTCGACATCGTCCCGAACCACGTGTCCGACCAGCATCCGTGGTTCCGGGCGGCGCTCGCATCGGCGCCCGGATCGCCCGAACGCGCGCGCTTCTGGTTCCGGCCCGGCTCGGGCGAGAACGGCGACTCGCCGCCGAACGGCTGGCAGTCGATCTTCGGCGGGTCGGCGTGGACCCGCATCGGGGACGGCGGCGAGTGGTACCTGCACCTGTTCGCGCCCGAGCAGCCGGACCTGAACTGGACGCATCGCGACGTATGGGAGGAGCACGAGGACGTCCTCCGTTTCTGGTTCGACCGCGGCGCCGCCGGTGTCCGCATCGACTCGGCTGCGCTGCTCGTCAAGGACTCGGAGCTTGCGGAAGAGGTGCCGGACGCCGCGCCGGGCGAGCATCCGTTCACCGATCGCGACGAACTGCACGACATCTATCGGCGCTGGCGCGCCATCGCGGACGACTACGCCGAGCAGCGGGTGCTCGTCGGCGAGATCTGGCTTCCGGACGCCGACCGCTTCGCGCGCTACCTCCGGCCCGACGAGCTGCACACGGCGTTCAACTTCGACTTTCTCGGCTGCCCGTGGGAGGCGGACCGCATGCGAGCCTCGATCGACGGCGCGCTCGCCGCGCATGCGCCCGTCGACGCGCCCGCGACCTGGGTGCTCTCGAACCACGACGTGACTCGGCCGGTGACGCGCTACGGCCGTGCCGACAGCTCGTTCGCGTTCGAATCGAAGCGCGCCGGTACACCCACCGATCTCGCGCGCGGCACGCGGCGTGCGCGGGCAGCCGCGCTCCTCGCGATGGCGCTTCCCGGCTCGATGTACGTGTACCAGGGCGAGGAGCTCGGGCTGCCGGAGGTGGAGGACATCCCCTCCGACCGCAAGCAGGACCCGATGTGGCGCCGCTCCGGCGGCGTCGACCCGGGACGCGACGGATGCCGCATCCCGATCCCGTGGTCCGGCGAGAGTCCCCCGTACGGCTTCAGCGAGAACGGCGCCGTGCGCTCGTGGCTCGACCAGCCGGACGACTGGGCGGCGCTCACGGTCGAGGCCGAGTCGAAGGATGCGTCCTCGATGCTCACGCTCTACCGCTCCGGCCTGCGGCTGCGCAAGGACGCGCCGTGGGGAGCCGGCGCGTTCCAGTGGATTTCCGCAGACGACGGCGTGCTCGCGTTCACGCGCGGCGAGTCGTTCACCTGCCTCGTCAACTTCGGCCCGGAGTCGGTAGCGCTGCCGCCCGGAGCCGACGTCCTCATCGCCAGCAGCGAGCTCACAGGAGGTGCGGTCCCAGCGGACACAACGGTGTGGCTGTCGAACCCACTAGGTCAACGAAAGGAAGGACGATGAAATCCCTACGGAGGATTGCCACCGCCGTCGCGGTCGCCGGCCTGGTGGCAGCTTGCGCGACGGCCTCGGCCATCGGCGCGACGAAGACAACCACGATCAGCGTCGCATCGCTGATCCCAGGTAGCACCCAGGCGGCGATCGACCAGTTCAACGCACGGGTCGCCGAGTTCGAGAAGGCGAACCCGACCATCAAGGTCAAGCCGGTCGATTACCAGTGGACGGCGCCGACGTTCGCGGCGAAGCTCGCGGGCGGCACGCTGCCGACCGTCTTCGAGGTGCCGTTCACGGACGCGCGCACGCTCGGCGACAACGGTCAGCTCGCCGACCTGACGCCGTACGTGAAGAAGCTGCCGTACTTCTCGAAGTACAACCCGGCGGTGCTCGCCGAGGGCACGGACGCGAAGGGGCAGATCATCGCCCTGCCGAAGGGCGCGTACGCACAGGCGCTGCACTACAACCGCGCGCTCTTCAAGGAGGCGGGCCTCGACCCGAACAAGCCGCCGACGACATGGACGCAGCTACGGGCCGATGCCAGGCAGATCGCGCAGAAGACCGGCAAGACCGGCTACGCCGAGATGGCGAAGGACGACAACACAGCCGGCTGGATCCTCACCACGGTCGTCTACTCGCTCGGCGGCCGGATGGAGGTCGGCACGGGCACGAGCGCGAAGGCGACGCTCGACAATCCCAAGACGATCCAGGCGCTGAACCTGCTCAAGGCGATGCGGTGGACGGACAACTCGATGGGCTCCAACTTCGAGTACAGCTGGGGCGACATCAACCAGGCGTTCGCCGCCGGCGGCATCGGCATGTACATCAGCGGCTCGGACGTCTACACGAACCTCGTGCAAGCGAGCAACATCAATCCGAGCATCTACGGCCTGTCGACGATCCCGCTGGCGAAGAGCAAGACGGCCGGCGTGCTCGGCGGCGGCACCGAGGTCGGCGTCCGCCCCGACGCGAACTCGGCGGCGAAGGCGGCTGCGGTGAAGTGGATCGACTTCTTCTACGAGTCGCCGCTCGTCTCGAAGGCGCAGGCGATTGCGAACGCGAAGACGCTCGTGGCGAACAAGCAACCCGTCGGCGTCCCTGCACTGCCGCTCTTCAACAAGCAGCAGTACGATCTGGCGAATAGCTGGATCAAGCCGTTCATCAATGTGCCCCTGACGCAGATGAAGCCGTTCCTCACAGGCATCTTCGGAGAGCCGCTCATCCCGGAGCCGGAGGCCTCGACCCAGAGCGTCTACCACTCGCTCGACGCGGTGGTGGAAGCGGTCCTGACGAACAAGAACACGAACGTCGTGCAGATGCTGCAGCAGGCGAACAGCACTGCGCAGGCGGCGATCCAGCAAGGCACCTAGTGGGCTGAGCTTGGCCGTCGTCGATCAAACGGGAGAGCCCGCGCTGTCGAGCCGGCGCGGGCTCTCCCGCGACACAGCGGTGCCGCGGCGAACGCCGCTCAGCTGGGCCCGTGGAGGCGGCCTGACGACGCTGCTGTTCCTGCTGCCGCTGCTGTTCGTGTTCGGGGCGTTCTCGTGGTACCCGATCGTGCGGACAGTGCTGATGTCGCTGCAGCACACGAACCTCGTGCAGCCCGCGACGTGGGTGGGCTTCCGTAACTTCGAGCAGGTCTGGCACGATCCGCTGTTCCCGGTGGCGGTGAAGAACACCGCGTACTTCGCCGGGCTCGCCCTTCTCTTCGGCTATCCGGTGCCGCTCGTGGCGGCGGTGCTGATGAGCGAGGTGCGCAAGCGGCGCGGGATCTACAGCGCGCTTGCGTATCTGCCGGTCGTCATCCCGCCGGTCGTCGCCGTCCTCCTCTGGAAGGTGTTCTACGACGCGAGCTCGACGGGAGCGTTCAACACCGTGCTCGGCTGGATCCACCTCGGCCCGTATCCGTGGCTCCAGTCGCAGCAGTGGGCCATGCCGTCGCTCGTGCTCGAATCGACGTGGGCGAACGCGGGCGCGACGGTGATCATCTATCTCGCTGCGCTCACCGGCGTGCAGACGGAGCTGTACGAGGCTGCATCCGTCGACGGCGCCGGGATCATGCGCAAGGTGTGGAACGTCACGCTGCCCCAGCTGCGCGGCGTGCTCCTCGTGACGATGATCCTCCAGATCATCGGGACGGCGCAGGTGTTCCTCGAGCCGTACCTGTTCACATCGGGCGGCCCGGCGAACGCGACGCTCACGGTGCTGCTCATGATCTTCAACTACGCATTCGGCAACTCGCTGGGCGGCGACTACGGGGCGGCAACCGCGCTCAGCCTCATGCTCGCCGGCTTCCTCGGCGTGTTCTCGCTCGTCTACCTGCGGGCGACACGCTCCTGGAGCACGCGGTGAGCGACGGAGAGGGCGGCTCGGGCCTGATCTCGAGCGCCGAGTGGCACAAGCGCTCGGTGCGGTGGGGGATCGGGACGCTACAGGCCCTCCTGCTCGTGGCGCTCGTCGTCGGCGGGCTCGGCCCGATCCTGTGGCTGGCCAAGGGAGCGATCACGCCGACGCTCGACACGATCACGTACCCGATGCGGCTCTTCCCGCACGGCACGGCATGGAGCAACCTGAAGGAGGCGTGGACGACCGTCCACGTCGGCCTCTATTTCTGGAACACCGTCGTGATCGCGTTCGGGTCGTGGGCCTCGCAGCTCGTCGTGGCGACGACGGGCGGGTTCGCGCTCTCGGTGTTGCGCCCGAAATACGCAACGCTCATCAACGGGTTGTTGCTGGCGACGCTGTTCGTTCCTGCGGTCGTGCTGCTCGTGCCGCTGTACATCGAGATCGTCCATCCGCCGCTCTTCCACCATTCGCTCATCGACAGCTACTGGGCGGTGTGGCTTCCTGCCGGCGCGAGTGCGTTCAACGTCGTGCTCGTGAAGCGCTTCTTCGACAACCTGCCGCGCGAGATCTTCGAGGCGGCGCGCATCGACGGCGCCGGCCCGTTCCGGCTGTTCTGGTCGATCGTCCTTCCCATGTCGAAGCCGATCCTCGGCGTCGTCTCGATCTTCGCCGTGCTCGCCTCGTGGAAGGACTTCCTCTGGCCGCTGCTCGTGCTGACGAACCCGAACGAGCAGCCGCTGTCCGTGCGCCTTCCCGCGATCCAGGCGCAGACCTCACTCGGCGTGTTCCTCGCCGCGATGTTCATCGCGTGCCTCGTGCCGATCGCCGGCTTCCTGGTCTTCCAGCGCTCGTTCCTCAGGGGCGGCGGCCTCGGCGGCGCGCTGAAGGGCTGAGAGGCGGGAGCGCACTCCCGGCGGGTACGTCTACGCTCGTCCCGTGAGCCTCCGCATCGTCGACAACCCGGCCGAGCTCCGCTACGAGCTGTACGTGGACGACGAGCTCGCGGGCGAGATCCGCTACCGGCGCCTTCCGGGCGCGCTCGCGCTCGTGCACACCGAAGTCGATCCGAAGCGGCACGGGCTCGGCAGCGAGCTCGTCAAGGGCTCGCTCGACGACATGCGGGCGCGCGGCCTGCGCGTCGTCCCGGTCTGCCCGTTCGTGATCGCGTACATCCGGCGCCATCCCGAGTACGCGGATCTCGTCACCGAGGACGATCAGGCGGAATAGAGCAGGCGCCCGGCGAGCGCGAGCAGCGCCGCGGCGAGCAGCCACTGGATTGCCGCACCGCGCAGGCGCAGCGAGATGTGCGCGCCGAGCTGCGCTCCGCCTACGACCCCGATCGAGAGCGCGGCCGTTCGGCGCCAGCCGTGCCCTTGCCCGAAGTTGCCGAGCGCGATGTGCGTGATCGTCCCGGCTCCCGCCATGATCGCGAGGACGAAGTGCGACGTCGCCGTTGCGACGTGGACGGGGAAGCCGAGCGCGCGCACGAGGAGCGGAACGTGGATGACGCCGCCGCCGATGCCGAGGAAGCTCGAGAGGAAGCCGACCCCGAGGCTGTAGACGGCGCCGACGAGGAGCGTTCGCCGTGGGCGGGGGAGCGGCCAGCGCTCGCCCGCGAGCAGCCAGACCGCGAGCAGCGCGAGGACGCCGCCCATGATCGCGTCGAAGACCTGCCGTGAGACGCTCCCGACGAGGAGGGCGCCGCCGACGGCGCCGGGCAGGGTCGCGACCCCGAAGACGATGCCGCTGCGGTAGTCGATCCGTCGCTGGCGCGCGTATGCGATGGACCCGCTCGCGGCGTTGAAGAAGACCGTGGCGAGGCTGATGGACGTCAGAGTCCTCGGCGAGTCGTGTGGATAGAGCAGCAGCAGGATCGGCGTGAGGATGAAGCCGCCGCCTGCGCCGACCACGGTGCCGAAGGTGCCCACGCCGAACCCGATCGCGACGAGCAGGAGGGCGGTCGTCGCGCTGAAGGCCACGGCGGGAGCGTACGTGGGGGCCCGCGCAGCGTTCGCACCGCCGTGCGCACGCACGCGCCACTCAGCTGGGAGAATTCTCAGCCGACTCACAGGAGCGGGTGAGAGGCTGAGAGCGTGAGCGAGCAGCGGATCCTCGTGGTCGACGACGAGCCTTCGATCGTGGACGCGGTCGCGACGGCGCTCCGCTACGAGGGCTTCGAGGTCGACGAGGCGACCGGCGGGCGCGAGGCGCTGAGGGTTGTCGCCGATCGGGAGCCCGACCTCGTCGTGCTCGACTGGATGCTTCCCGACCTCGACGGGATCGAGGTCGGACGGCGGATGCGCGAGCGCGGCTTCAAGAGCGCGATCCTGTTCCTCACGGCGAAGGACGCGGTCGAGAACAAGGTCGAGGCTCTCCGAGCCGGCGGCGACGACTACGTGACGAAGCCGTTCAGCCTCGCCGAGATCGTCGCGCGCGTTCAGGCGATCCTTCGGCGCACGCAGAGTGAGCTACCCGGCGACGTGTTGCGCTTCGCCGACGTCGTCCTCGACGAGCAGCGGCACGAGGTGTTTCGTGGCGACGTGCGGGTCGAGCTGACGGGCACCGAGTTCAACCTGCTCCGCTACTTCATGCTCAATCCCCGTCGCGTCCTATCGAAGCACCAGATCTTGCAGAACGTCTGGCGCTACGACTTCGGCGGCAACTCGAACGTCGTCGAGACGTACGTGAGCTACCTGCGGCGGAAGCTGAACAAGCACGGGCCGCCGGTGATCCGCACCGTGCGGCAGGCGGGCTACATGCTCGAGCTCGGCGAGGGTTGATGCTCTCCCGCTTCTCCTTGCGCACCCGGCTCGTCGTCGGAGTGATGGCGCTCGCCGTCGTGGGGCTCGTCGCGGCCGACGTCGCCACGTACTCGTCACTGCGCTCGTTCCTCCTCGACCGCGTCGACAGCACGCTCAACCAGGTCCATCCCGGTGTCGAGGCTTCGGTGTTCGAGGAGGGCAACGCCGGACCGGAGGCCGGCTCGGTGCCGAACGACTGCGTCGAGCTTCGAGCCTCGAGCGGTCGCACCCTC
>CAZXZX010000128.1:0-5987 GCA_964645445.1 uncultured Gaiellales bacterium
GAGCATCGAGAGCCTCTTCGACGCACGACGCGAGCTCGTGGCGGCGGCGAGTCACGACCTGCGCACGCCGATCGCCTCGATCACCGCGATGCTCGAAGCGATCGAGGACGGCCTCGCCGACAGCTCCGAGTACCTCGCACCGCTGCAAGACCAGGCGCGGCGCCTCGCCGGTCTCGTCGAGGACCTGTTCGAGCTCGCCCGCATCGACGCCGGGTCGCTCGCGCACGAGCTGCACGAGATCTCGCTCGCGCCGCTCGTCGAGGCGTGCATGCGCGGCTTCGAGGCGGAGGCGAAGGCACGCAAGGTGCGCCTCGAACGGCGGATCGACACCGCGCCGCCTGCGCTGTGTGCGCCGGAACAGGTCGAGCGCGTGCTCCTCAACCTGTTGACGAACGCGCTGCGACACACGCCGTCGGACGGGACCGTCGCAGTCGCGCTCGCGCACGCGAACGACGAGGTGCTCGTCTCGGTCGAGGACACCGGCGAGGGGATCACGCCCGAGACGGCACGGCGCATGTTCGACCGCTTCTGGCGGGGGGACTCCGCGCGCAGCGCCGACGGAAGCGGCGCAGGGCTCGGCCTCGCGATCGCCCGCGGGCTCGTCGAAGCGCAGGGCGGGCGCATCTGGGCGGAGCCGCGCGAGAGCGGCGGCGCCCGCGTGTCGTTCACGCTGCCCGCGGCAGAGGCTTGATGTCATCGTCGGAGCAGAAGCGTGAGGCCGATCCAACCGGCACCGAGCAGGGCCAGGCGCGTGAAGCCGTGCGGTAGGGTCGATTGGTTCATCCCACAGGAGGTGCAGGGTGCTGTTCCACACGACCTGGGCATTCCATCCCGGCAACAGCGAGGAAGCGATCCAGCGTAATCTCGCCTTCTTCTCGCAGTGGAAGCCGCCGGACGGCTTCGAGTTCAAGGGCTTCTGGGGCTTCGCAGACGGTTCGGGAGGCGTTGCGATCGTGGAGGCGGACAGCGCCGCGACGATCGCGAAGGCGACTGCACCGTTCACGCCGTGGTTGCGATTCAGCACCACCCCGATCCTCCCGATCGAGGACGCGTCGGCAATCGCAGGGGAAGCCGCGGCGGCGCGCGCTTCCTTCGGCGGCTAACCCGACTACGGTGGCGGAACGGGGTTCCGTTGAGAGCCTCGCTCCGCCACCGCGCAGCTCAGGCGGCGGCAAGCTTTAGCCAAAGAGCTCGGAGAGCTCTGCGCGCTTCGCCGCATCGAGCGGCTCGGCGTTCAATGCGGGAGCAAGCTGCTCCGGCCGTCGCGGCCCGACGACGATCGCGGTGACGCGCGGGTCGGAGAGGAGCCACGAGAGCGAGAGCATCGCGGGGTCGCCCATCTCCTCGAGGCGCTCGATGCGGTCGAATATCTCTGCGGTTCGCAGGTGCTCGTAGGGCCCGGGGCGCAGCGTCATTCGCGATCCCTCGGGGGGAGCCGTGTCGCGACGGTACTTTCCGGTGAGCCAGCCGCCCGTCAGCGGGCTGAAGGCCTCGAAGCCGAGCCCGTCCTCTTCGCACAGCGGCAGTACCTCGGCCTCGACCTCGCGATCGAGCAGCGAGTACGAGTTCTGCACCCATGCGAACGACCCGGCCTCGACCGCCTCCCGTATCTGCGCGCCGTCGACGTTCGAGAGGCCGTACGCGCCGATCTTGCCCTCGGACACGAGGTCGTCGAGTGCGCCCGCCGTCTCGGCGATCGGCACATCGTCGTCCCACGCGTGCGTGATGAAGAGGTCGACTCGCTCCACCCCGAGCCGCCGCAGGCTGCTCTCGACCTGTCTCTTCACGCGCGCCGGCGCGAGCCCGCGGTCGGCGCCCGCCTCCATGGGCGCGAAGGTCTTCGTCGACAGCACCAGCCCTTCGGGTCGGCGCGAGCGGATCCATTCGCCGATGAACGACTCGCTGCGGCCGCCGCCGTACGCGTCCGCGGTGTCGAACGTCGTGATGCCGGCCTCCCACGCTGCGTCCATGAGCACGAAGGCATCCTCGAGGCTGTCGCCCTGCCCGAAGAGGTCGGGCGCCGAGCCTATCCCGCCGAAGTTGCCGCAGCCGAGGACGATCCGCGAGACGGCCGCGCCGCCGAGGTAGGCTCGCTCCATGAGTGCGACCGTACTCGACGTGGCAGCGGTGCGCGACCGGTTCTCGTCGCTGCGCGGAGGCTTCGCCTTCCTCGACGCGCCCGGCGGATCGCAGGTACCCGACGAGGTGGGCCGCGCGATCGCCGACGCGCTCCGGGACGCGAGTGGGAACCTCGGCGCGCCGTACGAGACCGGCCGCCGGGTCGAGGCGATTGTCGGCCGTGCGCGGGCCGACGCCGGCCGCTTCCTCAACTGCTCACCCGACGACGTCGTTTTCGGCACGAACATGACGGTCCTCGACTTCACGCTCTCGCGCACGGCGTCGCGCGACTGGAAGGAGGGAGACCGGATCCTCGTGTCGCGGCTCGACCACGACGGCGGCGTCGCGCCGTGGCTCGAGCTGGCAGCCGACCGCGGCTTCGAGATCGACTGGATCGACGTCACGGCCGACCTGCGGCTCGACTACGACGACCTCGAGCGCAAGCTCGACGAGCGTGTGCGCGTCGTCGCGACCGTCGCCTCCTCGAACGCGCTCGGGACGATCGTCGACATGAAGCGCGTGAGCGAGCTCGCGCATGCGGTCGGCGCGCTCTCGTGGTTCGACGCCGTGCAGTACGCGGCGCACGAGCCCGTCGACGTGCAGGCGCTCGACTGCGACGTCTTCATCGCATCCGCGTACAAGTTCTGCGGTCCTCACCTCGGCGTCGCGTACGGGCGCCACGAGCTGCTCGAGTCGTGGCGGCCGTACAAGGCGCGACCGGCGTCCAACTCGCCGGTCGGCCGACGCTTCGAACCCGGCACCGCGCCGTACGAGCTCTTCGCCGGCTTCAGCGCGACCGTCGCGTATCTCGAGTCGATCGGCGGCATGGAAGTTCTCCGCGCGTATGAGCACGAGCTCGGCCGTCGCTTCCTCGAAGGGCTGCCGCAGTCTGCGACCGTGTACGGCGAGCCGACGATGGAGGGCCGGCTGCCGACGTTCCTCCTCAATCTCGACGGCGTGCCCGCAACCGAGATCGCGGACACCCTGGGAGCGCGAGGCTACGGCGTGTGGGCACACGACAGCTGGTACTCGCTCGGCCTGCGCGAGAAGCTGCCGTACCCGGAGGAGGCCTTGCGCGTCGGCCTCATCCACTACAACACCGCCGACGAGGTCGACGGCTTCCTGCGCGAGCTACGGAGTTTCGTCCAGTAGAACTCGCGCGAGGACGGCGGCGTCGACGTTGCCGCCTGAGACGATGCAGACGCAGCGATCGTCGCGCCGGCGGGCGACGGCGAGCGCAAGCGCTCCTGCACCCTCGGCGACGACGTGCACACGCGTCACGAGCATGCGCATCGCGTCCGCAACGTCGTCGAGCGGGACGGCGATCGCCTCGTCGACCAGCTCGCGCGCGCGATCCCACATCGTCGGCAGCAGCGCGCGACCGCCTGCGCCGTCGACGAACGACGGACGGAACTCGATCTCCGCCGGCCCGCCCGCGCGCAGCGCGGCGGCGAGCGGCGCTGCCGTTTCCGGCTCGGCGGTCACGATGCGCACATCCGGCCGCAGCGCCTTGACCGCGCTCGCGATCCCGGTGGTGAGCCCGCCGCCGCCCCAGGGGATGACGACGGTGTCGAACGCATCGAGATCCTCGGCCAGCTCGAGCCCGATCGTGCCGTTGCCGGCCATCACCAGCTCGTCCTCCACCGGGTGGACGAAGAGGCCGTCCACCCCCTCGTAGCGCCGGTCGACCATCGCCTGCCACCAGGCTTCGTGCGAGACCGGGACGATCTCGCCCCCGAGCCGCTCGACCGCGTCGAGCTTCGCCCGCGGCGCGTCCTCCGGCGCGACGACGCGGGCGCGCACGCCCGCCTCGCGCGCCGCCCAGGCGACGCCCTGCGCCATGTTCCCGGCGCTCGCGGTGACGACGCCGTCCGCGAGCTCCGCCGGCGAGGCCGCGCGGACCGCGGACAGCGCGCCGCGGAGCTTGAACGAGCCGATCGGCTGGAGGCACTCGAGCTTCAGCCACGTGCGGTCGTCGAGCCGCACGAGCGGCGTGCGCAGCACGTCGTCGCCGATCCGCTCGCGCGCCCGGCGAATCTCGTCGAGCGGGATCAATCGGACTCTTTGGCGAGCTCGGTGAGGTCGGTGCGGACCTGCCAGAGCTCCGGGAACATCTTGTGCTTGATCAACCCCGCGAGGAGCTCGACCGGTGTGCCCTGCGTGCCGACGACGTCCTCGCCGATCACGCGGCCCACCATCTTCACGTGGCGGAAGCGCCAGATCCCGACCTGCTCGTCCCAGTCGACGAGCAGCTCGGCGAGCTGGTAGAGGTCCTCGTGCTCGCGCCCCTGCGTGTACACCTCGAGCAGCGACAGGCCGCGCTCGCGGCGCAGCGCCTCGAAGGCGCCGTACAGCGCCGGCGACACCCGGCGGATGTGGCGGAAGCCGGGCGAGTCGAAGCCTGAGCCGTGGCCGAGCACCCGCCGAATCTCCTGGTACTCCCACGGCGACATCCGCTCCAGGTGCTCGAGGAAGCCGATGACGTACCTGATGCACGCGTTCGCGCGCCGGAGGAGACGCTGAGCGGCCGCAACGTCGCGCGCCTCGATCAAGCGGGTCGCCTCCTCGATCTCGTTCCACGCGTGCTTCAGCCACAGCTCCGAGGACTGGTGCACCGTCTGGAAGAGCAGCTCGTCGCGATGCACCCACTCGACGTCCGTCTTCTGCAGCGCGAGCAGCTCGTCCGTGCGCAGGTAGCGCTCGTAGTCGCTCTCTCCCGGCCCGGGGAGGATCGGTGCGAACTCCTCGTCGGTCACCAGATCCTCAGCTCCAGCCCTGCGAGCGGGACGCCGCCGTTCTCGGTGACGAGCCACGTGTCCTGCATGTAGAGGCATTCTCGACCGTCGGCGGCGATCGCGTGCGGGTGCATGGAGAAGACCATGTTCGCAGCGAGCTCCGTCTCGACGCCCTCGCCGATCTTCGGGAACTCGATCATGGTCATGCCGATCGAGTGGCCGGTGACGTGCCCGAGGTGGTAGCCGCGCGCGGTGAAGCCCCTCGAGACCGCGCGATGGACGTCGTGCGCGGTCGCTCCAGGCTTCAGCGCGGATTTCGCCGTCTCGTAGTACTCGTCGTAGGCCTCGAGCATGCGCGAGACCTCGGCGCTCGGCGTTCCGAGCGCGCGCGAGACCTCGACCCAGTGTCCGCCCGGCCCCGCGATCTCGAGTGAGGGGACACAGAACTCGCCGAGGATCGTGTCCCGCGCGAGCGCGAACTCGGCGCCGACGAGGACCATGTTCATCGTCAGCCGGCCGCACCCGCGCTCGACGAAGACCTCCTCAGCCGGTGCCATGACCTCGGCCGCCGAGCGGCCGGGTGCGTAGGCCTCGCGGAAGGCGTGGAATCCGTCGACGTTGATGCGGACGCTGTCGCGCACGGATTCGAGCTCCGCGTCGGACTTGACCGAGCGGGCGTGGTCGAACTCGAGATCCCAGGGGACGAGCTCGACCGCGTCGCGCAGCGCGGCGTAATCGCGGACGGTCATGACGTAATCGAGCCCGTACACGCCGACGCGCTTCCCGCGTAGGCGATCGGCGAGCCATTCGCCCGGCCGGTCGACGAACTGCTGGTCCGCTATGGCGGAGTCGCCGTGCTCGCCCACGTACCGCGCCTCGCTCGGGAACACGATCGTCGGGTCACCGTCGACGGGGATGAGGACGTATGCGTACCGGTGGACGATCGTGAAGGCGGACATGTAGGTGACGGCGCCCTCGAAGCCCGTGTACTCGGAGCCGCAGACGATCGCCGCGTCGAGCCCGTCGCGCTCGAGCGCGGCCCGGACGTTCGCATGCCGCCGGTCTATGTCGTCCACGAGTCCTCCACCCCCTTCACGAGCGCCCAGATCGCCTGGTTCAGGGGCGTCGGCACCC
>CAZXZX010000129.1:0-2974 GCA_964645445.1 uncultured Gaiellales bacterium
TGCCCCGATTACGGCAATCGCGGGGCCGTCCCGTAGCTGCCCCGACGGGCGATACCCTCTTTCCGTGGAGCCGCTGGCCGTCTTCAGCCCGGTGACGCGGGCCTGGTTCGAGCGCACCTTCGACGCGCCGACGCCCGCGCAGGAGAAGGGCTGGCCCGTGATCGCGTCCGGTGCGAACGCGCTGATCCAGGCACCGACCGGCTCCGGCAAGACGCTCGCCGCCTTCCTCTATGCCATCGACCGGCTCACGCCCGCACCGGGCGCCGGCCTGCGCGTGCTCTACGTCTCGCCGCTGAAGGCGCTGAACTACGACGTCGAGCGGAACCTGCGCGGCCCGCTCGCCGGGCTCCAGTCGCAGCTCCGCGTCGCCGTCCGCACCGGCGACACGCCGCAGAAGGAGCGCGCGGCGATGCTGCGCAACGCGCCCGACATCCTGATCACGACGCCGGAGTCGCTCTTTCTCCTGCTCACGTCACAGGCGCGCGAGCTGCTCCGCTCCGTCGACACGCTCATCCTCGACGAGGTACATGCCATTGCAGGCGCCAAGCGAGGCGCGCACCTCGCTGTATCGGTCGAGCGCCTGCAATGGCTGGTAGACAAGCCGATACAACGGATCGGGCTGTCGGCGACGCAGCGCCCGCTCGAGGAGATCGGCCGCTTCGTCTCCGGCACGCGCCGCCCGATCGAGCTCGTCGATGCCGGCGTGGCGAAGGAGCTCGACCTGCAGGTGGTCGTCCCGCTCGAGGACATGCGCGAGCTGCCGTCGACGGGCTCGCTGCCGCACCCCGCACCCGCCGACGGCCAGGAGTCCGACATCGGCACGGAGCGCAACTCGAGCTCGATCTGGCCGTCGATCTATCCGGCGCTGGTCGAGCTCGTCCGTGCGCACCGCTCGACGATCGTCTTCGTGAACAACCGCCGTCTCGCCGAGCGGCTCGCGCTTCGGCTCAACGAGCTGGCAGCCGCCGCCGAAGGCTTGGCCATCGAACATTGTGAGATCGCGCGCGCGCATCACGGCTCGTTGTCGCGCGAGCAGCGGGTGCAGATCGAGGAGGATCTGAAGGCCGGCCGGATCCCGTGCCTCGTCGCCACCTCGTCGCTCGAGCTCGGCATCGACATGGGCGCTGTCGACCTCGTCATCCAGGTCGAGTCGCCGAAGTCGGTCGCGCGTGGGCTCCAGCGGATCGGCCGCGCCGGCCACTCGCTCGGCGAGGTGTCGAAGGGCCGCATCTTCCCGAAGTTCCGCGCCGACCTGCTCGAGTCGGCGGTGGTCGCGCAGCGGATGCGCGTCGGCGCGATCGAGGAGACGCAGATTCCGCGCAACCCGCTCGACGTGCTCGCGCAGCAGATCGTTGCGATTTCCGCTGATGCGGAAATCGCTGTGGACGAATTGCACGAGCTGGTAACGGGTGCCTATCCCTTTGCGGATCTGTCGCGCGCGCAGCTCGAGAACGTGCTCGACATGCTCGCGGGCCGCTATCCGTCCGACGAGTTCGCGGAGCTGCGGCCGCGCATCGTCTGGGACCGCACCGGCGGCGTCATCCGGGGGCGGCAGGGAGCGCGCCGTCTCGCCGTCACGAACGCGGGCACGATCCCGGACCGCGGGCTCTTCGGCGTCTTCATCGTCGACGGCGGCGGACGCGTCGGCGAGCTCGACGAGGAGATGGTGTACGAGTCGCGCGCGGGGCAGGTGATCATGCTCGGCGCATCGTCGTGGCGGATCGAGGAGATCACGCGCGACCGCGTGCTGGTATCGCCCGCACCGGGAGTGCCGGGCTCGGTGCCGTTCTGGAAGGGCGAGGGTATCGGCCGCCCGTACGAGCTGGGCGAGGCGATCGGGAAGTTCTCCCGCGGGATTCTCTCCCTCGACGAGCCACGAGCGCGAGCGTGCCTTGGCGATACGCTCGACGATCGAGCCGTGACGAACCTCCTCGCGTTTCTGCGCGAGCAGGAACGCGCGACCGGCGTGGTGCCGTCCGACAGAACCGTGGTGGTCGAGCGCTTCAAGGACGAAATCGGCGACTGGCGCATCTGCATCCTCACGCCGTTCGGCGCCCGCGTGCACGCACCGTGGGCGATGGCGGTCGGCGCGCGGCTGCGCGACTCGCTCGGCGTCGAGGTGCAGTCGATCTGGTCGGACGACGGCATCGCGTTCCATCTCCCCGACGCCGACTCGCCGCCGGCGACCGACCTGCTCATGCTCGATCCGGACGAGCTCGACGACCTCGTCGTCGGCGAGGTGGGGCAGACGGCGCTGTTCGGCGCGCGCTTCCGCGAGAACGCGGCGCGCGCGCTGCTGATCCCGCGCCGCCGGCCCGGGGAACGGACGCCGCTGTGGCAGCAGCGGCTGAAGGCGCAGGGGCTCCTCCAGGTGGCGCGCAAGTACCCGAGCTTCCCGATCGTGCTCGAGACGTACCGCGAGTGCCTGCAGGACGTCTTCGACCTGCCGGCGCTGAAGCGGCTGCTGCGCGGACTGCGCAAACGCGAGATCGACCTCGTCGACGTCGAGACGGCGTCGGCGTCGCCGTTCGCCTCGTCGCTGCTCTTCGACTACATCGCGACGTACATGTACGAGGACGACACGCCGCCCGCGGAGCGGCGTGCGCAGGCGCTGTCGCTCGACCGCGACCTACTGCGGGAGCTGCTCGGCCAGGAGGAGCTGCGCGAGCTGATCGACCGCGACGCGCTCGCGGAGGTCGAGGCGTCGCTGCGGCCGGCGGCGCCCGACCCGGACCGGCTCCACGATCTGCTCCGGCTGCGCGGCGACCTTCGCACCGGCGAGTTCGACGAGGCGCACGCGGCGATCCTCGAGGCGGAGCGCCGCGCGATCCGCATCCGTGTCGGCGGCGAGGAGCGGCTGATCGCCGCCGAGGACGCGGGCCGCTACCGCGACGCGCTCGGCGTGATGCCGCCGTCGGGATTGCCGGAGGTGTTCCTCGAGGGCGGGCCGGACTCGCTGCGCCAGCTCGTGCAG
>CAZXZX010000130.1:0-7434 GCA_964645445.1 uncultured Gaiellales bacterium
CGGCGGGAGCCCGGCCGCGGCCGCCTCCGCGGCGACCATGCCGAAGGCCTCGGGGAAGATCGAGGGCACGACGGATACGTCGCACAGCGGAAGCAGGTGCACGAGGTGGCGGTGCTCGAGCGCGCCGGTGAAGAGCGTACCGGTCGGCGCGATCGACTCGAGCTCGGCGCGGTAGTCGCCGAAGCCGACGACGACGGTGCGGAGGCCGAGCCCTCGTTGCGCCTCGAACAGCACCTGGACGCCCTTGTTCTCGATCAGCTTCCCGACGTAGACGACCGTCGGCACGTCGCGGGCGAAGGCCGCCTCGAAGCGCGCCGCGTTGCCGCGATCGGGATGACGCTCATCCCCGTCCTGCGGATCGTCCTCCGCCGCGGCGATCAGGCCCGCGAACGCGCGCAGGCGGTCCTCGGGCACGAACTCGTCCACGTCGACGCCGGGCGGCACCTCGTGCACCCGATCGACGTGCCCGACGATCTCTTCGAGGACGGCGCGGATATGTGCCGAGCCGACGAAGACCGCGTCGGCGCCTGCGAGCGCCTCCGCGCCCCACCGCTCGAGGTCGGGGCGGCCCCGCATCGAGTACTCGAGCTCGGAGCCGTGCGCCTTCACCGCGTACCGCGCGCCGCTCGCGGCTGCGACAGGCCCGCCGAGAAGCACGTGATTCGCGAACACGAGGTCGGCAGGCAGCAGCTCGCGCACCGCCGCTGCGTTCGCCTCGACATAGCGGTCGCGCTCCTCCGCGGTGCAGTCCTGCAGCAGACGCGGCTCGAGCCCCTCGTAGCGGTCGAGTACGAAGGTGGGTAGCAACCGGTCCGGTAGCTCGGGCACAACGACGCGCGCGTCGCCGATGTCGTAACGCTCGGGATGCCGCTCCTGGCAGACGATCGTGACGTCGTGGCCGGCATTGCTCCACTCGCGGCCGAGCGCACGCGTGTACACGTTCGAGCCCGTACCTCCCAGGAGGTACCCGTGCCAGATGAGGATCCTCAGGTCAGGTGGAAGTAGAGCGCATAGAGCAGCTCCACCGCCGGGTTCGACGTGTGCACCGTCACGTCGGCCGGTGTCTCGAGGAGCGCTTCCGAGTAGTTGAAGATGATCTTCACGCCCGACACGACGAGGTCGTCGGCCACACGCTGCGCGCCGGACGCCGGGACAGCGAGCACCCCGACGATGATGTTCTTGTCGCGGACGCTGTCGGGCAGCTTGCCGTACTCGCTGACGGTTACGTGCCCGATCGGCCGGCCGACTTTCTCCGGATCGGTGTCGAAAACCGCCGCGATGTTGATCCCGTGCTCGGCGAAGATCGGTGAGCTCGCGATCGCCTGGCCGAGGCGCCCGGCACCGACGAGCGCGATGTTGTGCTGCCCCTGTGTCCGAAGGATCTTTCGGATCTCGCCGAGCAGCGAGTCGATGTTGTAGCCGACTCCGCGCTTGCCGAACTTCCCGAACGCAGACAGGTCGCGGCGGATCTGCGTCGCGTTGATGTTCGTGTATTCGGCGATCTCCTGAGAGGAGATTCGCAGCTTTCCCATCTTCCTCGCCTGCGTCAGCACCTGGAGATACCGCGACAGGCGAGCGGCGACGCCAACCGTCAGGCGATCCGCCACACGTCCTCCTCACCGAAGCTTGTAACAGCGGGAGGTGTTCTAGCAGGCCGGACTACCCACCCGCTTGTGCAACCGCTCGACGGAAGGCGTCCGGCTGGACGTGGTACGTGAAGCGGCGCCGCCCGTCGATCTCGACGACGGGCAGCCATTCGCGGTACTCGGCCTCCAGGGCGGGATCGCCGGTGATGTCGATCTCGCGCAGCTCGAAGCCGAGCTCCTCCCGAAGTTCGCCCACCAATGCGCGGGCCTTCTCACAGAGATGGCAGCCGACCGCGTGGTAGAGCACGACGTCGGTCATGGCTTGGACCCTATGCCCATCGCTGCGCCAAGGGCCGAAGCGTGAGCCGAAGGCTTACGCGGGGCCGAACATCGCGGGCGCAGCCACCGCCGGCCGCGCAGCGCGGACGTTCGGAGCGCGCCAGGCCAGGAGGGCGCCGGCTTTGCCGGCGCCCGTTCGACTCAGCAACCTCGCCCGTTGGCGAACCGCAGGTTCGCCTACGGATATATGCCGCGGGTGACGGTCGCCTCGGCGACGCGCTGAACGGCGAGGCCGTACGCGGCCACGCGCATCGGCATGTCGCGCTTCTGCGCGGTTTCCCACGTCTCCTCGAACGCGCGGCTGACGATGTCGTTCAGCTTCGCGTTCACCTCGACTTCCTTCCAGAAGTACTCCTGGAGACCCTGCACCCACTCGAAGTAGGAGACGACGACACCGCCTGCGTTGGCGAGCACGTCGGGAAGGATGAGGATGCCCTTCTCCTCGAGGATCGCGTCGGCGGCCGGCGTGACCGGGCCGTTCGCGCCCTCGCAGACGATGGACGCCTTCACCTGGTCGGCGTTGCGCTCGGTGATGACCTGCTCGAGCGCGCACGGCGCGAGGATGTCCACGTCGAGGAGCAGAAGCTCCTCGTTCGTGATCTGCTCCGCGTCGCGAACCCCCGCGAGCGTGCGGTTCTCGCGCTTGTGCGCGAACGCCGCCGGCACGTCGATCCCCTTCGGGTTGTACAGCGCCACGGTCGAGTCGGAGATCGCGACGACGAGAGCGCCTTCCTCGTGGAGGAACCTCGCGAGGAAGCTGCCGACGTTGCCGAAGCCCTGCACGGCAACGCGCATGCCCACGAGCGAGCGGTCCTGTTTCGCCACGGCGTCGCGGATGCAGTACAGCGCACCGCGCGCGGTCGCCTCTTCGCGGCCGAGCGACCCGCCGATCGTCAGCGGCTTGCCGGTCACGACGCCGAGTACCGAGTGGCCCTTGTTCATCGAATACGTGTCGAAGATCCACGCCATCACCGAGCCGTCGGTCCCGACGTCCGGCGCCGGGATGTCCTTCTCCGGGCCGATCTCGTTGATGATCTCGGTCGTGTAGCGCCGGGTCATCCGCTCGAGCTCGGAGCGCGAGAGACGCTTCGGGTCGCAGACGACACCGCCCTTCGCGCCGCCGAACGGGATGCCCATGAGCGCGCACTTCCACGTCATCCACATCGCGAGGGCCTTGACCTCGTCGACGGTGACGTCGGGGTGATAGCGAATGCCGCCCTTGGACGGCCCGCGCGCGATGTTGTGGGTGACGCGGTACCCCTTGAAGACCTGAGTGCTGCCGTCGTCCATGCCGACGGGGACGGACACCTCGACCGCCTTCTTGCATTCGCCGAGGACGGCGACGAGATTCGGATCGATGTCGAATGCGTTCGCGACCCGGCGCAGCTGGTTGCGCGCGATCTCGAACGGGTTCTCGCGGAGGTGGGTGACCCCCGCCTCGACTGCTGTCACGGTCTGCTCCTTGTCGGAGTGTTGTCGATGACCTCGGATCCGAGTATATGACCGGTCATCGGAGGGCAAATCCGAGGTTTCTACGGCCGGGCAACCCTCCGTCGGCCGGATATGCCACAACGGCCGCGACGTAGCGGCCGGGCGCGAGCGTGGCTCCGCCGGGGCCGCGGCCTGTGAGCTGGAACGTGTAGCGCCCAGGGAGCACGTCCCGGATCCGGGCGAGGAGGCCGAGGGGCCGACCCGCGGGAGTGCTCAGGCCGATGTCGAGCCGCGACAGCGGCTGGATCTGCCGACGGCCCGCCGCCGTCGTCACGCGGCCGACGCGGACGGTGAGCCGGAGCGAGCCCGGAGCGAGTGACGCCGAGACGATCGGGTCGAGCGGTCGCGCAGCGAATGCGAGCACCCAGGGAACGCGGACGCTTCCGCCGCCGTCGACGGCGGCGACGACGGCGCCGTCGGCGGTTCCGCTGCCGACGGCCGGCGATGCCGTCAACGCGTCGACACGGACGACGACGCTACGGCCCGGCGCGAGCGCGATGCGCCGCGGGCGAACCGTGAAGTCGACCGTTGCCGCACCCTCGTGCTGCGTGCGGATCGCGAGCGCGGCGCGCACCGTCCGCGTCGACAGATTCGTCAGCGTGAACGCGGTGCGGATCTTCCGGCCGGCGAAGGTCGACGTCCCGAGCGCAAGCGTCGGCGGTGAGGCGGCGAGCTCGCCGGCCGCAGCCGCACCGACGTCGACCTCGCCGGCGCCCTGTGCGACCACGGGGTCGTGCGGCACCTCCCGCGCGGTGCCGACGAGCAGCCCGGCGAGCGCGTCGGCACCGAGGGACGGCCGAGTCTGCGCGAGCAGCGCGGCGGCGCCCGTGGTGACGGCGGCCGCGACGCTCGACCCGTCGACCGTGAGGCCGCCGGATGCCGGAACGGCGACGCCGGGAGCGACGACGTCCGGCTTGACGGCGCCGTCGAACGCGAGCCCGGTCGACGAGAACGGCGCCACCCGGCCGGAGCCCGGATTCGCCGTCTCGTGACCGGCACCCACGATCACGGTCACGCGCTCGCCGCGCGCGAGCCGCGCGAGCACGGCCCGCGCGATCCGACGGGGCAGCGACACGACCGGCACCTGCACGCCGGTGCCGAGCGCGCCCGCGGGGACGAGTGTCCTGCCGTAGAGGAGCACTGCCGAGGCGCCTGCGTCGCCCGCGGCCTGGGGCGACCCGGTCGCCGGCAGCAGTGCCGCTCGGCCGGCGACGACGCTTCCTCCGACACGAGTGAAGAACCCTTTCCTCGGCGCGCTCACCCGCAGGACGAGCTCGCGCGCGGGCGCGGTATCGCTCGCGAGCGGCGTCGTCGCGTCGAACAACGTGTCCAACCCGCAACGAATCACGACCCGCACCTCGGCGAGCTGCGCGCGGGTGTCGAGGGCGCCGACCGTCAGCGCGCCGGGCGCACCGCCCGGAGCGGAGAGGTCGCCGTACGCGGCGCCCGCGGGGCCGTCGTTGCCGGTGGGCGCGATCACGAGCACGTCGAGCGCGCGGGCACCGGCCACGGCCGTGGCCTCGGGGCCGTCCGCGAATCCTGCGTATGGCTCCGCGAGCGCGACGAGCGCGATGCGGACTGCGTCGTGGGCATCGCCGTCGCCGTTCGGGTCGACGGCCCGATCGAGCCCGGCGATCACCTGGTCGCTGCGGGCATACGCGCCGGCGACGCGGATCGGGAGAATCGACGCGCCGGGTGCAACATGCGCGATCACCGCGGCCATCTGCGTCCCGTGCTCGTCGTCGCCGGGCGCGGCGACGACGATCGACGGGAGGATGCGTCCACGCAAGAGCGGAACGGCGCGGTCGACGCCCGTGTCGATCAGCGCGATCGTGACGCCTCGGCCGTCGATGCCGGCGGACGCGAGCGGCCGGCCGACCTCGGCGGCGCTCGCATCGAGCGCTCCCGTCGACACCGCCGCCGGGTACGCGACGCGCACGGGATAAACGCCGGCGACGTTCGCGTCACGCTCGACGACCGAGACGACGCTCGAGGGGACGACCGCCGAGAAGCCGTCGAGCACCCGCGTGAAGCGGGTGTCCGCGCGAACGACGACGCCACGCAACGCGAGACGCGCCAGGAGGAGCTTCTGCGCTGAGAGCTCCACCCTCGTCCACGCCTGCTCCTGTCCGACGTCGAGTGCGCCCTCGGCGGCGAAGCGCTCGCCGAGCGACGGCGTCTTCAGAACGACGATCACGCGCGGCCCGACGTCGACAGCGGGCCGCGAGCGCGCGATCGCTCGCCAGGATTCCGGCGATTCCGACGCGACGAACGGCCGCTCCGCCCTCTGTCCTCCGACGGCGAGGAGCGCAGCGGACGCCGACGCGGCGAGCACGGCGAATACCGCCGCATACCGCGTCTCAGCGCGATGCATACGCGTCGAGACCGAGATACCCGGGATACGAGACCGATTCGGAGTAGCGCGCAGCGGACGCGATCATCGCCGCGTTGTCCGTGCAGAGCACCAGAGGCGCGAGGGCGGCTTCCGGCAGCGATGCACGGAGCTCCGAGTTCGCGGCGACGCCGCCGACGACCGCAATCTTCTTCGAGCCGGCCGCCTCGCGCACGCGGCCGACGAGCGCGCGGACGATCGCGCGCTGGTACGAGGCGGCGAGATCGGCCCGGCGCGCGTCCAGCTCCTCCTCGGAGAGCTCGCGCGTGGCGTACAGCAGCGCGGTCTTGAGCCCAGAGAAGGAGAAGTCGAGGCCGGGCACGCGCGCGACGGGGAAGTCGTACGCCAGCGGATCGCCTCCACGGGCCAGCCGGTCGAGCTCGCGTCCGCCCGGATAGCCGAGGCCGAGCAGCCGCGCGCCCTTGTCGAACGCCTCCCCGGCTGCGTCGTCGAGCGTCGTCCCGAGCACGTACTCGTCGTCGTACCCGCGCACGTCGAGCAGCAACGTGTGTCCGCCGCTCGCGAGCAGGCACACGAACGGCGGCTCGAGCGGGTCGGGCTCGAGATACAGGGAGGCCACGTGACCCCGCAGATGGTCGACGGGGACGAGCGGCAGGCGGCGCGACCACGCAATCGCCTTCGCCGCGGCGAGGCCGACGAGCAGCGCGCCGACGAGCCCGGGGCCCTGGGTAACAGCGACTTGCTCGACGTCGTCGAGCGTCGCGCCGGCCTCGGCGAGTGCCTCGCGCACGACCGGGTCGATCAGCTCGAGGTGTCGGCGCGATGCGACCTCGGGAACGACCCCGCCGTACCGCGCGTGCAGCTCGGCCTGCGACGAGACGACGTTCGAGCGAATCCGACCGTCCTTCGTGACGAGCGCTGCGGCGGTCTCGTCGCAGCTCGTCTCGATCCCGAGAATCACGCGGAGCGGGCGACGGGGTCTTTCCACATGATGAGCGCATCCTCGCGGTTGTCCGTGTAGTACCCGCGGCGGACGCCCCGCGCCTCGAACCCGAGCCGCTCGTACAGCGCGATCGCGACCGTGTTCGTCACCCGAACCTCGAGCGTGTACCCACGACGGGCGTCGTCGGCGGTGAGCTCGAAGAGCCGCTCGAGCAGCAGCGTCGCGATGCCGTGGCCGCGGTGGTCGGGATCGACGGCGACGTTCATCACGTGCCACGCGTCGACGTACCGCGAGACGATGAGATAGCCGTGCAGCGTTCCGCCGTCGTCCTCTGCATCGACGCCGAACGCGCCGATGCAGATCGAACTCGGCTTCGCCAGCTCACCGGCGAACATCGAGCGCGACCACGGCGTGCGATACGAGCGACGTTCGATCTCCTCGATCGCTGCGAGATCGGAGATGCCGAGGCGGCGAAGCTCGAGCGTCGTCACTGCACGCCCCGCTCGGCATCCGGGACGCGCAGATAGAGCGGCTCGATCTCGTCGACCGCCCGCAGCTTCCCGGCGAGCGCAGCATGGAACCGGGCTCGCGGGACATGGCGCTCGTCGCCGTCCGGCGGGACGACTCCGCCCCGCGCCTCGAGCTCCGCGCGATAGCGGATCGCGCCGTCGCCGACGTACGTCGTTCCGTCGTCGACCGGCAGCTCCGACGGCGCGAGCACT
>CAZXZX010000131.1:0-14704 GCA_964645445.1 uncultured Gaiellales bacterium
TCCTCTTCGACCGCAGCTGGTACAACCGCGCCGGGGTCGAGCACGTGATGGGCTTCTGTACGCCGGACGAGTACCGCCGCTTCCTCCAGCAGTGCCCGATCTTCGAGCGCCTGCTCGTGAGCGACGGCATCCAACTGGTCAAGTACTGGTTCTCGGTCAGCGACGAAGAGCAGGAGCGCCGCTTCAAGTCCCGCCTCGAAGACCCGCTCCGGAGCTGGAAGCTCTCGCCGATGGACATCGACTCACGCAATCGCTGGGTGGACTACTCGAGAGCGAAGGACGAGATGTTCGTGCACAGCGACATTCCCGAGGCGCCGTGGTATGTCGTCGAGGGCGACGACAAGCGCCGCGCGCGCCTCAACTGCATCCACCACCTGCTCTCCATCGTCCCGTACGAGGACGTGCTCGAGGCGCCGCTCGAGCTGCCGCCACGGCCGCCGGAGGGTGACTATCAGCGGCCGCCACGCGATCTCTTCCACTACGTCCCCGACTACACCGCGACACTGCTCGGATAGGGCTTACGCCCGGCCGCGGCCGCGCAGCTGCTTCTTGTAGCCCCGGCGGGCGCGCTTGCGCGCATTCAGCTCCTCGACGCGTGCGAGATGCTCCTCCAGCCACGCCTTGCTTCCTTCCTGGAAGCGGACGAGGACGCCCAGCTCGGCGTCGCTGAAGTCGTCCGCCCATGTGAGCGCGTCGTCGGGTCCGCCATAGATCTCCGCCGACAGCCGGTGCACGGACGGCGTCAGCTCGATGAGGACCCGCCGGCGATCCTCCGGATCGGCGACGCGGCGGGCATAGCCCGCGCGCTCGAGCCGGTCGACGATCGCCGTCACCGCCCCCGTCGACAGCCGCAGGTCGCGCGCGAGATCGCCCGCGGTGATCCGTCCGGCCTGGTCGATGAGGTCGATCGCGCGGCCGTCGGTCGCGTTGACGCCGAGGTATTCGGCCGCGGCCTCGTCGAGCATCTGCGTGAGGACCTGATTCCGCCGCAGTAGGTCGAGGCCTCTGAAGATGCGTTCTTCTCTTGACATTCGAATATCTCAGTTACTAAGATAACTACCCGTCAAGCTAATTGTAGGAGGTAGCGGTGGAGTTGGCAATCGAGGCGGAGGGCCTCGTCAAGACGTACCCGAAGGGGGTGCGGGCGCTCGACGGCGTCAGCTTCGACGTCGAGCGGGGGACGGTCTTCGGATTGCTCGGCCCGAACGGTGCCGGCAAGTCGACGACGGTGAAGATCCTGACGACGCTGACTGCGCCCGACGAGGGCCGTGCGGTCGTCGCCGGGCGCGACGTCGTTCGCGAGCCGCTGCGGGTGCGGCAGTCGATCGGCGTCGTCGGCCAGAAGCACGGAATCGACCCGGAGGCGACCGGGGTCGAGAACCTCCGGCTGCAGGGCGACCTGTACGGGATGTCGCGCCGCGACGTGCGGGCCCGCGCGGACGAGCTGCTCGAGCGCTTCGATCTCGCCGATGCGCAGAAGCGCCTCGTGCGCACCTACTCGGGCGGCATGCAGCGCAAGCTCGACGTCGCGCTCGGGATCATGCACCGCCCGCAGGTGCTGTTCCTCGACGAGCCCACGACCGGACTCGATCCGGAGGCGCGCGCCGACATGTGGATGGAGATCGAGCAGTTGACCGAAGCCGAGGGCGTGACCGTGCTGCTCACGACGCACTATCTCGAGGAGGCCGACCGCCTCGCGTCGCAGCTCGCGATCGTCGACCGCGGTCGCATCGTCGCTGCAGGCACGCCCGACGAGCTCAAGAGCGAGCTGCGCGGCGACACGCTTCTCATCGAGCTCGGTGCGTCCGCGAACGGGCGTGCGCTCGACGCCGTCGCGGCAGCGGAGGGCGTGCGAGAGGCGTTGGTCGACGGCAGGGTGCTGCGTGCACGTGCCGACGAGGGCGCGCGGGCGATTCCCACCGTGCTCGCGCTGCTCGAGGCGGAAGGCATCCCCGTCGTCGCAGCGACCGTCTCGCGGCCGTCGCTCGACGACGTGTACCTGCGCCATGCCGGGCGGACGTTCGGCTCGGCCGAGGCGGAGGAGGAGACTCGATGATGCTTGCCACTCGTCAAACGCTGTCGCTCACGTTGCGAGCTCTCCTTTCGCTGTGGCGCCAGCCGTGGTTCGTCGCCATCACGCTCGTGCAGCCGATCATCTGGCTGCTCTTGTTCGGCGCCCTCTTCAAGAAGATCGTCGAGATCCCGGGCTTCCACGGCGGCTCGTATCTCCACTTCCTGACCCCGGGCGTCATCGTCATGAGCGCGTTGTTCTCGGCCGGCTGGAACGGCATGGGCCTCATCGAGGCGATCGACCGCGGGATCATGGACCGCTTCCTCGTCACGCCGGTGTGGCGCGGAGCACTCGTCGGCGCGAGCTGCCTGCACGCAGCCGTCGTCATCTTCGTGCAGACGCTCATCATCATCGCCGTCGCGTTCGCGGCCGGCGCGTCGTTCTCGGCTACGGCAGTCGTCTTGATGCTCGTTCTGCCGGTGCTGCTCGGTGGGGCGATCGCAGCGTTGTCGAACGCGCTCGCGCTCGTCACGCGCCAGGAGGAATCGCTCATCGGTGCGGTGCAATTCATCGTGCTTCCGGCAACGTTCCTCAGCTCGGGGATGATGGCGGCGAACCTGATGCCGCACTGGATCCAGGACGTCGCCCGCTTCAACCCGGTGAACTGGGCGGTGGTGGCGACACGGACGACGGACTGGTCGATCGTCGGGCCGCGCATGGCCTGGCTCGCTGTGCTCGTCCTCGCGTGCGGCTGGGTCGCGACGCGTGCGTTCCGCGTCTACCAACGCGCCGTCTAGTCTGCGGCGGTGCCCCGGAGCTGGAGCGAGTTGCTCGGTGAAGAGGAGGCCGCGCCCGAGCCGGAGACGGAACGGGCCGGCCTCTTCGGCCGCCTGCGCGACTCGCTGTCGAAGTCACGCCGCGCGCTCACCGAGCAGATCCAGGTCGCGGCGTTCGATCCCGCCGACGACCTCTCGTGGGAGCGGCTCGAGGAAGCGCTGCTGCAGGCGGACGTCGGTGTTCCCGCAACGGCCGAGCTCGTGCGGCGGCTCGAGCAGCGCGGCGACATCGGCGCACTCGGGGACGAGATCGCCGACCTTTTCGGCGAGCCGCCGACGCTCGACGTGAAGCATGCGCCCGGGGTCATCCTCGTCGTCGGCGTAAACGGCACTGGGAAGACGACGACGATCGGCAAGCTCTCGTCGGTGCTCGCGCAGCACGGGCATTCGGTCGTCGTCGGTGCGGCCGACACGTTCCGAGCAGCTGCAGAGGAGCAGCTCGAGATCTGGGCGCAGCGGGCGGGCGCGGACTTCGTCGGCTCCGAGCGTGGAGGCGATCCGGCCGCGGTCGCGTTCGACGCGATCGACGCGGCACAGGCCCGCGGCCGCGACGTCGTCATCGTCGACACGGCCGGCCGCCTGCACACGCAGACGAACCTGATGGAGGAGCTCGTCAAGGTTCGCCGCGTGATCGAGCGCAAGCTGGAGGGCGCGCCGCACGAGACGCTCCTCGTCGTCGACGCGACGACCGGCCAGAACGGCGTGCAGCAGGCACGTCTCTTCAAGGAGGCGGTCGGCGTCACCGGGGTCGCGCTCACGAAGCTCGACGGCTCCGCGAAGGGCGGAGTGGCGATCCCGATCGCCTACGAGCTCGGCCTTCCGGTCAAGCTCGTCGGCGTCGGGGAGCGGCTCGAGGACCTACGCCCGTTCGACGCGCAGGATTACGCGCGCGCCCTCGTCGCGAACTAGCCCTTCGGCGGGATCAGCTTCGCCGAGTACTCGACGATGCTGCCCGGGTTGACGACCTTGATGGTCGCGTAGAACTCGACCTGGACGTCCTTGTAGTCGCCCGCCTTCCAGCCGACCTTCTCGAGCGCGTTGTCGAGTGCCGCGTTCCAGCCGTCCCAGTGCGACTTGATCGACGGCCCGGCCTTGGCCACACCGATCACGGACTTCGCCTTCGCCATCTCCTTGCCCTCCCTCGATCGCGGTGGCGCGACGTTATCGCGCCACGCGCGCCGTGACCAGCGCCGCGGCGGCGACGTTTCCCTTCAGCTCGTGCAGCGCGATCGCCTCGGCGACGCGGCCGCGCGCCGCCAGCGCGTCGGCCAGGCGAATGGTGTCGGTGCCCTCCAGGCGTGCGATCGCCTCGTCGGCGAGCGCCGCGGCCTCGTCGGGGCGGCCGCACAGCTCGGCGAGGCGCGCCGCGGCGAGGCGTGTCTCGACGAACCCGCCGAGGTCGCGGTCGTCGACGGAGCTGCGCGCGAGCTCGACGAGCCCCGCCGCCTCGTCCACCCGGCCGCTCTCGAGGACGACGCGCGCGAGCGACGCGGCCAGGTGCCCGGCGAGCGGCGTGGCGCCGGCGTCCACGAACAGCTCCCGGCCGAGTCGGAGCTCGCGCTCGGCGGCAACGGCGTCCTCGCCGAGGACGTCCACCGCGGCGACGACCTGGGCGAGGCCCGCGCGAAGAAGCGGCAGGCCGAGCTCCTCGTAGATCGCAGCCGCGCGCGCGGCATGTGCATGCGCGTCGTCGAACGACGCCTGCATCGCCGCGAGATACGCAAGGGCGCTCGCGACGGCGGCCTCGAGGACGCGGCTGCGCGAGCCGTCGAGTAGCGCCAGGCAGCGCCGCGTCGCGCTCTCGACCAGCTCCGGCCCGTAGACGAGTGCGGAGCAGAAGAGGTCGGCCGTCCGGGTCACCTCGGCGTCGTCGCCGGCGCGGCGCGCGTGCTCGAGCGAGCGCTCCGCCTGTGTAGCCGCGTCGGCGCAGTGACCGTCGGAGTACGACAGCAGCGCGAGCCGCCGCCACGCGCGGCACAGGCCGGCGTCGTCGCCGAGCGAGCCGAACACGCGGACGGCCTCCGTCGCGACCGCGCCGAGGTCGTCGGCGGCCGTGTGCAGCTGATGCACGCGCGCGGCGCGCTCGAGGCGTGCGTACCACTCCTGCTGCACGTCGCCGGCCCGGACCGCGGCGTCGATCGCCTCGCCGATCGCCGCGGACGCAGCCTCGATGTCCCCGAGCGCCCAGCTCGCGGCCGCCAGCCCGCGTAAAGCGGGCGGCCTGCCGCCGCCGAGATCTGCAAGCGCGAGCGCGCGCTGGAGCAAGTTGCGCGCCGCCGGCATGTCGTCACGCGCATGCGCCCGCCGTCCTGCAGTTGCGAGGAGCGCGCCCGCGCGCTCGGCGAGCGCGTCGTCCGGCTCGCCCAGCTCGAGGCGACATCGCGCCGTCTGCTCGAGGTGGTACCCGACGAGCTCGTCCTCCGCTCCGCGACGTTCGAGCCAGCGTGCGAATCGCGCGTGCAGGTCCGCGCGCGTCGCCTTCGGGATCTCGCTGTACGCGGCGTCGCGGATGAGCGCGTGCCGGAAGCGGAAACGGTCCTCGTCGGGCGCGCCGGAGAGCTCAGGACGAACGAGCTCCTTGCGCACGAGCGAGAGCAGCGTCGCGCCGACGTCGTCTCCGGAGAGCTCGGCGACGGCGCCGCGCGAGAAGTCACGTCCCGCGACGGCTGCGCACTCGAGAATGGCGCGCTCCGTCGGCTCGAGCCGGTCGAGGCGTGCGGCCAGCAGCGCGTGGATCGTCGGCGGGATCGCCGCATCGGAACCGCCTTCCGCCACCATCGCGACGAGCTGCTCGAGGAAGAGCGGGTTGCCCTCCGCCGCCTCCTCGATCTCGCGGCGCGCCGCCGGCTCGATCGGCCACTCTGCTGCGAGCTCGTCGAGGAGAGCCGCCGACTCGTCGCCGTTCAGGGCGTCGAGCGCGATCGTCGTTCCCGGCCAACGCGGGCGCTCGTCGTGCAGCTCCGGCCGTGCGAGGCAGAGAAGAAGGATGGGCGTGCCGCGGCTCCACCCGGCGATGTACTCGATCAGGTCGAGAAACGCGGGCTCCGCCCAGTGCACGTCTTCCAAGCAGACGAGGAGGGGGTGGTCGCGGGCCCGCTCCTCGAGCAGCCGGCGAACCTCCCAGAAGATCTCGTCGTTCGACTCGCCGGTGAGCTCGCCGAACAGCTCGCGCAGCGGCAGGAAGGTGATCCCGTCGCCGTAGGGGACGCAGCGCGCGGTGAGAAGCTGCGCGTCGACGCGCGCCAAGAGCTCCTGCGCGAGTCGCGACTTTCCGACGCCCGCCGGCCCGACGACCGTCGCGAGCCTGCAGGCACGGTCGCGTGTCGCTGCGGCCAGTTCCTCCTCCAGCAGCGACAACTCGCGCACGCGGCCGACGAGCGGTGCGTCGAGACGACGCGCGTACGGCGTCGCGTCGGCGATCGTGTCGAGCACGCGCCACGCCTCGACCGGCTCGCGCTTTCCCTTGGCCGCGACCGGGCCCGTGGGCTCGAGCACGGTTGCGTTCGCGACGAGCCTCCGCGTTGCCGCGCCGACGAGGATCTCGCCGGGAGCCGCGGCTTCCTCCAGCCGCTTCGCCGTGTTGACGGCATCGCCGGTCACGAGCGTCGTGGCACCGTCGCCGGTGACGACCTCGCCGGTGTTGACGCCGATGCGCACGGGCACGCCGAGCGGTGCGGCGGCGTCGCGCATCTCGACCGCCGCCCGGACTGCGCGGAACGCGTCGTCCTCGTGCACGGAGGGCACGCCGAAGACGGCCATCACCGCGTCCCCGACGAACTTCTCCACCGTTCCGCCCGCCCGTTCGATCGGCGTGCGCATCGCCGCGAACCAGCGCGACATGACCGTGCGGAGCGCTTCCGGGTCGAGTCGCTCGCCGAGCTCGGTCGAGCTCGCGACGTCGCAGAAGAGGACGGTGACCGTCTTCCGCAGGACCGAGCTCGTCGGCGCGGGGAGGCGCGCCGGACGAGACTCGGGCCTCGCCGCCGCCGGACGGTCGAGGGCGGGATCCTGGCGGAGGAGCTGTTGGTGGAGCTCGCGAAGCTCGCGGCCCGGTTCGAGGCCGAGCTCGTCGACGAGCGTGGTGCGCGCGGACTGGTAGGCCTCGAGCGCCTCCGCCTGGCGGCCGCTGCGGTAGAGGGCGAGCATGAGCTGGGCCGAGAAGCGCTCACGGTGTGGATGGGCGCGGGCGAGCGCCTCGAGCTCACCGACGAGCTCGGCGTGCCGACCCGCGGCGAGGTCGCGCTCGATCCGGTGCTCGAGGCACGCGAGGCGCAGCTCCTCGAGCCGGTCGGCCTCGGCATGCGCGAAGCCGAGCTCTGCGAGGTCGGCGAGCGGCCGGCCGCGCCAGACCGCGAGCGCGGCGTTGAGCTCGCCCGCGTCGCGGAGGCGCTCGAAGCGCGCCAGGTCGAGCTCGTCCTCCTCTGCGCGCAGGAGATAGCCGCCGCCTTTCGTCAGCAGGCGATCCTTTCCGAGCACCTTCCGGAGCTGCGTCGCGTAGACCTGGAGCGCCTTCCGCGCCGACTCGGGCGGCCGTCCGTCCCAGACGCCCTCGGCGAGCTGCTCGAGCGAGACCGCCCTGTTCGCGTCGAGGGCCAGCATCGCGAGAACGGCACGCTGCTTGGTGCCGCCGAGCTCAAGCACCCGGCCTTCTTCGAGCACCTCGAGCGGTCCGAGGATGCGGATGTCCAACGGCGTCCTCCCGCGGCGACGCTAGCACCGGGGTCTATCCGGCTCAACTTAGCTCAGCCTTTGCCGCCCCTTTGCCGTCGGCCCGTCGGGTGGACAGAGAGATCGCACCCCGCGATCCGGAGGAGGAGGAAGACGATGTTCAGCAAGAGCCATAGGGTCAAGCTGGTCGCCTCGATCGCGGTTGCCGCCTCGATCGCGGCGCTCGCAGCCCGCACCGCCTGCGCACAGCCGTTCATCACCGACACGCTCGGCGGGAACGGCCATGCCCAGGCGTCGGTGCAGTTCACCACCGACACGCTCGCGCCCGGCGGCGGCATGAGCAACGACCATCGCTGGTTCCTGATCGAGCACGAAGCCACGGTCGACCAGCCTCAGGCCTACCGCTTCATCACCGACACGCTCGGTGGCAACGGTCATTCGTACAGCCGGAGCGCGTACGTCCCGGGCGGCGTCTCGCAGCAGGTCGCCCAGGCGATCCAGTCGGCCGGAAAGACTCCGAGCCCGGTCTCGCCCTCGCCGGCCGCACAGGGGTCGAACGGCTTCGACTGGCGCAGCGTCGGGATCGACCTGGCCGGCGCGGCGGCGCTGTTGCTGGTGCTCGCGGCAGGTCTCGCGGTTCGCTCCACCAGGCGCCGGGTCCTCGCGGCGTAAGCCATCCGGACCGGGGAAGAGCGGCGTCCCACACGGGGCGCCGCTCGCGTTGCCCGGTACCCTGACCGACTCGTGTTCGACGCCCTGTCCGACAAGCTCCAGAGCGCCCTCGGCGACCTCCGCGGCCGCGGAGTCCTCGACGACGAGGCAATCTCGCGCGCGATGCGCGAGGTCCGCCTCGCGTTGCTGGAGGCGGACGTCAACCTCGAGATCGCGCGCGAGTTCGTCGCGCACGTGCGCGAGCGGGCGCTCGGGCAGGACGTCCTCAAGAGCCTGACACCGGGCCAGCAGGTGGTGAAGATCGTCCACGATGAGCTCACGGCGCTCATGGGCTCGGGCTCCTCGCAGCTCGCGTTCAGCCCGCGGCCGCCGACGACGATTCTCCTCGCCGGCCTGCAGGGCTCGGGGAAGACGACCGCCGCCGGCAAGCTCGCGCTGCTGCTCCAGAAGGACGGCAGGAAGCCGGCGCTCGTCGCCGCAGATCTCCAGCGGCCGGCCGCGATCGAGCAGCTCGTGCAGCTCGGCGCGCAGGTCGGCGTCCCGGTCTACGCGGAGGAACGCTCCGACCCGGTGAAGGCGGTGCGCGCCGGCATCGAGCGGGCGAAGGCGGACGGGCGCGACGTGGTCATCCTCGACACCGCCGGCCGCCTTCACGTGGATGAGGCGCTGATGGACGAGCTCGCCGCTGTGCGGCGCGAGGCGAAGCCGACGAACGTGCTCCTCGTCCTCGACGCGATGACGGGACAGGAAGCGGTGAACGTCGCCAAGGCGTTCCAGGAGCGCATCGACTTCGACGGCGTCGTCATGACGAAGCTCGACGGCGACGCCCGGGGTGGCGCCGCCCTGTCGGTGAAGCACGTCACCGGCCGCCCGATCAAGCTCGCGTCCGTCGGCGAGAAGCTCGACGCGCTCGAGTGGTTCCATCCCGACCGGATGGCGTCGCGCATCCTCGGCATGGGCGACGTGCTCACGCTGATCGAGCGCGCGGAGGCCGCGGTCGCCGACGACGAGAAGGAAGAGCTCGAGCGCCGCATGATGAAGGGCGAGTTCTCCTTCGACGACTTCCTCAAGAGCTACAAGATGCTGCGCCGGATGGGGCCGCTCCAGGGCGTCCTCAAGATGATCCCCGGCATGGGCAAGCAGCTCGAGGGGATCGACCAGGTGGACGAGCGCCAGCTTGCCCGCGTCGAGGCGATCATCCTCTCGATGACCCCGCATGAACGGCGCGTTCCCCACGCCATCGACGGGTCGCGGCGGAAGCGGATCGCCGCCGGGAGCGGCACGACCGTCACCCAGGTGAACCAGCTCCTGGAGGCCCGGAAGCAGATGGCGAAGATGATGAAGATGATGGGGTCAGGCAAGATGCCCCAGATCCCGGGCACGGCCGGCGCCAAGCCGCGGCCGAGCGCGACCCGCAAGGCCTCCAGCAAACGGAAGAAGAAAGCGAGAAGGTGAGTCAATGGCAGTGAAGTTGAGATTGACGCGGGTCGGGTCGAAGAAGAACCCGATCTACCGCGTCGTCGCCGCAGACACGCGGTCGCCGCGTGACGGCAAGTTCATCGAGATCGTCGGCCGCTACAACCCTCAGCACGAGCCGTCGCTCATCGAGCTCGACGAGGAGAAGGTGCGCGGCTGGCTTCAGAAGGGCGCGCAGCCGACGGATCCAGTCGCGAAGCTGCTGAAGGCGAAAGGTATTTCCTGATCGTGGGCGAGCTGCTCGCGGAACTGGCGCGGCGGCTCGTCGACGAGCCCGACGCGGTGCGCGTCGAGGAGGTCGAGGGCGACGACGGCTCGCTCGTCTTCCGCCTGCACGTCGCCGAGGGCGACGTCGGCAAGGTGATCGGCCGGCAGGGCCGCATCGCGCGCGCGCTGCGGACGATCGTGCGCGCCGGCGGCCCGAACGCGGGGCGTCGGCTGCAACTCGAGATCGCCGGCTAGATGATCGCGACGCTGTACGACATCCACGGGAACCTCCGTGCGTTGGAGGCCGTGCTCGCGGAGATCCCGGACGAGGCGACGATCGTCGTCGGCGGCGACGTGTGCTTCGCCGGCGAGCAACCGGCCGAGGCGCTCGAGCGGCTGCGCGGTCTCGGCGACCGCGTCGTCTGGGTGCGCGGCAACTGCGACCGCGAGCTGACGACGGAGGAGCACGTAAGCGGCGAGCAGGTTGCCTTTCTCCGCGGACTGCCGCCGACGGCGCAGATCGGCCGCGTGCTGTACGTGCACGCGACGCCGCGCAACGACATGGACGTATTCACCGAACTCACGCCCGAGGTGCGCATCGCGTTCCTGTTCGAGGACGTCGACGCCGACGTCGTCGTCTGCGGGCACACGCACATGCAGTTCGACCGCACGATCGCCGGCACGCGCGTCATCAACTCCGGCAGCATCGGCAAGCCGTTTGAGGACGAGCCCGGCGCGTACTGGACGCTCGACCTCGAGCACCGCTTCACGCCGTACGCGGGCGCGCCGCCTCCCGAGCGCTCCCGCGCCGAGATGCTCGCCCACTTCACCGACATTGGGCTCTGACCTCGTCCCGGTCGGCCGCGTCGGCCGGCCGCACGGGATCGACGGGGCCTTCTTCGTCGAAGGCCCGAGCGACCGTTCCGACCTGTACGCGAAGGGCGCAGAGCTGTACGTCGGCGGCCGGCCGGCCAGGGTGGTCGTCTCCCGCCGCGGCGGTGGCAACCGGCCGGTGATCAAGCTCGAGCGGCCGGCCGACCGGGGTGCCGTCCTCGCCGTCCCGCGCGAGAGCCTCCCGGCCCTCGGCGAGGACGAGTACTACGCCTTTCAGCTCGTCGGCCTCGTGGTTGAGGAAGAGGGAGGCCGGTTCCTGGGCCGCGTCGCCGAGGTGGTCGATTACCCTGCCAACGACGTGCTCGAGCTGGACTCGGGCCTGTTCCTTCCGCTCGTCGGAGCCTGCGTGCGGTCGGTGGATGTCGAGGGTGGGCGGATCGTGGTTGCGCCAGGCTTCGCAGACCCGGAATGAGAGTCGACGTCTTCACCCTCGTCCCGCACGCGTTCGCCTGGCTCACGGAGCAGCGGCCGCTCGCCGGCGTGCTCGGCGAGGGGCTCGAGCTGCGCCTCTTCAGCTACCGCGACACCACGCCGCTTCGCGCGGGCCAGGTCGACGACGAGCCCTACGGCGGCGGAGCCGGGATGGTGCTCCGAGTCGACGTCGTCGCGGCCGCGCTCGACGCCGCCTACGACGGTGAGCCCGAAGGCCGTAGGCCGGTGATCGCGCTGACGCCGCAGGGTCGGCCGTTGACGCAGGCGGTCGTCGAGGCGCTCGCCGAGGAGGATGCGATCACGCTCCTCTCCTCGCGCTTCGAGGGATTCGACGAGCGGATCGTCAAACACCTCTGCACCGACGCGATCTCGATCGGCCCGTACGTCCTCTCGAACGGGGAGCTGCCCGCAATGGTGCTCCTCGATGCCGTCGCCCGGCGCCTCCCCGGCGCACTCGCGGAGGGCTCGGGCGAGCTCGAGAGCTTCTCCGCAGAGCTGGGCGGCGCGCTCGAGTACCCGCATTACACGCGGCCGCCCGACTTCCGCGGCTGGACGGTTCCCGATGTGCTCCTCTCCGGCGATCACGCGAAGATCGACAGCTGGCGGAGGGAGCACGTCCGATGAGGGATCCGCTCGGACGGCTCTTCCCGAACCTGTCTCGCCCGGTGCGCGTCGCGCTCGACTGGGTGCTGACCATCGCGGGGGCGATCCTCATCGTCCTCGCCCTCAAGGCGTGGATCGTCAACCCGTACCGCATCCCGTCCTCGTCGATGGAGCCGACGCTCCACTGCGCGAGGCCCGCGCCCGGCTGCGAGGCGGGCTTCAGCGACCGCGTGCTCGCCTGCCGGGTCTGCCTCGACGTCTCGAGCCCGCACCGCGGCCAGATCATCGTCTTCGAGACGCCCCCGCTCGCCCTCGTCAAGTGCGGCGCCGGCGGGACGTTCGTCAAGCGCCTGATCGGGCTCCCGGGAGAGACGGTGAAGGAGGACGGCAAGGGCAATATCTGGATCGAGCCGCCGCGTGGGGACTCGTTCTACGAGCTGAGGGAGCCCTACGTCCCGGCGGACCGGCGCCTGGCGGACACGGCCCACTTCAAACAGAGTTGGCGGGTACCGCTAGGCAGCTACTTCTTCATGGGAGACAATCGCGCGCAGTCGTGTGACTCGCGGGAGTGGGGGTCGGTCCCGCGGAAGAACCTGATCGGGACGGTTTTCTTCGTGTACTGGCCTCCAAATCGCATCGGATTTCGCTAAGTGAGCAAGCTGGAGCAGGTCGCCCCGGGGCTCCGGCGCTGGTCCTCCTGGCACCCCGAATGGCGCCAGGAGGTCGGCTCCGTCGCCGTCGACACGCCGGACGGGCTCGTGCTCATCGACCCGCTCGACCCGCCCCCGGAGGTGCGGTCGCCGTCACACGTGCTCCTGACCGTGTTCTGGCACGCCCGAACCTCGGGCGACCTCGGCGCCGAGCACGTCTGGGCGGCGGCCCGCGGCGTGCGCAAGCTGAAGAATCGCGGCGTCGTCGTCACCGACCAGTTCGAGGCCGATCCGGAGCTGCCCGGCGGGATCAAGGCGATCCCGACGGCCCGGGAGGGCGAGGTCATCTACTGGCTGCCCCAGCAGAAGGCGATCGTCGTCGGGGACGTCCTCCTCGGGGCCGGCGCCAAGCCGCACGCGACCTCCGAGCCGCTGCGGCTGTGCCCGGAGAACTGGCTCGAGGGCGCGACGACGAAACAGCTGGTCAAGTCGCTCCTGCCCATCCTCGACTTGCCGGTCGAGCGGATTCTCGTCTCGCACGGCGACCCCGTCCTCCAAGGCGGGAAAGAGGTGCTCCGGGCGCTCATCGCACCCGAATGACGGTCACTTTTCGCTAACCTGCCCTCCGGCCTGCGGGCCGCCTTTCCCATGAGCAAGGTCATCGAGTCGATCGAGCGCGCCCAGCTGCGCAAGGTTCCCCGCTTCAAGGCGGGAGACACGGTGCGCGTCCACTTCCAGGTGATCGAGGGCCAGCGCCGCCGCGTACAGGTGTTCGAGGGCATCGTCATCAAGCGGCAGGGCTCCGGTGCGCGCGAGACGTTCACCGTTCGCAAGCAGTCGTTCGGGGTCGGTGTCGAGCGCACGTTCCCGCTGCACTCGCCGAAGATCGAGAAGATCGACGTGGCCGCGATCGGCGACGTCAACCGCGCGAAGCTCTACTACCTCCGCGGGCGGGTCGGCAAGAAGGCCCGTGTGCGCGAGCGGCGCTACGGCGGCCCCCAGATGGCGGAGCAAGCCGTCGACGAGGCGCCCGAGGCAGTCGAGGAAACGCCGCCCGAGGCAGTGGAAGAGGCGCAGCCCGTGGAGGACGAGGCCTTCGAGGCCGAGCCCGAAGCGGAGACCGTCGCGACGCCCGAGTAACGCGACCTTCCGGCGATAGTGCAGTGCCTCCCTGGCGGCAGCAAAGCGTCGCGCGGCAGTGTCCTCGGTCGCGTCCGTACTAGTCGTACGGCGCTCGCCGGGAAGACGTGACCATCGCCGGAAGGTCGCTGCGCTATCGTCGCCGCTGTGAAGCGGACCGGCCAGAAGCTCCTCCGATTCGACCGGAAGCTCGGGGCGCGGTTCGTGGCAGGGGCGGACGAGGCCGGGCGCGGCTCGCTCGCGGGGCCGCTGGTCGTCGCCGGCGTCCTGCTCGACTACGGCGCGCTGAAGGAGCACCGCGTTCGTCCGCTCGCGTATCTCAACGACTCGAAACAGTGCTCGGAGGACCGGCGTGACGAGCTCTTCCGCGCGGTGATGGGATGCGCGGAGAAAGTCGTCGTCCGCGCGATCCCTGCCGGCGACATCGACCGCAACGGGCTGCACAAGTCGAACCTCGCGGGATTGCGCGCGATGCTCGCCGAGTTGTCGCCGCCCGCGGAGGCCTGCCTCGTCGACGGTTTCCGCCTCGGCCCGCTCGCCCCCGAGCACACCGCCGTCGTGGACGGCGACGAGAAGAGCGCAGCGATCGCCGCCGCCTCGATCGTGGCGAAGGTGACGCGCGACCGGCTCATGCGCAGGCTCGACGCGCTCTATCCGGCGTACGGCTTCGCGCAGCACGTCGGATACATCACACCCGGACACTCCGCAGTCGTGCGGGAGCGCGGGCCGTCCGCCGTGCATCGCCTGTCCTTTCAGGCGCTCTGCTATCGGTGAACCCGGCGGAGCGCCGCGCCGCGCGCTGGTACCGGCTGCGCGGCTGGCGCATCCTCGGTAGCAACGTGTGGGCGGGCCGAAACGAGATCGATATCGTGGCGCGCCGCGGGCGTCAACTCCGCTTCGTCGAGGTGAAGGCGAAGGGCGGGATCTCCTTCGGCGATCCCGCCGAGATGGTCACTCCCGAGAAGCAACGCCGCGTTCGCAACGCTGCCCTCGCGTGGCTGGCATCGCATCCGGAGCACGGCGGGCTCGACGTTGCATTCGATGTCGTTGCCGTGTGGGAAGGGCGGCTGCGCAGGATCCCCGACGCCTTCTAGGATCACGTGATGGACTGGTTC
>CAZXZX010000132.1:0-5352 GCA_964645445.1 uncultured Gaiellales bacterium
GTGGCTCGCTCGCGTTGCGCTCGCCCTGCTCGCGCTCGTCGCCGAGCTCGTAGGCCGGAGCCTCGCGCACCGCATCGACGTCGGCCGCCAGGTCGGGCCCGTGAGCTACGCGCACACCGACTACTACCCGTTCCTGCTCGCGGGCGTGAAGATCGGCGTCGCATTGATGCTCGCGCGCATCGCGTGGCGGTTCGCCAAGGCGCGACGCCTCGCGTCGCTGCTCGGCCGTCCGCGAATGCGCGTCGAGCTCTCGGCACGCCTCTGGCTTGCGTCCTTCCTCGTCACTTCGGTCATCTACCTGGTGCAGATGGACGCCGAGAGCCGCATGCGGCTGCTCGCGCCCTGGCTGCACACGTCGGCGCTGCCCGTGTTCGCCGTGCTGTCGGTGCTCGTCGCCATCCTCTATCGCAGCGTCGAGCTGTGGCTCCGCGACTACGAGCAGCTCGCGGCGCACGCGGTCGCCTGCATGCGCAAGCTCGCGGCGCGCCGCGCCGCCGCACCGATCGACCTTCACCTGACCGTCGCTCCGCGGCGGCTGTTCGGCCTCGCGTTCGAGTCGCGGCCGCCCCCCGTGCCCGCCTGACCGGCGGACATCGCACGAAGGGAGGAGAAGGTCGATGAGCGCGGACATCGCGCACCAGCTGCACGGCAGGAAGAAGACACGGGTTGTCACGCGGACGCGTGCACGCGTCGTGCTCGCGCTCGGTCCGGCGACCGTGTTCGCAGGCATCCTGTGGGCGGTCGCCCAGCCCTGGCGGCTGACGCTGCTCCATCCGCACGCCCAGGGCTTCTGGTGGCTCCTAGCCGAGCCGCCGCTGTACGTCGTCCTCGTAGGCGTCCTGTTCCGGCTCGTGATCGCGCCCGGCGTCGTGCGCGATCTCGAGGAGGCGGAATGATCCTCGCCGGGATCGAGCCGCAGGCGGAGATGGTGCATTGGTGGTTCGCCACCGGTGTCCTCGTCCTCGGGCTGCTGTTCTTCACCGAGGTGATCGTCGGGCCGGAGGTCTGGGGACGCCGACCGTGGCGGCGCTACCTGTGGCCGGGGACGATGTTCGCGCTCGGTCTTCTGCTTTGGCCCGTGATGGCGCTCTACACGAACTCGATGATCCACATGGTCGCGCACGGCTCGTGGGCACAGATGCTGATGCTGGCCGGCGCCGCCGAGCTCGGCGTGGCGCGCGGGAAGCTCCACTCGCAGTACTGGCGGCTCACGTCGGCGGCGGCGATGCTCGTCTCGGGCACCGCCTTCCTCGTGCACGAGCAGAACGCCTGGTTCTTCGCACGGGCGGCGTTCCTGCACCACACACTGGGCTGGACGCTGGTCGTCGCCTCCGTGTTTCCGCTCGTTCAGGCATTTCGCCCCCGCTCGATCGCGGCCGCGTCGGGGTTCGCGATGACGTTCGTCGTCGTGGCCGTGCTGCTCTACTGCGACCGCGATTCGGCGGCGATCCTCGGCCACTTCTCGCAGTTCGCAGGAGTGCCACACCGATGAGGAGAGCTCTCTGCCTCGCTGTGCTCGCCGCGCTCGCACTGCCGGCGTCCGCGTTCGCGCACGCGTCGCTCAGGAAGGAGACCCCCAACTTCAAGCAACGGCTCGAGACCGCGCCGCGGCAGGTCGTGCTCCAGTTCGACCAGACCGTCGACGCGCTGCCGCGGGCGATCGAGGTGCTGGCGCTGAATGGGACGAACGTCGCCGGAACACCTCGCGCCGTCCCGTCACAGCGCGAGATCGTCGCGCCGTTGCCGCGGCTGCCGAAGGGCCCGTACACGGTGCGTTGGCAAGCGCTTTCGAATGACGGCCACATCGTCTCCGGCGTGTACACGTTCGGCGTCCGCGTCGCGGCGCCGAACGTCACCGACGCGGTCGGCGCACAGGGCCCGACGCGCTCCGAGGACCTCGTGCGCTGGTTGTACTTCCTCGGGCTCGCGCTTGCCGTCGGCGGTATCGGCTTCCGCCTGCTGATCGCGCGCGGTCCGTTGCCCGCGCGCGCACAGCGGCGCTTCTTCTGGGTGACCGGCGCGGGTGTCGTCGTCGTGCTCGAGTCGGGGATCACGGCATTCCTCCTCCGTGGAGAGGACTTCCTCCAGCTGCCGTTCTCGCTGTTCCTCTACGGCGATCTCTCGCCGCTCGCCAGCGGCACGCGCTTCGGCCAGACGTTCGTCGTCATGGAGCTCGGCTTCGCGCTCGTCGCCGCGCTCATCTACCTCGCGTGGCTGACCGACCGTGACGCATTCCTCTGGGTCGCGTTCACGCTCGGCCTCGTCTTCGTCTCCGGGCTGTCGCTGTCGGGTCACTCCGCCGCCGATGCGGGGCATTCGTGGGTGTCGGAGCTCGCCGACTGGGTGCATCTGTCGGCGGCGACGCTGTGGGTCGGCGGGCTCGTGCAGCTCGCAGTGGTCGTCTGGCCGGCCATGCCGGAGCAGCGCGCCACGGCGTTCCGACGCTTCTCGCGTCTCGCCACCGTGCTCGTCGCGCTGCTGCTCGGCGCGGGGACGTACCTCAGCGTTCTCCGGCTTCCGCACGTGCGGGACCTCTGGACGACCGGCTACGGCCACGTGCTGCTGGTGAAGCTCGGGCTCGTCTCGCTCGCGCTCGCGTGGGGCGCCGCACATCATTTTCTCGCCGTTCCGCGCATCGACCGCCCCGGCGTGGCGGGAACGCTGGCGCGGACGCTCGTGGGGGAGAGCGCCGTCGCAATGGCGGTGCTCCTCGCCGCTGCGATCCTCACCGACTCGAAGCCGCCGCCGCAGCCGCCCGCCAAGGCGCCGCTTGCTGCGCCGACCATAAAAGGTGCGCCGATTCATTCGGCGTCCCCGTCCAAGGCGCCGCTTGCGGCGCCGACCATAAAGGGTGCGCCGATTCATTCGGCGCCCCCGTCCGAACCGCCGGTCGCAGCAGTGTCGCCGGCGCGCCGTTGACGGGGCTGACGCGAGGCCAGTTCCTCGCCCGCGGCGCCGCGCTCGCGCTCGCTCTGCATACGCCGCCACGCTTCGTCTCGCGGCCGGATCTCGCGCCGCCCGTCGTACGCATCCTCCGGCGTGAGGGGAACACGGCACCGGGGTATCTGTTCGTCGCGCCCTCGTCCGGCCCCGGGCAGCACGGACCGCTCGTCCTCGACGACGGTGGCGAACCGGTCTGGTTCCGGCCGACGGGCCTGCCTGCGATGAACTTCCGCGCGCAGACGCTCCACGGCGAGCCCGTGCTCACGTGGTGGCAGGCACTGCCCGGCGGCGGCCTCGGGCGCGGCGAGCACGTGGTCGTGAACGCGTCCTACCGCGAGGTCGCGCGCTTCCCTGCCGGGAACGGCCGCCGCTCCGATCTGCACGAGTTCCTGCTGACCGACCGCGGAACGGCCCTCGTCACGAGCTTCGAGATACGGAAGCACGGCGCGCGCGGGCTCGTGATGGGCGGCGTCGTCCAGGAGATCGAGGTTCCGAGCGCGCGCGTCCTCTTCGAGTGGCGGAGCCTCGACCACGTTGCGGCGGACGAGTCGTACGCGCCGGTCGGCTATCCGTGGGACGCCTTCCACGTGAACTCGATCGACGTCGACGCCGACGGGAACCTGCTCGTCTCGGCGCGCAACACGTGGGCGGTGTACAAGGTGAACCGGCGTACCGGTGCGGTGATGTGGCGGCTCGGCGGCAAGCGCAGCGACTTCGCTTTCGGGCACGGCGCGCGTTTCGCCTGGCAGCACGACGCGCGCAGCCACGACCAGGGCCGCACAGTGTCGATCTTCGACAACGGCGTGGCCCACTCGCGCGGGCTTGTGCTCGCACTCGACCCGAAGCGGATGCGCGCGTCCGTCGTGCACGAATACCGGCATGACCCGCCCCTGCACGCGCACAAGCTCGGGAGCGTGCAGCTGCTCGAGAACGGCGACGCGCTCGTCGGCTGGGGCACGGACCCGCACTTCACCGAGTACGCCCGCGGCGGATCCGTCGTGCTCGACGGAACGCTGCCGCACGGCGGCGAGAGCTACCGCACGCTTCGCTACCCCTGGAAGGGAAGCCCGCGCGACGAGCCTGCTGCCGTCGTGAAGGGATCGACGGTGTACGCGAGCTGGAACGGCGCAACCGAGGTGGCGGCGTGGAAGGTCGAGCCCGGCGGCACGCCGCTTCGGCGGCGCGGCTTCGAGACTGCGCTCCCGGCACCGCCGGGCACCGGGTCGATCCAGGTCGTCGCCCTCGACGCGCGTGGGCGGCCCCTCGGCAGTTACCGTCTGCGGTGATGCTCGTTCTCAGCCGCGCCGAGGTGGAGGAGCTGCTCGATCTCGACGAGCTCGCCGACGCGCTCGCGCGCGCGCACGTGGAGCTGTCTGCGGGCGCGGCCTCGATGCCGCCGCGCATCGCCGCGCTCGCCGGCGACGCCGGACTGCTCGGCGCGATGCCGGCGTACCTGCCGTCTGCGGGGCTCGGCTGCAAGCTCGTTTCGCTCTTCCCGCACAACGTCGACCGTCCCACTCATCAGGCCGAGATCGTCATCTTCGACCCGGAGAACGGGTCGCCGGTCGCCGTCATGGACGGGACCTACATCACGGCGATGCGGACGGCCGCGGCGGCCGCGCTCGCCGCCCGCACGCTTGCGCGCGAGGATGCACGCGTGCTCGCGATTCTCGGCACCGGGGTGCAATCGCGCGCCGCACAGGAGATGTTCCCGCGCGTGCGTGACTTCGCGGAGGTGCGCGTTGCCGGCCGCGGAGAGTACGAGGACGCCGTTCGCGGCGCCGACGTCGTGCATGCGACCACCCACTCGTCCGACCCCGTCGTGCTCGCCAGCTGGCTCGATCCGGGCGTGCACGTCAGCTCGGTCGGCTACAACGCCCCCGGCTCCGAGCTCGATCCCGCGATCGTCGCCCGCGCCGACGTGATCTGCGTCGAGTCGCGCGACTCCGCCTTTGCACCCCTCCCGTCGGGCGCGCCGGAGCTCTCGGCCGTCGACCCCGAGGACACGGTGGAGCTCGGCGAGGTCATCGCCGGCACACTGCCCGGCCGCACGAGCGACGACGAGCTGACGCTGTACAAGTCGGTCGGCGTCGCGGTGCAGGATCTCGCCGCCGCCGCGCTCGTCCTCGCCGCGGCGGAGGCGAAGGCATGAGCGACTTCTCGCCCGGGCTGGCGGGCGTCGTCGCGGTCGAGACGGAGATCGCCGAACCGGACCGCGAGGGCGGTGCGCTCCGCTATCGCGGCGTCGACATCGAGGAGCTCGTCGGCACGGTCCCGTTCGAACAGGTGTGGGGGCTGCTCGTCGACGAGTCGCTCGAGCCCGGGCTTCCCGCCGCGTACTGCGAGCTCGAGGTGCGCACGGGCGGCCACATGTCCGACCTGCAGGCGATGCTCGCGATCCTCAGCGGG
>CAZXZX010000133.1:0-4914 GCA_964645445.1 uncultured Gaiellales bacterium
TGCGCGACCTTGCAGTTGTCGCGGTAGATCGCGATCGCCTTGACGCCGAGCTTCCACGCGTCGACGTAGAGGCTCATCACGTCCTCGACCGTCGCCGACTCGGGCAGATTGACCGTCTTCGAGATCGCGCCGGAGATGAACGGCTGGACGGCGCCCATCATCTTCACGTGACCGAGGTAGTGGATCGCCCGGTCGCCGACGGCGCAGTCGAACACGGGAAAGTGGTCGGCCTTGACGTACGGCGCGCCGACGACCGCGTTGCGCTCGTCGACGTAGGCGACGATCTCCTCGACCTCGCGCGGCGCGTAGCCGAGCTTCTCGAGCGCCATCGGCACCGTCTTGTTCACGATCGTGATCTCGCCGCCGCCGACGAGCTTCTTCGACTTGACGAGCGAGAAGTCCGGCTCGACGCCCGTCGTGTCGCAATCCATCATGAAGCTGATCGTCCCTGTCGGCGCGAGCACGGTCGCCTGCGCGTTGCGGAAGCCGTGCACCTCGCCGAGGTTGAGCGCGTCGTCCCACGCCTTCCGGCAGGCCGAGAGCAGGTCGCCGGCGACGATGTCGGCGTTCTCGATGTTCCCGACGGCGGCGCGGTGCTTCGCGATCACGCCGATCATCGGGGCCCGGTTCACCGCATAGCCGTCGAACGGCCCCATCCGCGACGCGATCTCCGCCGACTTGCGATACGCGCGCCCGGTCATGAGCGCCGTGATCGCGGCCGCGTACGCGCGGCCCTCGTCGGAGTCGTACGGGAGGCCGCGCGACATGAGCAGCGCGCCCAGGTTCGCGTAGCCGAGGCCGAGCTGGCGGAACCGTTTCGCGTTGCGCTCGATCTGGGGCGTCGGATACGACGAGTAGCCGACGAGGATCTCCTGCGCCAGGAACACGACGTCGACCGCGTGCTCGAACGCCTCGACGTCGAACTCGCCGTCCTCGCGGCGGAACTTCATCAAGTTGAGCGACGCGAGGTTGCACGCCGAGTCGTCGATCGACATGTACTCCGAGCACGGGTTGGACGCGTTGATGCGGCCCGTGTTCGGCAGCGTGTGCCAGCTGTTGATCGTCGTGTCGTACTGGACGCCCGGATCGGCGCACTCCCATGCCGCCGCCGCGATCTGGCGGAGCAGGTCACGCGCGTCGACCGCCGACAGGACGGCGCCGTCGGTGCGGGCGGTGAGGTTGAACTCACGCCGGTCGGTGGCAGCCTCCATGAACGCGTCGTTCACGCGCACCGAGTTGTTCGCGTTCTGGTACTGGATCGATGCCCAGTCGGGCGAGTCGAGCGACATGTCGTAGCCCGCCTGCTCGAGGACGCGCGCCTTGCGCTCCTCCTTCGCCTTGCACCAGACGAACTCCTCGATGTCGGGATGGTCGACGTCGAGCACGACCATCTTCGCCGCGCGCCGCGTCTTCCCGCCCGACTTGATCGTCCCGGCGCTCGCGTCCGCGCCGCGCATGAACGAGACCGGCCCGGACGCGTAGCCGCCCTTCGACAGCTGCTCCTTCGAGGAGCGGAGCTTCGAGAGGTTGACGCCGGAGCCGGAGCCGCCGCGGAAGATGACGCCCTCGCGGCGGATCCAGTCGAGGATGTCCTCCATCGAGTCGTCGATCGAGAGGATGAAGCATGCGGAGCACTGCGGCTTCTCCTCGAAGCCGACGTTGAACCACACGGGGCTGTTGAACGAGGCGTACTGGTTGACGAGGATCGCCTTCAGCTCGGCCTCGAACGTGTCGCGCTCCTCGTCGTCGGCGAAGTAGCCGCCCTGAGTGCCCCAGGCGACAGCCGTATCGACGACTCGACCGACCATCTGCTTGACGCTCGACTCCCGCTCGGGCGAGCTCAGGCGGCCGCGGAAGTACTTCTGCGCGACGATGTTCGTCGCGGTCTGCGACCAGAATTTCGGGAACTCGACACCGCGCTGCTCGAACGCGGGGCCGTTCCGGCCGGGGATCATCGCGTCGCGCGACTCCCATTCGATCTCGTCGAAGGGGTCGCGCCCAGGGATGGTGAAGAAGCGGCGCACGCCGAGGCGAGCACCCGCGTCGGTGACGGAATTGACCACCTCTTCGGTCGTCATGTCCGTCGTGTTCTTCTGCTCAACGCTCGCCATTTCCGGCCCCTCCAACTGTAGCCACCGAGTATTTCGCCGAGCCGCCTGCGGCTCGAGCGGGGGACCGGAGGTTAGGTCTTGGGTCGGACGGAGCTTCCGGCGCGCGCATGCGCGGGAGCCGGGGTCACCCGGCGTGCCTGGAGGCGCCGCGCGAACCACGTCGCCGCGGCGGTCAGGAGGAGCAGGAGCGCGAGACCGCCGAGCACGAGGAGCGGCAGCGGAATGGACTGCGCGTTCCCGGGGCCGATGTCGGCCGCAAGCCTGCTGAGGACGCCCTTGTGGGCGACGGCGCTGCCGCCGCCGGTCGAGCCGTTGCCGCCGCCACCGCCGCCGACGACGCCGCCACCGCCGCCGCTGCCCAGGTCGTTGCTCGTGCCGCCGCTGTTCGGGCCGCCGCCGCCGCGCTCCTCGTGGATGGCGGCGAGCAGCGCTCGGTGGATGTCGTCGATCGCGCTCGAGTACTGCTTGATGTCGGGATAGGCGCTGAGGTGCTGGATCGCCTGCGTGTAGCACGGGATCGCGTAGTAGTTCGTCACGGAGCCGTGGGCGAGCCAGTCGTTCACGACCTGGAGCCAGCACTTGCTCGTCGCCTTCGACGTCGCCGCCGGTGCGGCGGACGCCGACGGTGTGCCGGCGAGGGCGGCGAGCGCTGCCACGACCACTAGGCCCCCGATGAGCCTCGTCCTCAGCTTGGCGGTTGTCGTCGGCATCGTCGTTTCCCGTGCTCCGTAGACGGACGTGCCAAACGTCCGACCGGCCATCCCTGCGCCTAGTCTCTCCATTGCCGGTGTTCTCGCGGTTTGGCCCATGTAAACCGTTTGTGAACGGGCCGTCCCTGAGGTTTTCGCAATGCTAGCGTCCCCGCCGGTGCCCGCTCTGGTCGAACGGCGTGGAGCCGTCCTCGCCGTGGCTGCGGGCGCGCTGGCATTCGCGACATTGTTCTTTGCCCGGGGGACGACACTCTCCTCGCTCGTGTGGCTCGGGGGCTTCTCGCTCCTGCTCGCCGCCCTCGCGGCGGTGGCCGTGCTCGCGGGCGCGCTGCCGGCGCCGCAGCTGGACGGGGCCGGTGCCTCGTTCCTCGTCGCGCTCTTCTCGCTCGCCGCCTGGGTCGGGGTGACGACGATCTGGTCGGCGTCGCCCGAAGACTCGTGGCAATACACCAACCGGACGCTCGTGTACGCATCGTTCGCGCTGCTCGGCGCGCTCGTCGCCGCCCAGCTCCGCCGTCCTGCGGAGTCGATCGCGTTCGGCGCCTCGATCCTGCTCGCGCTGGTCATCGGGTGGGCGCTGCTCGCGAAGTCGGTTCCGTCCCTCTACTCCGACTACGGCCGCCTAGCGCGGCTGCGCGCGCCGATCGACTACTGGAACGAGCTCGCGCTGCTCGCCGCGGTCACGGTGCCGGTCGCGCTTTGGCTCGGGTCGCGGCGCGCCGTGCTCGGGTCCGTCCTCCTGTACGGCGCGGGGCTGACGGCGCTGCTCACGTACTCGCGCTTCGGGATCGCGCTCGCGTGCCTCGCGGCCGTCGCGTGGATCGTGCTCGCGGCGAACCGTCTCGAGAGCCTCGTCACCGTCGCGATCGCCGGAGCCGGGGCGGCCGCCGTCTTCGGCGCTGCGCTCGCCCTGCCCGGGATCACGAGCGACGGCCAGACACATGCGGTGCGCGCGCACGACGGACGCCTGTTCGCGCTCGCGGTCGTCGGGGGCGCGCTCGCGGTCGCCGGCATCGCATTCCTCGTGCAGCGCCGGCTGCGCGTGTCCGACTCGACCCGCCGCCGCGTCGACCGTGCGGCCGCGATCGCAGGCGTCGTTGCCGCCGTCGTGCTCGTCGTCGTCGCGATCGTCTTCGCCGGGCGCATCTGGCATGCGTTCGCGAATCCGGTCTCGAGCCAGATCTCGTCCAGCACGGGACATCTCGGCAGCCTCAACTCCAGCAACCGCTGGCGCTGGTGGCAGGAGGCCTGGCGCGGCTTCGTCGGGCATCCGGGAGGTGGGACCGGCGCCGGCACGTTCCAGCTCACGGACGAGCACCTGCGGCTGAGCCCGATCACCACGACGGAGCCGCACAACGTCCCGCTTCAGTTTCTCAGCGAGACGGGCATCGTCGGCCTGCTGCTCTTCCTCGCCGCGGCGACAGCCGCGGTCGTCGCAGTCGCGCGCACGCGCGCCCGCGCGCAGGGAGCGGAACGCGCCGCCGTGACTGCGCTCGCGATCGGCGGCGGCGCGTTCCTCCTGCACATGGTCGCCGACGTCGACTGGGACTACGTCGCGACGTGCGGGCCGCTGCTCTTCGTCGCCGGCGCCCTCGTCGTGCGCGGTGCGTCGCCGCCCTCACCCGTGCGACGCCCGCTCGTCGCGGCGGCCGCGATGCTGTTCGCGTTCGCCGCCGTCTACTCGCTCGCAGCGCCTTGGCTCGCTCAGCGCCAGCTCGCGACTGCGGCGACCCTCGCGCAGGTGAAGCGCGCGCACGCATACGACCCGCTCTCCACCGATGCGCTCTCCGAGTGGGCCGCGTTCGAGGAGGTCGTCGACCCGAAGCGCGCCGAGCAGCTCTACCGCGACGCCGTGTCGCTCGAGCCGCAGAACTACGAGACGTGGCTCGACCTGGGCGACTTCTTCTGGGACAACCGCCGCTGGGCCGAGGCGTATCTCGCGTACAGCCAGTCGTGGCAGGACAACCGCTATGGGCCGACGGGCACGCCGTGCGGGCGCCTCGACCAGGCGCGCTACAAGGTGCTGAAGGTGTGGCCTCCTAGCTGCCCAGGAGGACAACCAGCCGCGACGCACTGAGCGTCGAGGGCGTTAC
>CAZXZX010000134.1:0-19879 GCA_964645445.1 uncultured Gaiellales bacterium
GGTGCGCTCGGCGAGCGGGATGAACTCCGCGGGCGGCAACAGCCCCTGCGTCGGGTGGTTCCAGCGGACGAGCGCCTCGACACGATCGATCCGCTTCGTCCTCAGGTCGAGCTTCGGCTGGTAGTGGAGCACGAGCTCGCGTTGAGCGATGGCACGACGCAGCTCGCCGAGCAGGCTGAGCCGGCGCCGATCGTGGCCGTTGTTGCTGTCGTCGTAGAACGCGTGGCCGCCGCCGTTCGTCTTCGCCGTGTACATCGCGATGTCGGCGTGCTGGAGCAGCTCGTCGACGTCGTCTCCGTCCTGCGGGAAGCGCGCGATGCCGATACTGGCCTCCACGCTCAGCGGCAGGCCCTTCACGTGGTAGGGGCGCGCGAGCAGCTCCTCGATGCGTTGTGCGGCACTGTTCGCAGCGGCCGTGCTGTCACCGACGAACTGAAGCAAGAGTGCGAACTCGTCGCCGCCGAGGCGCGCGATTGCATCCGGCGGACGAAGGTGGCTGCGCAGCGCGGCCGCGAACTCACAGAGGAGGAGATCGCCGTAGTGGTGGCCGAGCGTGTCGTTGATCTCCTTGAAGCGGTCGAGATCGATGAGCAGGATTGCCAGCTCTCCCTGTCCGCGCGCCGCCTCGATCGCCCTCGTGACCGTGTCGTGGAAACAGATCCGATTCGGCAGCTCCGTCAACGAGTCGTGCAACGTGCGGTGGACGAGATCGACTTCGGCTTGCTTCCGGTCGCCGATGTCCTCGAGCATCGCGATCACATAGGCGGGCCTGTTCGCCTCGTCCCGCACGAGCGCCATCACCGTGCGGCACCACATCAGCGACTGGTCACGGCGCCGGAAGCGGTGCTCGACCTGGCAGCGGTCGCGCACGCCTGCGACGAGCCCGTCGAGCTCGAGCGATACGCCGTCGGCTGCGTCGAGATAGTCGGCGAGCGGTTCGCCGTGCAGCGCCCCGGATGGGTAGTCGCAGACCTGCTCCAGCATCGGGTTCGTCTCCAGGATGCTGCCGTCCAGCCCGATCGTCATGACGCCGATCGATGCCGCGTCGAAGATCGAGCGGAACTGGCGCTCGCTCGCTGCGAGCGCTTCCTCGGCGAGCTTCCGCTCGGTGATGTCGACCATCACGCCCTGCCAGTAGGTGAGACCGCTCGTCTCGTCCTCGACGACCGCCGCCTTCTCGCTCACCCACACCACGCGGCCGTCGCGGGCGATCATCCGGTACTCCGCGAGGAGGGAGGACAACGTGCCACGGGCGTGCGCGTCCCCGGCCGTGGCCCGTTCCGCGTCGTCCGGATGGAGCACCTGCAGCCAGAGCTCGTCGTCCGACAGCCACGCCTCGCGCGGGTACCCCATCATCTCCTCGACCTGCCGGCTGATGTACAGGGGGGTCGAGTGCGACGGGTCGTCCCGGTCGACGAGGTCCATGTATCCGACGATCCCGGGAATCGTCTCGACGAGGCTCTGGAACCGCCGCGGCAGATCCGAGAGGGCCGACTCGGCCGCGCCGTTCGAGTGCCGCTGCTCGTTGGGATCCATGGGGATGAGATCGAAGCTGGTCGGCCGGAGATTCGGCCCGCCGCAGCGTCATCATCGGCTCGAACCCCCTCGGGCATTAGTCCCGAGGCCGCCGGGACCTGCCGTATGCGGCGACATTTGGCCACACCGCCGGCGGCGGCCGGTGCGTACCTGGCTACGCGGCGTCAGCGGCGAGCCGGCGCGCGAATTCCGGGTCGTCGGCACAGAGCCGATCGAACGCATGCCGGTCGACCGCGACCACGCGGAGGTCACTCGTCGCCCGGACGCGCGCCGCGCGTTTGCCGGCGGCCGAGAGAAGAGCGCGTTCGCCGATGAGCGAGTGCGGCCCGAACTCGATGTTGCCCTCCGGCGCCTCGACCACGACCGTGCCCTCGAGGATGACGTAGAGGCCGCTGCCGAACTGGCCGCGCTCGATCAGCACGTGCCCGACAGGGATTGACGCAACAGAGCCGGCCGCCTCGAGTCGTTTCAGGTCGTCGCTGTTCATCGACAGCGAGTATCGCAGAGACGCCGAACGTGACCAGCCGGCGGGGTCGTCGAGACGCCCGCGTGCGGCAATGTGCCTTGAGTGTCCGCTCCCGGCTGCCGATGTGGAGTCCGTGGGCGCTCTGAGTCGCGTGGTCGGGAGACTGCAGCTGGCCGCTGGAAGCGGGGAGACGAGGGGCCCGCTTGTCGGCCTCGTTCGAAACGACGGCGAACTCGACCTGCGGATTCCGCCCGCATCGGCGCTTCGTTCGTCGCATGCATTCTTCTGCATGCTCAGCGCAGGGCTCCGCGAAGCAGAGGCCTCGGCAGTAGGCCTGGTTCTGCCGGTGAGGACGATCTGGGACGAAGACCGGGTGTGTTCCTATCTCGACGCCGAGGCACTCGCGCTTGTCGCGGTCGAGGATCGCGGCGACGCCGTGGTGAGCGTCGGCATGCGCTGCGCGCTCCACGCGATGCCAACCGGCTGGGAAGACGCTCATGAGCGCCTGCAGCCCATCGCACGGCCGCTGCGGCTCGCGCTCGCCAACCGTCCGCTCGAAGTCGCCGAAGAACCGTAGGGATCACCCGCGAAAGAAAAACCGGAGACCGCCGCTCTCAGGAAGCGATGACTGCAGGCATGCGGTTGTGCCGGTGGACGTCGTGATCGAGGCGAGACGACAGCCGCAGGATCTACCTCTGGTGCCGACCCTCCTGTGTCTCTACGGTGCAGTCTGGATCGGCGGGATCCAGCGAAGGTGCCTCTCCGGCTGCACCACGAGCTCGTCGAGGACGCCGGAACGGCACACGAAGAGCTGCTGACCGCAGCCCGTGAAGCCGCCCTCGGTGACGACCCGCGCCTGCGACTCGCCGACTCCGAAGGCATGCGCAGGATGCGTCAGGCCCTACGCGAGCTCGCTGAACTCGGCGTCGCCTGCGACTGGTAGAGGGAAGCGAGGGGAGCAGCGCGCCCGTTTGCACGATCGTGCGGGGCTACGCAACGCTGCGGTGCGCCAGCGTTCACCAATGTCGCCTGGCGATCGCGCCTCGTGTCGGTGTTCTGCGTCGAGATCGGAGATCGTGGCAGTGAGCATCCCGCCGGGGCTGCGCTCGAGCAGGAGGTCAGGCGTAGGATCGCACGATGGTGCCGGACTACGGGCGAATCGGTGAGGATGCGTTGCGCATTCTCGAGTTGCTTTGTCGGCAGCCGAGCGTCTCGGCGGAGGGTCGCGCGCTCGACGAGACGGCCGAGCTTGTCGAAGAGCTGCTCGTCGGCGCCGGCTTCAAGACGTGTCAGTTGCGCGCGAATGAGGGCGCTGCGGCCGTGTATGGCGACCAGCGGGGGCGCGGCGACTTCACGCTGCTGTTGTACAACCATTACGACGTCCAGCCCGTCGATCCACTCGATCTTTGGGATTCGCCGCCGTTCGAGCCGACGCTGCGCGACGGCAAGCTCTATGCGCGCGGCACGTGCGACAACAAGGCCGAGCTTGCCGTGCGGCTCGCCGTGATCAGCGCGCTGCGCGACGCCGATGGTGAACTCCCGATCTGCGTCCGCTGGATCGTGGAGGGCGAGGAGGTGATCGGCAGCACCCACTTCGACGAGATCGTCCGTGAAAATGTCGAGTTGCTCCGAGCGGACGGCTCGCTTTGGGAGGGCGCTTCGGCGCGCCTGCCCGACGGACGTCCGGAGTTCGGCCTCGGCTTCAAGGGCGCGCTCGGGGTCCGACTGGACGTGCGCACGCTCGCGACCGACGCGCACTCGTCCCTCGCGGTGATCGCGCCGAGCTCGGCGTGGCGGCTCGTCCAGGCGCTCGGGAGTCTGCGTGGGCCGGACGGGAACGTGCGGGTAGCCGGTTTCTACGACGCCGTGCGCGCGCCAACCGATGACGAGAAGCGCGCGATCGCAGAGGCGAGCCGATCGGAGGAATCGGAGCTGCGCGAGATGCTCGGCATCGACGAGTGGGTGGACGGGCTGACCGGCGCGGCGCTTTGGGAGCGCGCCGCATATACGCCCACCTCGAACATCGCCGGGATCAATACGGGCTACAGCGGGCCGGGGATCAAGACCGTGCTCCCGAAGGAGGCGAGCGCGTGGATGGACTTCCGACTCGTCCCCGACCAGAAACCCGACGAGATCCTTGCTCTGCTGCGCGCCCACCTTGACCGCGAAGGGTTCAGCGACGTCGAGCTGACGTCGATCGTGCAGGCAAAGCCCGCGACGACGCCGATCGACCATCCCTTCGTGCAGCGCGTCATCAAGGTCGCCGAGGCGACGAGCGGCAGGACCGCGTCGGTCCTCCCGCTCACCCCGGCTACGCTCCCGATCATCTCGTCGCTGCAGGAGCATCTCGATCTTCCGGGGATGTCGGCACCCGACAATCCGACGTACTCCGGCTCGGGTGCGCACGCGCCGAACGAGCACATCCGTCTCGAGGACATCGACCCCGCGCTGCGCTTCACATACGCCCTGCTGCAAGACCTCGGCGGCGTTCGCTCACCGACGTAACCGCCGATCCCTGGACGAGCGTTCACGAAGCTCCTTCAGCTCGCCGCGGGCGTGAGGATCACGATCGGGATCACGCGGCTCGTCTTCGCCTGATAGCCGTCGTACCCGGGATACATCCGCGTCACCAGCATCCAGAGTCGCGCACGCTCCTCCGGCGCGGCCGTCTCGGCATGCACACCGATCGTTCGATGCCCGACCTGGATGGTCGCTTCCGGGCGGTCGCGAAGGTTCAGATACCACGCCGGGTGCCTCGGCGCACCACCCACCGACGCGACGATGACATATCGGCCCGCGTCCTCTGCGTAGAGCAGCGGAGCCGTCCGCCGCTTCCCGGTCTTGCGGCCGGTCGTCGTCAGCAACAGCACCGGCGCGGTCTTGCGGAAGCGGCCTCCGACCCGGCCGCCGCTGGTCCGATACAGAGCCGCGTGAGCTCTCGAAAAGAGCGTGAGGAGGAGCCGGCTCAACCGACTCAGGCGGCGACGCGGTCGCCGAGCAGGAGCTCGGCGATCTGGATCGCGTTCAGCGCGGCGCCCTTGTTCAGGTTGTCGCACGCGAGGAAGAGCGCCAGCGCATTCCCGTCGGCAGCCTGATCCGACCGGATGCGTCCCACCAGCACGTCGTCGGTTTGCGCGGCCGCCCGCGGTGTCGGCACGTCGACGAGCTGCACCGACGGCGCAGCAGCGAGGATCGCCGCTGCCTGCTCCGGCGAGAGCGGCTCCTCCAGCTCGAGCCACACCGACTCGGCATGGCCGACGGGCACGGGGACTCGCACCGTCGTCGCGCTGATCGGCAGGTCGGGCAGCTCGAGGATCTTGCGCGTCTCCGACCGGATCTTCGACTCCTCGTCGGTCTCGTCGCCGTCCCAGTCCCAGTCCATCGACAGGTCGTGGTCGGCCGACGCCTCCGCGAGCAGCAGCTCGAGCCGCTGCGCGCCCTTGCCCGAGACCGCCTGATACGTCGACACGCGCACGCGCTTCAGCCCCGCTGCCTCGTGCAGCGGGCCGAGCACGCACGTCAACGGGATGGTGCAGCAGTTCGGGTTCGCGACGACGCCGTCGTGCTCGCGGGCGCGCGGCCCGTTCACCTCGGGCACGACGAGCGGTACGCCAGGTTCGAGCCGGTACGCCGACGACTTGTCGACCGCGACCGCGCCGCCCCGCACCGCGTGCGGGACGAGCGCCCGTGACGCAGACGTCCCGACGGAGAAGAGCGCGAGGTCGACGCCCGCCGACTCGAGCGCCTCCGGGGTCGCCTCCTCGACGAGGATGCCGCCGTGGAGCTTGCGCCCCGCCGAGCGGGCGGACGCGAACGCGCGCACGTTCTCGTGGCCGCGCTCGCGCAGCAGGCGCATCGTGACCGCGCCGACGGCGCCTGTCGCGCCGACGACGGCGATGCTCGCGTTACGCACGGATGCGTTCCTCCGCGAACAGCCGGAACTTGTCGTGCACGGCGCCGACCGCCTTCTCGACGTCGGCGGCGCGCACGACGCAGGACACGCGGATGGAAGACGTCGAGATGATCTCGATGTTGATATTCGCGTCTGCGAGCGCCTCGAACATGTCGGCGGCGACACCGGGATGGCTCTTCATGCCCGCGCCTATGAGCGAGACCTTCGCGATCTCGGGGTCGTACGCGATGCCGCGCGCACCGATCTCGCCGCGCAGTTGCTCGAGGATCGGCTCGGCCGCCGGCAGGTCGGTCTTCGGCAGCGTGAACGAGATGTCCGTCGCGCCCTCGGCGGAGACGTTCTGCACGATCATGTCGATGTTCACGCCCGCGTCCGCGAGCGCGCGAAAGACCCGCGCCGCGACGCCGGGCCGGTCGGGGACGCCGAGCACCGTCGCCTTCGCCTCGGACGTGTCGTGGGTGACGCCCGACACGATCGCCTTCTCGAGCATGAGCTGATCCTCCTCGCAGATCCAGGTGCCCTCGACGTCGCTGAACGCCGCACGCACGTGGAGAGGAACACCGTACCTGCGGGCGATCTCGATCGACCGGGCCATCATCACGCGCGCGCCCGTGGCCGCCATCTCCAGCATCTCCTCGTAGCTGACCTTCGGCAGCTTGAGCGCGTCGGGAACGAGCCGAGGGTCGGCGGTGAAGACGCCTTCGACGTCGGTGAAGATCTCGCACGCGCCGCCGAGCGCGGCCGCGAGCGCGACCGCGGTGGCGTCGGAGCCTCCGCGCCCGAGCGTCGTCACCTCGTGCTCGGACGAGACGCCCTGGAAGCCGGCGACGAGGACGATCTTCCCGTCGTCCAACGCCTCGTGAATTCTCGACGCGCGCACCTCCACGATCTTCGCCTTGCCGTGCGAGGTGTCGGTGAGGATGCCCGCCTGCGAACCGGTGAGCGAGATCGCCTCCTGCCCGAGGTCGTGGATCGCCATCGCGCACAGCGCATTCGAGATGCGCTCGCCGACGGAGACGAGCATGTCGTACTCGCGCGGATGGGGATGCGGCGAGACCTCGTGCGCGAGCCGGATGAGGTCGTCCGTCGTGTCGCCCATCGCCGAGAGGACGCCGACGACACGATGTCCGGTTTCCCGCGCCTCGACGAGCCTGCGGGCGACGTCCTTGATCTTCTGCGTGTCGCCGACCGAGGTGCCGCCGAACTTCATGACGACCAGATCTCGGCCTCGTTGAGCCGCATCTGCCGCGAGCTGCGGGATCTCCTCGTGGTGCGCGACGGTCACGAGAAAGAGTGTGCCTACATCTCGCGGCGGCCCGTAAGCGCTCGGCCGAGCGTCACCTCGTCCGCGTACTCGAGGTCGCCGCCGACGGGCAGGCCGCTCGCGAGCCTCGTCACACGAACGCGTCCCCGCAAGCGGTCGGCGAGATACGCCGCGGTTGCCTCGCCCGTCATGTTCGGATTCGTCGCGAGCACGACCTCCTGCACGCCGTTGCGATCGACGCGCCGGATCAGCTCGTCGATGCGCAGATGCTCCGGCTCGACGCCGTCGAGCGGCGAGAGCGCGCCGCCGAGGACGTGGTAGAGGCCGCGGTACTCGGCCGTGCGCTCGAGCGACAACAGGTCGACGGGCTGCTCGACGACGCAGATCAAGGACCGGTCGCGGCGCCCATCGAGGCAGATCGCGCAAACCTCCTCCTCGGTGAGGTTTCCGCACTCGTTGCAGAAGCGCACGCGTTCCTTCACGTCGCGGATCGCGTCCGCGAGCGCGTTCGCCTCGTTCTTCGGCACCTGCAGGATGTGGAACGCGAGGCGCTGCGCCGTGCGGCTCCCGATACCCGGCAGGCGGGTCAGCTGCGCGACGAGATTGTCGACGGAGGGCGAGAGCACGTGCCCAGGGTAACGGTGAGAGTCGGACGCCTTCGACGCTGGTCGACGCTACGAAGAGCAATCAGCCGCCGGACTCTCTCAAGAGGACGCGGGCTCAATCGGATGAAGTGCGGAGCACTTCATCTGAAGTCGAAGGCCCAGCCCCAGACGATCACGCCGATGAGGACGAGGACGATGAGGAGCCAGACCCAGTTGGAGACGACGTAGTGGCCGCGCAAGCCCCGTTACCCGCCGAGCCCGGGAAGGCCGAGGTCTCCCAGCCCGAGCTCGCCGATCATCTGCTGCGCCTTCGTCTCGACGGTCGCCTGCGCGGAGCGGAGCGCCTCGTTCACGCCTGCGAGAACGAGATCGGCGAGCCCTTCCGGGTCTGCCGGGTCGATCGCGTCAGGGGAGATCTCGATGGAGATCACCTCGCCGGCGCCGTTCGCGGTCACCTTCACCATGCCGCCTCCGACCGACGCCTCCGCCGTCGCCTTCTTCGCCTCCTCCTGCATGCGCTGCACTTGCTCTTGCATGGCTGCCGCCTGCTGCATCAACTTGTTCATGTCGAAACTCACTCGGGATCCCTTTCGCGCGCGTCGAGGTCGGCCTTCAAGAGCTCGATGATCCGCTCCTCGCCCGCCGGCTCGTCGAGCTCGAGCGCGCCCTCGACGTCCCTTTCGCCGACCGCGAACGCGAGCGCGAGCCGCCGGCCGGTCACCTCGTAGAGCGCGTCCGCGAGCATGGTCGCGTTCTTCGGCTCCTCTGCGAGCTGGCGGTGGAACGACGCGCTCGCCGGGAACTCGACGGTGAGCGTGTCGCCGGCGAGCTGTGCCGGCCGCGCCTCGCCGAGCACGGTCGAGATCGGGATCGAGCGCTCGGCGACGGCGGGGACGATCGTCCGCGACCACGCCTCCTGCAGCTGTTCGAGCTCGACGTCCGGCGCCTTCGACACGGGTACCGGAGCGGGCGGTGGCGCGGCCTTCCTCGCCTCGGGCGGGGGGACGGCGGCCCGAGTCGCGCCCTGCTCGAGCTGCTCGAGGCGGAATGCGAGCGACTCGCGGGACAGATCCGCTCCCGGTCGCGTGACTTTGACGAGCGCGAGCTCGAGCGGCAGGCGCGGATCGCCACCCTGTCGCATGTCGTCGACGGCGACCGCCAGCAGGTCGAGCAGTCGGATGACCGTCGGCTCGCCCAGCTGGTTCGCCTGCGCGCGCAGCCGCTCACGTGCCTCCTCGGTCACGGGCAGCGACTCCGGCACCTCGCCCATGTGCTGCACGAGCAGCAGCTGGCGCAGGTGCTCGATGAGCTCCGTCACGAGCCGGCCGATGTCGTGCCCCTGCTCCGACAGCTCCTCGACGAACGTGAGCGCGCCCGCCGTGTCGCGGTCGACGACGAGGTCGCACAGACGGAAGAGCGCCTCCTCTTCGACCGTGCCGAGCAGTTGCAGCACCGACTGCACCGTCACCTCGTTCTCCGTCGCCGCTGCGAGCTGGTCGAGCGTCGACTCGGCGTCGCGGTAGGAGCCGCGCGCGGCGCGCGCAACGAGCGCGAGCGCTTGGTCGGGGACCTCGATCTGCTCCTTGTCCGCGATCATGCGCAGGCGCTTCAACAGGTCTTGCAGGCGCGGCCGCTGGAACACGAACGTCTGGCAGCGCGAGCGAACGGTCGAGAGCACCTTCGACAGGTCGGTGGTGCAGAAGACGAAGACGAGATGGGGCGGAGGCTCCTCGATCAGCTTCAGCAGGGCGTTCCACGCCGCGTCCGTCAGCTGGTGCGCCTCGTCGAGGATGTAGACCTTGTACCGCCCTTCGACCGGCTGGAGGACGACGCGGTCGCGGATCTCGCGGATGTCGTCGATGCCGCGTTGCGACGCTGCGTCCATCTCGATCACGTCGAGCGACGTTCCCGCAGCGATCGCAACGCATGCATGGCACGTGCCGTCCGGCGTGACCGTGGGACCGTGCGTGCAGTTGAGGCTCTTCGCGAGGATGCGCGCGAGCGACGTCTTGCCCGTTCCGCGCGGGCCTGCGAACAGGTACGCCTGCCGCACCTGGCCGGCGGTGATCGCGTTCTTGAGCGTCCGCACGACCGCCTCCTGCCCGACCACCTCGTCGAAGCTCTGCGGGCGGTATTTGCGGTACAGGGCGGCCATTGAGCGATATTAGAGCGGCCGCGCCGACGGGGTCGCCGCGGCCTCTTATTTGGCATCGCAAGCGATGCCACAGGGGGCCGGGCTGCCCGCGCACCTGGGAGGAAATGCTTAGCGCTGCTTCCTTCCGGATCTGACGCGGTTCACATGCTCCCACTGCGCGGAGCCCGACCCGGGCGGAGTGTAGCTTTGCCGCTCGTGGACGCCCGCCGTGCCCTGCTGACCCGGCTCTTCGACCACGCGCCGCTCTTCCCGCCGGCGAGCATGCCCCTTCCGGATGCGCTCGCGGAGGATGCGCGGGCGCAGGCGAGCCCGGACGCCTGGATCCTCGGCCGCTTCGTCGTGCCGGCGGGGGTCGAGGTCGACAATCGAGATCTCGCCGTCGTGAGCGGCGGGACCGAGCGCCAGGACGACGACCTCTATGTCGAAGGAGTCTCGAAGGTCCGCTGCGGCGGCGCGGCGATCCCGGCCGTCGAGGAGCTCGCCGCCTTTGTGCGCACGTGCCGCGAGCGCGGCGTCGTGTTCAAGGCGACCGCCGGTCTGCACCACGCATACCCGACGGAAGCGGGAGAGCACGGGTTCCTCAACGTGCTCGCGGCGTGCGTCTTCGGCGACGAGGAGGAGGCGCTTCGCTCGCCGCCGGGCTCGTTCGCGCTCGATGCCGACTCGTTCCGCTGGAACAGTCGCGCCGCCGGGCCGGACGAGCTCGTGCACGTCCGCACGCATCTGCTGCACTCGATCGGCAGCTGCTCGTTCTTCGAGCCGGTCGGCGAGCTGCACGAGCTGGAAATCCTGTGACCGGCTTCGGCGCGCTTGCGGACGGAGGCCTCGCGTGGGCCGAGGGCGGCGAGGTCGTCGACCTGCGCGGTCTCGGCGACGAATTCGCGCAACCGACGTTGAATCCGCTCATGGCCGCGGGCCCGGACGCGTGGCGCGAGGCGATCGCGGCCGCGCGCGCGCACGACGGCCCGCGCATCGCCGAGCCGCGCATGCGCCTCCCGTTCGACGTCGCCGACTACGTCGACTTCTACGCGTCGAGGGAACACGCGACGAACCTCGGCCGCATGTTCCGCCCCGACCAGGAGCCGCTGCTGCCGAACTGGCGGTGGCTGCCCGTCGGGTATCACGGCCGCGCGGGGACCGTGGCCGTGAGCGGCACCGACGTCGTCCGCCCTCGCGGCCAGTTGCGCGCCGGCGAGTTCGGCCCCTCGGAGCGCCTCGACGTCGAGCTCGAGCTCGGCTTCGTCGTCGGCGTTCCGGCCTCCCGGCCGCTCACCACGGCAGCGTTCGCCGACCACGTCTTCGGCGTCGTCCTCGTCAACGACTGGAGCGCGCGCGACATCCAGGCATTCGAGTACGTCCCGCTCGGCCCGTTCCTCGGCAAGTCGTTCCTCACATCCATCTCGGCCTGGGTGACACCGCTTGCGCTGCTCGAGGACAGCCGCGTCGAGGCGCCGGAGCAGGACCCGCCGCCGCTTCAGCAGCTCGCGGGGGGCCGTGACTGGGCGCTCGACCTCGACCTCTCGATCGAGCTGAACGGAGAGACGGTCTCGCGCGGGAATGCGCGCACGCTCTACTGGACGATGCCGCAGATGCTCGCGCACGCAACCTCGAACGGCGGCACCGTCCGCACGGGCGACCTGATGGCGACGGGGACGATCTCCGGGCCCGATCCGGGCTCGGAGGGCTCGCTCATCGAGCTGTATCGCAACGCGCGCTTCCTCGCCGACGGGGACGAGGTCGTCCTGCGCGGGGAGGGCCTCGGCGAAGTGCGCGGCCGCGTTCAGGCGGCCGAGTAGCCGTCGCGCCGCAGCAGCGTCCGGGCGAGCTCGGCGTTGTCGCCGCCCGAGACGATGATGACGAGTACGCCGCCGTACTCGGGTGACACATGGCGCAGCTCGAAGTCCTCGATGTTGATCCCCGCCGCGCCGAGCGTCTGCGTGATGCGGGCGAGCACGCCCGGCTTGTCGGGAACGCGCACGCGAATGCGGTTCAGCTTCGTGGCGTCCGTACGGTATGCGTATTCGAGCATGCGCGTGCGCGCGGTCGCAGACTCGCCGATCCAGGCCTCGATCGTGTCGCGCTCGCCGTCGCGCAACGCGCGCTCGACATCGGCCAGCTCGGCCCCGACCTCGGCGAGCGCCGCGGCGATCAGGTCACCGTTGTCGACGAAGATGTCCGCCCAGATCGACGGGTTCGCGCCCGCGACGCGCGTCATCTCACGCAGCGACGCGCCTGCGTAGCCGAGGGCGTCCTCGCCCGCACGCGCGGCCGCGCGCATGAGCAGGTTCGCCAGCGCATGCGGGAGATGGCTCGTCACGGCGAGCAGCCGGTCGTGCTCGGACGGGTCGAGCCGCACGGTGCGCGCGCCGATCGCGGCGACGAAGCGCTCGACGAGATCGATGCGCTCGCCGTCGGCCGCGGGGGACGGGGTCAGGAACCAGATGGCGCCGTCGAACAGATCGGCGCTGGCGCGACCCGGGCCGCCGCCCGCGCCGCCGGCGAGTGGGTGGCCGGCGACGAAGCGTGGATCCTCGACGGCGGCGAGCACGCGCTTCGTCGAGCCGACGTCGGTGATGGTCGCGCCGGGGGCGGCGGCGAGCGCGTCCCGTACGGCGGGGACGACGGCGCCGACGGGCACCGAAACGACGACGAGCTCCGCGTCGGCGACCGCATCCGCGAGCGACGTCGCGCGCTCGACCGCCGACTCGCGCAGGGTCCCCGGATCGGCGTCCCAGCCGCGCACGCTTCCGACCCCCGCCCGCCGCGCAGCGAGCGCGATGGAGGTGCCGAGCAGCCCGGTGCCGACGATTGCGAGCCGCGACACCGGCGTGGGCGTGCGTGCGGGAGTCGATACGGCCGTTGCGCGGCCGCGCGACTCCTGCTTCATCACGTCGAGCACGGCGGAGAAGAGGGACCGCACCGCCTCCTCGCCGAGCGGGCCGTCATTGGCGCGGACGAGCTCGTCCAGGAGCTCAGCCTCGCGGGCTGCGTCGATCAGCGGCGCGCCCGTCTCCTGCTTGTGCGCGCGCACGCGCCGCACGAGCTCCAGCCGGCGGTTGAGGGCGTCGAGCACCTCGCGGTCGACGGCCGCGATGTGCTCGCGCAGGTCGTTCAGATCCGAGTCGTTCAGGCCGCTCAGTCTACGAGCAGGGAGAGCAGCGCCTTCTGTACATGCAGCCGGTTCTCGGCCTGCTGCCACACGGCCGACTGGCCGCCGTAGAGGACGTCGCCGGAGATCTCCTCGCCGATGTGCGCCGGCAGGCAGTGGAGGACGACGGCATCGTTCGCCGCCGCGGCGAGCAGGTCGGCGTCGAGCGCGAAGCCGGCGAAGTCGCGGAGGCGGCGCTGCCGCTCGTCCTCCTCGCCCATGCTCGTCCACACGTCGGTGTAGAGCACCTGCGCGCCGGCGGCCGCTGCGTACGGGTCGTCCGTCAGCGTCACGTTCCCGCCGAAGGCGACGGCCGCGCCGAGGGCGCCCGGGCCGGGCTCGTAGCCGCGCGGCGTCGCGCACACGACCTCGGCGCCGAGCGCCGAGCAGGCGACGAGGAGCGACGCGCACACGTTGTTGCCGTCGCCGACGTAGGCGACGCGGATGCCTGCGAGGTCGCCGAAGTGCTCGCGGATCGTGAGTGCGTCGGCGAGCGCCTGGCACGGATGCTCGTCGTCGGTGAGCGCGTTGATCACGGGGATCGACGCGTGCGCGGCGAGCGTCTCCAGGTCGGTCTGCGACGCCCACCGCACCGCGATCCCGTCGAGATAGCCGGAGAGGATGCGCGCGGTGTCCTCGAGCGACTCGCCGCGTGAGAGCTGGAGGTCGGAGGTGTTCAGCGTGACCGCTGACCCGCCGAGCTGCTCCATCGCGACTGCGAACGAGATGCGCGTGCGCGTCGAGGGCCGCGCGAACAGGAGGCCGAGCGTGCGGCCGGGGAGGAGCCGGTGGTCGATGCCGTTCTTCTGCGCCGCCTTCATCTGCTCGGCGAGATCGAGCACGAGCCGGAGCTCGTACGCGCTCCACGTCGTGAGCGTCGTCAGGTCGCGGCCGACGAGGGCGCGCGTCCTGTCCGCGAGCGAGCGCGCGGCGAGCCTGAGCCGGGCGTGGTGCAGCGCCGTCTTGACGCCGCTCGGTCCCGGCGCCGGCCGCGGCGCGGTCCGTTCCGGCGCGACGAACGTCCCACCGCGCACCGACGACGCGACCTGTTCGTGGGCGTCCCGGAACGCGACGCCGTTGCCGACGAGCAGCTCGGCGGCATCGGTAGCGCGGAGCAGCGGGTCCGAGACGGCCGCTGCAAGCCGCTCGCGGTCGAGCTCGAGGCCGCCGACGAGCGCAGCGAGCGCTGCAAGCGCGCCGCGGACTTCTCTCCGCGTCGCGAAGAGCGGTGTCTTGTCCTCCTGGAGGTCGCGGTCGTACGCGAGCGGCAGGCCCTTGACGACGGCGAGCAGCCCGGTGAGCCGCCCGATCGCCGTCCCCGCCTTGCCGCGCGCGAGCTCCGCGACGTCCGGGTTGAGCTTCTGCGGCATCATCGACGAGCCCGTCGAGGCGGACTCCGGCAGGCGCACGAAGCCGAACTCGCTCGTGCACCAGAGGACGATCTCCTCGCCGATGCGGGACAGGTGCGTGAACAGCACCGCCGCGGCGTACAGATAGTCGAGCGCGAAGTCGCGGTCCGCGACCGCGTCGAGCGAATTGCGCATCGAGGAGGCGGGCAGCGGCAGCGGGAGCGTGGAGCCTGCGAGCGCGCCCGCGCCGAGCGGGCTCGGCGAGGCGGCCGTCGCCGCTTGCTCGAAACGCGTGCGGTCGCGCTCGAGCATCTCCACCCACGCGTGCAGGTGGTGCCCGAACGTGACCGGCTGCGCGCGCTGCATGTGCGTGTAGCCGGGCAGCGGGGTCTCCGCCTCGCGGTCGGCGACGTCGAGGACCGTCTCCGTCAGGCGCGCGACCGACGTCGCGGCTTCAACGCACGCGTCCTCGACGTACAGGCGCGCGGCGGCGGCCACCTGGTCGTTGCGCGAGCGGCCGGCGTGGATCTTGCGGCCGACGGGGCCGAGCAGCCCCTCGATGGCAGAGTGCACGTCCTCGTACTCGCCGAGGTACGCGGCCCCCTCGTCCGCGATCGTGACCAGGCGCGTCTCGACGTCGGCGAGCTCGTCGTCGTCGAGGATTCCCGCGGCGTGGAGCCGTTGCGCGTGCACGGCAGTCGCGGCGCAGTCGTACGGGAGCAGTTCGCCGTCGTCGGCGCGCAGGAATGCGTCGACGTCGGGATCGAGCGCGACGCCGGTGCGTGCAGCCCACAGCGTCATGCCGGCACCTCGAGCAAGGGATGGCCGAACGCTTCGAGGAACCTCCGCGTGTCGGCGATGTCGTTGTTCTTGAGCATGAGCTGGCCGATCCGGTCGGCGGCGGTGAACGCCGTCGCTCTCCGCTCCATGCTCAGGCGCTCGGGGTCGTACGTGAGCTCCCCGCTCGTCTCCAGGATGGTGTAGTCGTCGCCGCGCCTCAGCTCGATCGTCACCTCGCCGGTGACGGGGCGCGCGACGTAGCGCTGGAGCGCGTCGCGCAGCATGAGCGCCTGCGGGTCGAACCAGCGCCCCTCGTACAGCAGGCGGCCGAGGCGGCGGCCGTCGACCGCATAGCGCTCGAGCGTCGCCTCGTTGTGGATGGCGGAGAGGAGCCGTTCGTACGCGATGTGCAGCAACGCCATCCCGGGCGCCTCGTAGATGCCGCGGCTCTTCGCCTCGATGATGCGGTTCTCGATCTGATCGGACATGCCGAGCCCGTGGCGGCCGCCGATCGCGTTCAGCTCGCGGATGACGTCCGCGGGATCGCCGACCGGCGCTCCGTCCTCGAACGAGACGGTCACGAGCTCCGGCTCGATCTCCACCGACGGATCCCAGTGCGCGACGCCCATGATCGGCTCGACGATGTGCATGCTCGTCTGGAGGTGCTCGAGATCTTTCGCCTCGTGGGTTGCGCCGAGCACGTTCGCGTCTGTCGAATACGCCTTCTCGGCGGGCGCGCCGTGGGGTAGGCCATGTTCCTCGAGCCACTCGCTCATCTCCTTGCGCCCGCCGAGCTCGGTGACGAACGCGGTGTCGAGCCACGGCTTGTAGATGCGGAGGTTCTCGTTCGTGAGCAGCCCGTATCGGTAGAAGCGCTCGATGTCGTTGCCCTTGTACGTCGAGCCGTCGCCCCAGATCTCGACGTCGAGCTCCTGCATCGCATGCACGAGCAGCGTCCCGGTGACGGCGCGACCGAGCGGCGTCGTGTTGAAGTACGTCTTGCCGGCGGTGCGGACGTGGAAGGCGCCGCACTGGAGCGCGGCGATGCCCTCGCTTGCAAGCGCGCTCTTGCAGTCGACGAGGACAGCGTCCTCCGCGCCGTATCGCAGCGCCCGCTCCGGGATGGAGCCGACGTCCGCCTCGTCGGGCTGGCCGAGGTCGGCGGTGAACGCGTACGGGACGGCGCCGTGCTCGCGCATCCAGGCGAGCGCGCAGCACGTGTCGAGGCCGCCTGAGAACGCGATGCCGACGTTCTCGCCGATCGGGAGCGAGGCGAGGATCACGCCACGCCCCGCAGCATGTGGGCACGCACTTCCCCGGCGAGCTGCGCGCCGGTCGTGCCCTCGCGTGCGACGAGCATGACCGTGTTCTCTCCCGCGATCGTGCCGGCGATGCGCGGATGCCGCGCGACGTCGATCGCCTGCGCGAGCGGGCTCGCGTAGCCGTGCGGCGTGATGACGACGACGAGGTTGCCGCTCGGCTCGACGTCGATCGCCCAGCGTGCGAACGCGGACGCGATGGCGTCGACGCGATCCGCCTCCGCCGCCTCCGGCGGCGCGTACACGAGGCGGCCGTTCGCGTCCCGCACCTTGATCAGCCCGAGCTCGTGGATGTCGCGCGAGACGGTCGTCTGCACGACCTCGTGCCCTGCGGCCGCGAGCGCCTCGGCGAGCTCGGTCTGCGTCGAGACGGGGTGCTCGCGCAGGATGCGCAGGATGGCGGCGTGACGCTGCTGGCGGTTCATCCGGTGACCTCCGTGAGGATCGCGAGGGCGTGGTCGATCTCGTCCGCGCCGACGACGAGCGGCGGGGCGAGGCGAAGGACGTTCGGGCCGGCGGTGAGGCACACGAGGCCTGCGTCGAGCGCAGCGTCGACGACCTCTCCGGCGGGCCGGTCGAGCACGGCGCCGGCGAGAAGACCGTAGCCGCGCGCCTGCGTCACGGCCGGCAGCGCAGAAAGACCGGCGAGCAGGCGCGCGCCGTTCGCGCGGACGGACGCGAGCAGCTCTTCGTCGATCGTCGTGCACACGGCGACCGCTGCGGCGCACGACACCGGGTTGCCGCCGAACGTCGAGCCGTGGTCGCCCGGCGCGAAGCCGCGCGGCGCTTCGTCGGAGACGAGGAGGCAGCCGATGGGAAGCCCGTTCGCGAGCGCCTTGGCGAGGCTGACGAGGTGCGGCTTCGTTCCGAGCCGCTCGAAGGCGAAGAAGGTGCCCGTGCGGCCGACGCCGGTCTGCACCTCGTCGAACGCGAGCAGCGCGCCGAGCTCCTCCGCCAGCGCCGCGGCGGCGGCGACGAACGCTGGGTCGAGCGGGACGACGCCGCCCTCGCCGAGCACCGGTTCGAGGAGGACGAGCCCGATGTCGCAGCCCGCGGCCTCGCGCAGCGAGGGGATGTCGTTCGGCGTCGCGAACCGTGCGGGGCCGAGCGGCTCGAACGCGGCGCGCTTCGCGGGCTGGCCGGTGACGGCGAGCGCGCCGAGCGTGCGGCCGTGGAACGAGCCCTCGAGCGCGATGACGCCCGGCTTGCCGGTCGCCTTGCGCGCGTACTTGAGGGCGGCCTCGTTCGCCTCCGTCCCCGAGTTGCAGAAGAACGCCTGGGCGCCGCCGAAGCGGTCGGATAGGAGCGCGGCGAGGTCGGTGACGGGCTCGGTCGCGAACAGGTTCGACGCGTGCCACAGCCGGTCGAGCTGCGCGTGCGCGGCAGCGAGCGGCGCGGGGTGGCGGTGCCCGAGCGAGACGACGGCGATGCCGGCGGCGAAGTCGAGGTAGCGGCGGCCGTTCGCATCGGTGAGCCAGACGCCGTCGCCCTCGACGAAGCCGACCTTCGTCTCCGGGTACGTCGGCAGCAGATGCGTCTCGACCGCGACGCTCATGCCACCACCGCAGTCGCGCCGATGTCGGCGCGGAGACCGCTGCGCGCGGCGCGCGACGCGGCGAGAAGCTTCGGCACGATGCCGCCGTCGAAGGCGCCGTCCCCGACGAGTGCCTCCGCCTCCGCCGCGGGGATCGAGTGCAACAGCCGCCCTTCATGGAAGACGCCCGGCACGTCGGTGAGGAAGAGGATGCGCTGAGCGCCGAGGCCGACCGCGAGAGCGGTCGCCATCTCGTCGGCGTTGACGTTCAGCGGCCCACGCGCGAGCGGCGACACGACCGGAACGCGTCCTGCCTCCAGCGCGGCGACGACTGCAGCGGGCCGCGACGGCGCCGGCTGGCCGACGAGGCCGAGCTCCGGGACCTGCTGCGCCTCGAGGCCGACCTCGTCGCCCGCGAGCGGGACCGCGTCCGGTCCGATCGCCGCGCACACCGCGGCGTTGATCGCCGTGAAGCTCTCGCGCACGACCTCGAGCCCTTCCGCCGTCGTCACGCGCCGCCCCTGGACGAACCGCACCTCGAGCCCGCGGCGCTCCATCTCCTCGGAGATCTGCGGGCCGGCGCCGTGGACGACGCACACCGAGTGGCCGAGCGTGCGCAGCTCGCGCACGACGTCCGCCGTGCCGCCGATCGACGCGCCGCCCACCTTCAGCACGACGCTCACGAGCGGTACTCCGCGTTGATGCGCACGTAGTCGTAGGAGAGGTCCGTAGTGAGATACGACGCGACGCCGTCGCCGAGCGCGAGGTCGAGCTCGATCTCGCAGTGGCCGTTGGTCAGCGTCGGCTCGTCGCCGGAAGGGACGCCGCGCACGAGCACGGGCACGCCGTCGATGACGATCGAGAGGAGATCGGGGTCGAGCGCCGCATACCCGCCGTTCACCTTCGCAGACCCGGCGGCGGCGGCGATCCGGCCCCAGTTCGCGTCGTGGCCGTGCAGCGCCGTCTTCACGAGCGGCGAGGTGGCGACGCGCTCCGCGATGGCGCGCGCCTCGCCGTCGTTCGCAGCGCCGCGCACTGCGATCTCCGCGAGGACAGTCGCGCCTTCGCCGTCGGCGACGATCTGCCTCGCGAGCTCGCTACACACAGTGCGCAGTGCCGTTGCGAATGCCTCGTCGTCGCGCGCGCATCCGCCGGCGCCGTTCGCCAGGAGCAGGACGGTGTCGTTCGTCGAGCACTCGCCGTCGACCGAGATCGCGTTGAAGCTCGCGTCGACGGCGGGGCGGAGGAACTCGATCGCCTCGCCCGGCTCGAGCGGGTAGTCGGTGGTGACGACTGCGAGCATCGTCGCGAGGTTCGGATGGATCATCCCCGAGCCTTTCGCCATGCCGCCGACCCTGAAGCCGGGGCCGCGTGCGACCGCTTCCTTCGCGTGCGTGTCGGTGGTCAAAATCGCCTGGGCCGCCGCGCGGCCCCCGTCCTCGCTCAGGACGATGCGCGTGATGCCGGAGATGACGCGCTCGACGGGGAGCGGTTCGCCGATGACGCCGGTCGAAAGGACGAGCACCTGCTCGGTATCGAGGCCGAGCTTCGCGGCCGTCGCCTGCGCGCTGACACGCGCGGCGTCGATGCCGGCCGCGCCGGTGGCGGCGTTCGCGACGCCGGAGTTGGCGACGATCGCCTGCGGTTGCGCGAGCTCGATGTGCTCGCGCGAGACGCGGACCGGGGCGGCTTGCACGCGGTTGACGGTGAACATCCCCGCGCCCGTCGCCGGGACGAGCGAGTGCACGAGCGCGAGGTCGAGGCGCTCCTTCTTGCGGATGCCGCAGTGCACGGCGCCGGCGGCGAAGCC
>CAZXZX010000135.1:0-2645 GCA_964645445.1 uncultured Gaiellales bacterium
CGATGTGGACCGCCTCGACCCAGCTGATCGCCGCATTCGCATACACCAGTCGGAACCCGGTCGAGGCGGGCTTGTGCAGGTCGCCCGTCGAGTGGTGATGGAGTAGCTACAACGCAACGATCGGACTCTCCAAGTCCTGCTCCTTCGTCGACGCCGGCCGTGTCCATCGCTTCTTCGGCGGGACGCAGGAGCAGGCGATCGGCCGGCTCAGGGCATACGTCGAGTCGTGACACTTCGGTAACGGGGTCTGACCCGGGTCTGACCCCCGCCGTGGGATGGCGCTACGCCGTCACGACCCTCGCGAGCTCTTCGATCGAGGTGAGCCCGGAGGCCACCTTGGCGAGACCGTCGTCCCACATCGACCTCATCCCGGCCCGCATGGCGGCGCGCTCGACCTCGTCCCTGCTCGCTCGCGTGACCGCAAGGGTCTCGATCTCCTCGGTCATCTCGAGGAGCTGGAAGATGCCGACGCGGCCCTTGTAGCCGCTCTGGTTGCAGCGCGGGCAGCCGACCTTGCGGTAGAAGCTCATGCCGTCGTTCATCGTCGCCACCTCGGGCGAGACGCGCGCGGTGATCAGATCCTCGACGGAAGGCGCGTACAGCTCGCAGCAGTGCGAGCACAGCCGGCGCGCGAGCCGCTGCGCGAGCACCGCCGACACCGCAGAGCCGGTCAAAAACGGCTCCACGCCCATCTCGTTGAGGCGCGTAATGGTGCTCGGGGCGTCGTTCGTGTGCAGCGTGGAGAGGACGAGGTGGCCCGTGAGCGCAGCCTCGATCGCGATCTTCGCCGTCTCACCGTCCCGGATCTCTCCCACCATCACGACATCGGGATCGGAGCGCAGGATCGATCGCAGCGCGGTCGCGAACGTGAGCCCGGCGCGCGTGTTGATCTGCATCTGGTTCACGCCGCCGAGCCGGTACTCGACCGGATCCTCGACGGTGATGATGTTGATCTCGGGGCGGTTGATCTGCGTCAGCGCCGCGTACAGGGTCGTCGACTTACCGGAGCCGGTCGGTCCGGTGACGAGCAACGCGCCGCTCGGCCGGCTCAGAATCTCCCGCATCCGGCCGCGCATCGCCTCCGAGAGCCCCAGCTCTTCGAGGGTCGGGGCACGGCGCGACTTGTCGAGCAGGCGCATGACGACCGACTCGCCGTCGACGGTCGGCAAGGTCGCGACGCGGATGTCGAGCATCCGCCCCGCGGCGACCGCGTTCAGCGAGATACGGCCGTCCTGCGGCCGGCGGCGCTCGGCGATGTCGAGCTTCGCGAGCACCTTGAGGCGCGTGACGACGCTGCTGGAGAGCCGCTTGGGGATGCGCTGCACCTCCTGCAGGACGCCGTCGATGCGGTAGCGGACGAGCAGGCAGTCCTCCTGCGGCTCGACGTGGACGTCGCTCGCCCCGTCCTCGGCCGCTTGGAAGATGACCGAGTTGACGAGCCGGACGAGCGGCCCGTCCGAGACGCCGTCGTCGACCTCGAGATCGTCCCCCTCACCCTCTTCCACGACCTCGAACTGGTCGAGGTCGGCGTTCCGTGCGCCGAGTGCCTCGGTCGCCCGAGCGACGCGCGTGACCTCGGTGAGGATGTCGGCGCGCGGAGCCACACCGAGATCGAGCTGGAAGCCCGCCGCGGCCAGCCGCAGCTCGTCGACCGCCGCGACATCGCCCGGATCGGCGATCGCGACGTGCAGGGTGAGCCCGTCGATTCGGTAGGGAAGCGCGGCGGCGCGCTCGAGCACCGCGATCGGCACCTTCTCGATCGCGTCCGGTGAAGCCCGCTCAGCGAGGATGTCGACGTACGGGAGCCGGTAGCGCTCGGCGAGGGCACGCGCGACGGCCTCGTCCGAAGCGAGTCCTTCCTCGATCAGCGCCTGGGCGAGCGAGCCCTGCCCGACCTTCGCGCGAGCGGCGGCAAGGCGGTCGGCGGGGACGAGCCCCGTCGCGTCGACGACGTCCGCTACGAGCTCGGCGAGCGCATTGATCTCGCCGGCGCCGTATGCGCGCAGGTTGCCGGTCGGAGCGGCCGGCGTCGCGTGCGGAACGAGTGTGTCGCGCTCGGTGTCCATCCCTCGACTGAGGTATCGGCTTTCCGGGGGCGGCGCTTGAGCGGTCGCAGGCGGATTCGCCTACCTCCGGGCAACTACATGAAGCCGAGGTACCACTGCAGCACCGCGTGGCCCGCGAACAGCGCGAGCAGGCCCCCGGCGGCGAGAAACGGCGCGAACGGAATCCCCATCTTGCGCGCCGCGGAGCCGTGGCGGACGAGCAGGACGATCGACGGGACGAGCGCGAAGAGCATGCCGGCGAACAGAGCGACGGGCACGCTCCTCCCCACCGCGACCCCGAGCAGAAGCGCCAGCTTCACGTCCCCCATCCCCATTCCGCGCGGGTACGCGAGGGCGGCGACGAAGAGGAACAGCGCGGCGCCGATCCCAGCTACGGGCCACTGAAGGCTCGGGTCGCGCACGAGCTGGAGCGCGAGCACGGCGGCTGCCGCGGGCAGCACGATCCGGTTGGGGACGATCCGCCGCTCGAGATCCGTCGCCGAGATCGCGACGAGCGCGGCGCAGAAGATCGCCGCCGCGAGCGCGTGCAGCGAGAGACCGAACGCAAGCACGCAGCACGCGATGAGGACGGCAGTTCCG
>CAZXZX010000136.1:0-3803 GCA_964645445.1 uncultured Gaiellales bacterium
TCGATCGGCGTGCACGTGTCGCGGTGGGTGACGACGCACGGCTACGCGCTCAACGTCGACCTCGATCCCGCGCCGTTCACCGACTGGATCACCGCGTGCGGGCTCGAGGACGCGATGTTCACGACCATCGAGCGCGAAGCGGGCCGGGAGGTGAGCGTCGACGAGGTCCGGCCGCACGCGGCCGCGGCGATCGCAGACGTGTTCGGGCTCGAGCTCGACGAGCTACCGGCCGAGGACGGCGCAGGCCTCTGGCCGCAGCCGCTGCACGGTGAGCTCGCCGCGCGCTAGGTCTTCCGCAGCCCGTCGAGGATGACGTCCGGGTATGCGCTCGCGGCCGGGACGAGGTCGAAGATCTGCTCCGGATCGAGATCGCGGCGAAGCGCGCCCGCTCTCTGGGCGCGGCCCACGAGCTCGTGGCACGCATCTCGCAGCGGCTCCGACTGGGGCAGCTCGCGGCAGCGCTCGATGCCCTCGAGCAGCGCGCGGTTCCGCGCGTAGCCGTCCGCCGCGGCGCGGAAGAACAGCTCGAAGCCGGCACCGGGATCGTCTTCGGCGAGCGCCGCCTGCACGAGCAGCAGCATCCGGTCGAGCTCCTTGCCGAGCACCGCGTCGAGTAGCGCCTCCTTCGTCGGGAACCGGCGGAAGACCGTGCCGTGGCCGACGCCGGCGCGGCGCGCGACCTCGTCGACGCTCACGTCGACACCGCCCTCGGCGAAGCACTCGCGTGCCGCCCCGAGGACGCGATCGAGATTTCTCTGGGCGTCGGCCCTCATGCGCCGACGAGAACCCCCTCGGTCGCCTCGGACTCGATTCGGGCGACGTGCTCCTTCCGCAGCAGGGCCACCATGGCGACGAGCGCCGCAAGGACGAAGACGGCCGCACCGGCGAATGCGTAGTGGAAGCCGTGCACGAGCTGCGCCGGCGAGCTGCCATGCGTCTGGCCGGCGGCGATCGTCGAGAGGATCGCAAGGCCGAGCGCGCCGCCGATCTGCTGCGACGTGTTGAACAAGCCTGACGCGAGACCTTGATCCTCGTCCTTCAGCCCCGTCGTCGCGACGAGCGTCAGCGGCATGAACACCGCGCCCATCCCGAGCGCTGCGACGACCATCGGCGGGAGCACGTCGACGACGTACGAGCCGTGCAGCGGCATGCGGGCGAACAGCAGCATCCCGACGGCGGTCAGGACCATCCCGACCGCGGCGACAGGACGCACGCCGATGCGCGGTGCGAGGTTCGAGGCCAAACCGGCCGAAACCATGATCCCGGCCGTGAAGGGCAGCACCGACAGGCCGGCCTTGAGCGGCTGGTAGTCGAGGACGCGCTGGAGGTACAGCGTGATGAAGAAGAACATCGCGAACATCCCGGACGCGACGAGAAACATCGTCAGGTTCGCGGTCGACAGCGAGCGAATCCTGAAGATCGAGAGGCGGACGAGCGGCTCCTTCGAGCGCGTCTCGATCACGAGGAACGAGGCGAGCAGCGCAGCTGCGACGAGGAAGAGGCCGATCGTCGTCGTGGAGCCCCAACCCTTGGTCTCCGCCTTCACGATCGCGTACACGAGGGTCATGAGGCCGCCGGTGACCGTCACCGCGCCGCCGATGTCGTAGTGCCGGTGCGCAAGCTCGTCCTTCGACTCCGGCACCAGACGGAGCGCGGCGAAGAACGCGAAGATTCCAACGGGCACGTTGACGAAGAAGATCCACGGCCATGAGAACGACTGGGTGAGCCAGCCGCCGAGCACGAGCCCGAACGCCGACCCGCCGATGGCGATGGCCGCCCAGACGCCGAGCGCCTTTGCCCGCTCCTTCCCCTCCGCGAACGTCGTCGAGATGATCGAGAGCGCGGCCGGGGAGATGAGCGCTGCGCCGAGGCCCTGCAGCGCGCGGAAGCCGATGAGCTGGCCCGACGTGGACGCGAGCCCGTTCAGGAGCGATGCGGACGTGAAGATGACGAGGCCGATGAGGAAGAGCCGCTTGCGGCCGAGCAGGTCGCCGGCGCGCCCGCCGAGCAGAAGGAAGCCACCGAACACGAGCGTGTACGCGTTGACGATCCACTGGAGGTTTGCCTCGCTCAGGCCCAGGTCCTTCTGAATGGACGGGAGGGCGACGTTCACGATGGTCGCGTCGAGGATGACCATGAACTGCGCGAGGCAGATGAGGACGAGGATGACCCAGGGATTCGTGCTGTGACGCTGGCTCATGCGAGAAGCTCTCCAATCTGTAACCGGACGGATCAGTCCGCTTCAGGGTAGCGGCTGGAACAGGCCCTTCGCCTCGTAGACTGGAACGAGCCCATGGAGTCATCGCTTCCCGTCGCAGAGCGGCCGCGTAGGCCCGAGTGGATGAAGGTCCGGGCGCCGTCTCGCGACGGCCGTTACTTCGACGTCCAGAAGCTCGTGCACGGCCTCTCGCTGAACACGATCTGCGAGGAGGCTCGGTGCCCGAACATCTCCGAGTGCTGGGGGCGCGGCACCGCGACGTTCCAGATCCTCGGCGACACGTGCACGCGCGCCTGCCGGTACTGCTACGTGAACTCGGGCCGGCCGGATGCGCCGCCCGACCCGCTCGAGCCGCTGCGGGTGGCGCAGGCCGCGGGGCAGATGGAGCTGAAGCACGTCGTCGTCACCTCGGTCGACCGCGACGACGTGCCCGACCGGGGCGCGGCGCACTACGCAGCCACGATCCGCGCGCTGAAGGCGAAGCTGCCGGAAGCGTCGGTCGAGGTGCTGACGCCCGACTTCCTCGGTGTCGAGGAGGAGGCGCTCAAGACCGTGCTCGCCGCGCGACCCGACGTCTTCAACCACAACATCGAGACGGTCCGGCGCCTCCATCCGCACATGCGCGGCGCGAAGGCGAGCTACGACGCGGCGCTCTGGCTCCTGCGGCGCGCGAAGGAGATCGCCGACTACGACGTCATGACGAAGTCCGGGATCATCGTCGGCCTCGGCGAGACGAACGACGAGGTCGTGGAGACGATGCGCGACTTGCGCGCAAACGGCGTCGATGTGGTCACGATCGGCCAGTACCTGCAGCCGAGCGCGAAGCATGCTCGCATCGACCGGTGGGTGCACCCGGACGAGTTCCGCTGGTTCCGCGAGCAGGGCGAGGCGCTCGGCTTCGGCTCGGTCTTCTCCGGCCCGCTCGTTCGATCGTCATACCGTGCCGACGAACAGAGACACGCTGCAGCCACCGGCCGCGGCGCAGTCGCGTACTAGCGGATCCCGGTATCGATGAAGAAGTCCAGGCGCTTCGTCGCCGTCCCGACGCGGACCCGATCGGGGCGGATGCCGAAGCCGATCTTCGGTGCAGGCACCGGGCGCACGCCGTACGTGCCGACGGGCAGGCGGACGACGTAGCGGCCGCCCGGCCCCACCCGCACCCGCGCCGCGATCGACCCGTTCCGCGAGAACGCCAGCACGACTCCGACGGCCGGCTCGTTGCACGGCATCCCCGTACGGCACACCGGCGTGATCGGCCCGCGCATGACGACGCCGTGCAGGACGGCAAGAGCGACGGCGACAGCAGCCATGCGGCCATATTGCCCGGTTTTCCGACAAGGCAACTTTTCGGGGGATACAGTCCACCGGGCTGAGACACGATCAGAGACTGCCCCGGCAGGTATTCGGGGCGCGCACGGGAAAAAGGAGTGACGATGCGAGCGCGACTCGTGATCGCCGGAGTGACGGCCTGTGTCGCAGCCCTTCTGCCGGGCTCGGCCGCTGCGGTCCTCGGCGGCCAGCCGGACGCGAGCCACCCCTATGTCGCCCTTGTTGCGGACGGGACGACCGCGTGCTCGGGCACGCT
>CAZXZX010000137.1:0-6806 GCA_964645445.1 uncultured Gaiellales bacterium
CCCGATCAGCTCGACGAGGTTCGTCACGTAGCTGACCATCGAGAAGTGCAACGCGATCACGTAGAGGACGGTCAGCGTCAGCGTGATCGTGCACGCCGCGAAGAGAAACGGGATCAGCACCATCGCCGAGACCCCGAGCACTGCGACGAGGATGAGCAGCGCGATCGGCAGCGCGATCGCCTCCCCGCGCCGGAGGTCGGAGGAGAGCACCGGCTCGAGGTCGTGCTGGATCGCCGGCTGGCCGGTGACGTAGGCGCGCGGCCCGCCCGCGAGGGACCGTCGCACCGTTGTCGTGAATTTCTTCGCGTGCTGGAGGTCGAGCGTCGTGTCGATGTTCCCGAAGAGGATCCCGCCGCCGGACTGGAGCTGTCCCGCGGTGCCGGTGGGGACGAGACGCGCGGCCGCGCGCAGCTCGCGCCGGAGTCGCGCGCGCACCGCCCTGTCGGACGGGTGCGCGACCGGAAAGACGACGGTGAACACGCCGTCCGGTCGCTCGCCGAAATCGCGCGCAAGGATGACGCGGGCGCGGTCGGAGTCGGTTCCCGGCACCGTGAACGTGTTCGAGAGCAACCCCGGCAGCCGGATCGAGGCGGCGACGCCGACGGCGAGGACGGCGAGCCAGCAGAGCAGGATCGGCACGCGAAAGCGAAGGACGGCTCGGGTCCAGCGCTCGGGCACGGGCTGACGATAGCCCGCAGGCCGGATCGGTAGCTTCCCGGGTGCCGTTGCGCCGTTGCGCCGCCACAATCCCTCCATGAAGAAGCTCCTGCTCGGACTCGTGCTCGCCGCCGCCGCGATCGGCGTGCCGACGGGGGCGGCCGCCGCGGTCTCGCCCACGGTGCGGATGACGATCGTCCACGTCGTCCAGGGCTGCCACTCGTGGGGCGACGTGTCGGGGAACGCGACCGGCCCGACCCGGACGATCACGGTGAAGCGCGGAACGCACCTGCAGCTCCGCGTGAACTGCCCGATGTCCTTCGACTTCGTCCAGCTGTCGGGCCCGGCGCTCGCGCTCGGCGCCACGCGCAGCTACCCGGGCACGGTGCGCACGCTCGTGTTCGCGAAGAAGGGCGTCTACAGGATCCAGGCGACGAACGTCGAGAGCTCGGAGCAGATGGGGATGACGACGATCGGCGCGGACAACGTCCTCGTCCTGACCGTGCGCGTGTCCTAGTAGCCTTCCGCCCTATGCCGTTCGACGTTCGCCCGTGTCGGGATCGCGACGAGGCCACCCGCGCAGTTTTCGCGATCGGTCAGTACTTCGGTGCCATGCCCGACGAGGAGCGCATCGGCCGCTTCCTCCAGGTCCACGAGCTGGAGCGGATGCACGCGGCGTTCGACGGGGGAGAGATCGTCGGCGGCGCCGGTGCGTATACGTACAACTTCACCGTGCCGGGCGGCTCGCTGCCGTGCGCCGGAGTCACGGTCGTCGGCGTCACCCCGACGCACCGCAGGCGCGGCGTGCTCCGCGCGATGATGGCGGCCCAGCTCGCGGACGTGCACGAGCGCGGCGAGCCGATCGCGGCGCTGTGGGCGTCGGAGGAGACGATCTACGGCCGCTTCGGCTACGGCATCGCGTCGTGGGCGGGTGAGATCTCGATCCCGCGCGTCTGGAGCGCGTTCGCGCAGCCGCTCGAGCGCCGCGGGCAGGTCCGCTTCGTCGAGCAGGACGAGGCCGCGCAGCTGTTCCCGCCGTTGTGGGAGGCGCTGCGGCGTAAGCGCCCGGGCGTGACGTCGCGGTCGGACCCGTGGTGGACGCTCCGGGTTCTGCGGATCCCGGACGAGGAGAAGGCGAATCCGCGCCGTTTCGTCGTGCTCGATCTCGACGGCTCGCCGCAGGCGTATGCGATCTTCCGCCGGGAGCAGAGCTGGGAGGGCGGCGTTTCGACCGCGAAGCTCGAGGTCCAGGAGGCGATCGGCGCGACGCCGCAGGCAACCGCCGAGATCTGGCGGTTCGTGCTGGACGTCGACTGGACGGAGACGATCAGGGCGTCGCTGCTGCCGCCCGACCATCCGCTCTTCCTGCTGCTCGCGAACCCGCGTCGCGCGCGCTACCGGATGGGCGACGCGCTCTGGGTGCGGGTCGTCGACGTCGGCGCCGCCCTGTCGGGCCGCGCGTACGCCGGCGACGGCGCGGTGGTGCTGGACCTGCGCGACCCGGTATGTCCGTGGAACGAGGGCCGCTGGCTGGTCGAGAACGGAGAGGCGAAGCGAACAGACGCGGAGGCCGACATCGCCCTGGACGCGTCGGCCCTCGGCTCGGCGTATCTCGGAGCCGTGTCGTTCGCCGAGCTGCGATCCGCGCTGCGCCTGGAGGAGCTGAAGAAGGGAGCGGTGGAGAGGGCGGACGCGCTGTTCGGGTGGCGCCCCCTCCCCTGGTGTCCCGAGATCTTCTGAGGCAGTCCCGCTACAATGCCGCCGCACCGGGGCGGTTAGCTCAGTTGGGAGAGCACCAGCTCGACAAGCTGGGGGTCACTGGTTCGAGCCCAGTACCGCCCACTCGCGATTCCGGAAGCGGAGCGAGTCCGGGTACGGGAAGAAGTCCATCAGCTCGCCGCTCTCGATCTGGCGCTGGGCGGCTTGCCAGAACTCCGGTTCGAGCAGGTCGGCGTGGTCGCGCAGGAAGAGCTCGCGCAGGCGCGGGTCGCCGAGCAGGAAGGTCGCGAACTCCTCCGGGAAGACGTCGTTGCGCATGACGCCGTACCACGGCTCGGCCGCGAGCTCCGACTCCGGGTCCGGCGCCTCCGGGAAGCGGCGAAAGTTCACGTCGCACAGATACTCGATCTCGTCGTAGTCGTAGAAGACGACACGACCCGAGCCGGTGACGCCGAAATTCCGCCACAGCATGTCGCCGGCGAAGATGTTCGCCGCTGCGAGGTCGCGGATCGCGTTCCCGTAGTCGACCACGGCCGCCTCGAGCTCCTCGGGCGAGGCGCGGTCGAGGTACAGATTGAGCGGAACCATCCGTCGCTCGACGTAGCAGTGGCGGATGACGAGCGGCTCGCCGTCCGAGACCATCGAGGGCGCCAGCTCGTGTAGCTGGTCGAGCAGCTCCGCCGAGAAGCGCTCGCGGGGCAACGCGAGGTCGACGAACTCGAGCGTGTCGGCGAGGCGCCCGACGCGGTCGACGTGCTTCACCATCGCGAACTTCGAGCGGACGGTCGCGCGGTCCGTGTCCTTGTTCCCCCCGAACTCGTCGCGGATCACCTTGAAGACGTACGGATACGACGGCAGCGTGAAGACGAGCATCACCTGCCCGCGGATTCCGGGCGCCTCGACGAATTCGTCGCGTGAGTGGCGCAGGTGATGCAACAGCTCGCGGAAGAACAGCGTCTTTCCCTGCTTGCCGAGCCCGATCATCGTGTAGAGCTCGGAGCGGGCGCGCACCGGCGTCATCGAGCGGAGGAACTCGACGTAGCCGGACGGCACCTCCATGTCGACCATGAAGTAGGCGCGCGAGAGCGAGCAGAGGACGTTGATCTGCTGCGGGTCGAGCAGGATCGTGTCCAGCTCGAGCCCGCCGTCCTCGCCGTGCAGGACCGGGACGACGAAGGGCAGATCCTCGTGGCCGTTGACCAGCTTGCCGAACACGTATGCGGCCTTGTTTCGGTAGAGGGCCGAGTTCAGCACCTGGATCTGGTAGTTCGGCTCGAGGTGCGTCCACGGTCCACCGGGCCGCTCCTCCAGGGCGCGCAGCACGTGGTCGAGGTCGCGGTCGAGGTCGGCGAACGGCCGGCTCCAGCCGAAGTCGCGGAAGAGCTGCGCGAAGCACACCCGCTCCCCGTCGACGTTCGGGTAGTAGCTCCGGTAGATCGGCGGGTCGGGCTCGATGTACTCGGTCGAGGTCGCCGCCCGGACGAAGACGAGGTCGTTGTCGTAGTAGCTGCGCCGCACGATCCGCTTGATCACCGAGTTGAAGAACGTCTCGGCCAGCTCCGGCTGGCTGTGCTCGACGAGCAGGCCGATGTAGAAGAGCTTCGCGTCGCGCCAGGTCTCGTCCGCGAGCGCATCGACGTCGAACACGCCGCGAAGCCGGTCGACGCACTCGAGAACGCGCTCGTCGTAGAAGCGGATCCGCTCCTGCACCGCGAGCTGCAGCTCCGTCCAGGCGCCCGCGTCGAACTGCTCCCTGGCGCGGGCGCTCGCGGCGCGGAAGATCCGGTAGTGCTTGTCGAAGCCCTCGATCAGGACCGTGGCGATCCGTCGCGGCACATCCTCGGGCGCGGCTTCGATAGCCTCAGACTCCTTCGTCTCCACGAGCACACGGTAGGTCAATGAGCGCGACCACGCATATCGAGGTTCCGGCAGACGGTGCGACCATCGTCCCCGGCGAGCCGACACCGGACAATCCGATCATCCCGTTCATCGAGGGTGACGGGATCGGCGTCGACATCACCCCGGCGATGCGGTCGGTCGTCGACGCCGCCGTCGAGAAGGCCTACGGCGGCGCCCGCCGGATCCACTGGATGGAGATCTACGCGGGCGAGAAGGCGACGCGCCTCTACGGCAGCGACGTCTGGCTGCCGGACGAGACGCTGGAGGCCGCACGCGAGTACTCGGTCTCGATCAAGGGGCCGATGACGACGCCGGTCGGCGGCGGCATCCGCTCGCTCAACGTCGCGCTGCGGCAGCAGCTCGACCTCTTCGTCTGCCTGCGCCCGGTGCGGCACTTCCCCGGCGTGCCCAGCCCGCTCAAGGACCCGTCCAAGACGGACATGGTCATCTTCCGCGAGAACACCGAGGACATCTACGCGGGGATCGAATGGGAAGCCGAGTCGGAGGGCGCCCGCAAGGTGATCGCCTTCCTCCAGGGCGAGATGGGGGTGCGGAAGATCCGCTTCCCGGAGACGTCGAGCATCGGGATCAAGCCGGTCTCGCGCGAGGGAACCGAGCGGCTCGTCCGCAAGGCGATCGAGTACGCGATCGCGAACGGGCGCGAGTCGGTCACGCTCGTCCACAAGGGCAACATCATGAAGTTCACCGAGGGCGGCTTCCGCGACTGGGGCTACGCGCTCGCGGCGCGCGAGTTCGGTGCGACGCCGATCGACGGCGGCCCCTGGCTCGCGCTCGGGCACGAAGGGCGGACGATCACGATCAAGGACGTGATCGCCGACGCCTTCCTGCAGCAGATCCTGACGCGGCCGGCCGAGTACGACGTGATCGCCACCCTGAACCTGAACGGCGACTACATCTCCGACGCGCTCGCCGCCCAGGTCGGCGGGATCGGGATCGCGCCGGGCGGCAACCTCTCCGACGAGGTGGCGATGTTCGAGGCGACCCACGGAACCGCCCCGAAGTACGCCGGGCAGGACAAGGTGAACCCGGGCTCGCTGATCCTCTCGGCGGAGATGATGCTGCGCCACCTCGGTTGGATCGAGTCCGCCGACCTGATCATCGACTCGCTCGGCGCCGCGATCTCCGACAAGCAGGTCACGTACGACCTCGCACGGCTGATGGAGGGCGCGCACGAGATCTCGACCTCGGCATTCGCCCAGGCGATGATCGAGCGGATGTAGCCCCACTCCCCGTTGCGGCTCGTTTTCGCGACTCGAAATTCGAGCTCGAGTCTGGCACGATGGGCCTTCGCTGCGGCAGTCCCGGTACTCGGCATCGATAGAGAGGGAAACCATGCTGAAGGGATTGTCGCGCCGCCAAGCGCCACGCGTCCTCATCCTGCTCGCACTGTGCGCTCTCGCCGGTTCCGCCGTCGGTGGAGGTGCGTCGGCCGCGGGGCCGGCGCCGATTCCGGCGCCGGTGCCGGCCTCTTTCGCGCGCGCCTGCGCCGATCCCCCGCCCGGCGAGCTCGCGTGCTTCGCGCTGCACCGGACGACGGGCGTGCTGACGACGATTCCCGTCGGCGTGGACGCGGCTGCGACGGTCGGCGGGTTCGGCCCGTCCGATCTGGCCGGCGCGTACAACCTGCCGACGAATCTCGGTTCGGGCAAGACGGTGGCGATCGTCGACGCGTACAACGACCCGAACGCCGAGAGCGACCTCGCCACGTATCGGAGCCAGTTCGGGCTGCCGGCATGCACCACCGCCAACGGCTGCTTCCGCAAGGTCAACCAGAACGGCGCCGCGAGCCCGCTGCCGGCCGCGAACTCGGGCTGGTCGTCGGAGATCGCGCTCGACATCGAGATGGTCTCGGCGGTGTGCCCGCAGTGCCACATCCTTCTCGTCGAGGCGAACAGCCCCACGACGACGAACCTCGGCACCGCGGTGAACACCGCGGTCGCCCAGGGCGCGGTGGCCGTCTCGAACAGCTACGGCGGATCCGAGAGCTCGAGCGATCCGAGCGCCGGCACGAGCTACTACAAGCATCCGGGCGTCGCCATCACGGTCTCGTCCGGCGACGGCGGCTACGGCGTCGAGTTCCCCGCGAGCTCCCCCTGGGTGACCGCGGTCGGCGGCACGTCGCTCAAGACGGCGAGCAACGCCCGCGGCTGGACGGAGACCGCGTGGAGCGGCGCCGGCAGCGGCTGCTCGGCGGTCGAGACGAAGCCGTCGTTCCAGACGGACACCGGCTGCGCGCGGCGATCCGTCGCCGACGTGTCCGCAGTCGCCGACCCGAACACCGGCGTGGCCGTCTACGACAGCTACGGCTCGGGCGGATGGACCGTGTTCGGCGGCACGAGCGTGTCGTCGCCGATCGTCGCGTCCGTGTACGCGCTCGCGTCGCCGCCTGCGTCCGGCGACTTCCCGAACTCCTATCCGTACGCGAACCCGAGCGCCCTCTTCGACGTGACGAGCGGCGCCAACGGCTCGTGCGGCGGCTCCTACCTGTGCACCGCCGGCGCCGGCTACGA
>CAZXZX010000138.1:0-13388 GCA_964645445.1 uncultured Gaiellales bacterium
CTCATGCCGCATCCCGAGCACGCCGTCGACCCCTTGCTGGGGTCGGCGGACGGTGCTCTGATCCTGGCGTCGCTCGTGGAGGCGGCGCGCGACCGCGCGCTCGCCTCGGTCTAGCCGCGCAGCCCGCAGGGATCGACGAACACGTCGTCGACCTGCCAGGTCCCGCTTGTCGCAGTCGACGTCAACCGGAGCTGGGCCGAGTACGTGAGCAGCGGCAGCGCCAGCCCGGACGGGACGTCCGAGGTCGGCTGCCACGTGCCGTAGCCGGAGGGATCGAAGCTCGTGAAGTTCACGATGCCGGTGATGTTCCCGAGCAGCCCGTAGAACACGATCTGCGCCTTCAGCTGGCCGTTGGCTCCGTTCGAGTGGGCGAACATCCGCCAGTGCGGTGCGTTGAGCGCCGCGCACACTCGGGGGCTCGAGACGACTCCGCCGGGAGCGATGGAAAGCGACGAGCCGCCGGCGCCGTTCACGTACCACGGCTCGTTGCCCGTGCCGACCGACGCGTGGGAGACATTCCACCCGGTCGTGCCGTTCTCGAAGCCGTTGTCGGCGAAGCCGAAGTACGAGTTCGAGTCGTTGAACTGCGCAAAGGGATATCCCGTGCCGTTGCACGCGAGAGCGGACTTGCCGGCCGGCGCCGCGGCGAATGCCGCGACGGCCGTCGCCGCCAGAACGAGAATCAATCGCTTGAGCATGGTCGCCACCCCGACCGCCTCCATCGAATCGCCGCAGGACTAAGTAGCCGCACCTTCATCCACGTACCCCACTCCGCGCGATCCCCTTTCTCAGGGATCTAGCCGAGAGTCACTCGACCGAGGTACTCACCCAAGCCTCGAGGAACGGAGAATGTGCACGTGGAAGCCGTCGCGGCCGGCGATATTTCGCACGACCTGCTCGCCACCGAACTGGTCGAGCATGCACGTGAGCGCGCGAGGCGGCGCCTCGGCGCGGTGGAGGAGGGCGTCGCAACAACGATGGCGGCGGCGTTCGTCGCCGTGGCCGCCGCCGGCGCCGTCTTCCTTCCCGGCGTTCGGCCGTTCTCGCCGCTCGCGGCGATTCTATCGGTGGCGGCGTACGCGATCGCTTCCCGCGTGCAGTTCGAGGTGCGGAACAACTTCGCGGTGCCGACGCAGCTCGTCCTCGTCCCGATGCTCTTCGTGCTCCCGCCGCGCGACGTCCCGTTGCTCGTCGCAGCGGGCTACATCGCAGGGCAGCTCCATCGCCGAACGCACCCGTTCAGCCACACCCCGATCGACATCGCCAACGCCTGGTACTCGGTCGGCCCCGCCATAGTCCTCGCGATCGGCGCTACCGCGCGGCCGGCCTGGAGTCACTGGGTGGTGTACTCCGCCGCTTTCGCGGCGCAGTTCGCCGTCGACTTCGCGACGGCGTCGACCTGGTCGCGCATCGCCTATGGGGTCCGAGTCCGCGAGCAGCTCCGCTCGATGCGCGAGACGGTGCTCGTCGATGCGGCGCTCAGCCCCGTCGGCATCGTCGTCGCCATCGCAACCGTCGGGCGGGCGTGGGGCCCCCTTGTCGCGCTTCCGCTCGTCGGCCTGTTGCAGGTGTTCGCGCGCGAGCGACAGGCGCGGCTCGACAACGCAGTCGAGCTCTCGCACGCGTACCGCGGCACCGCGCTGCTCCTCGGCGAGATGATCGAGGCGGACGACGAGTACACCGGCAGCCACAGTCGTGACGTCGTCGACCTCGTGCTCGCCGTTTCGGACAAGCTCGGCCTCGATGCACGCGCGCGACGCCACGCCGAGCTCGCCGCACTGTTGCACGACGTCGGCAAGGTGAAGATCCCCGCCGAGATCATCAACAAGCCGGGGCCGCTGGACGACGACGAGCGGGCAGTGATGAACACGCACACCCTGATCGGCGAGGAGATGCTCGGCCAGGTCGGCGGGCTCCTCGGCGAGATCGGCCACGTCGTCCGCTCGTCGCACGAGCGCTGGGACGGCCGGGGCTATCCGGACGGGCTCGCCGGCGAGGCGATCCCGATGGCGGCCCGCATCGTTTCGGCGTGCGACGCGTGGAGCGCGATGACGACGGACCGCGCGTATCGCGCGCGCCTGTCGCACCACCAGGCGGTTGCCGAGCTGCGCGCCTGCGCCGGCTCGCAGTTCGATGAGCACGTCGTGGACGCGCTGCTCGACGTCCTAAAGGCCTAGCGCCTCCGCGAGCGCCGGGTGCTGCGCGAGCTGCGTCCGCAGCCTCGAGATATCGCGTGCGCGGAATGTCACGGGCCCGCGCCTCGCCGTGCCGTCGGTCGTGTAGGCGAAGCGAACGAGCCGCTCGCCGTTGCGCGTCTCGAGCAGCTCCACGACCGAGGCGAAGCGACGGTCGGCCGCCGCCTGCCTGACCGTCACCTGCTCGACGAGCTCCGCCGCCCCCCAGGGTGTCGCCGTCTTCGTCATGACGGCACCGTACGACGTCGAGTGTGACGGCGGTGTGGCGGCTTCGTTACGACGCTACTTCCCGCTCCTGTCGATCAGTTCGATCCTGTAGCCGTCGGGGTCTCTGACGAACGTTAATCTCGAGCCGCCCTCGCGGACGCGGTACGGCTCCCGCTCCGGCTCGATGCCCTGCTTCCGCAGCGTGGCGAGGGTCGCGTCGAGATCGTCCACCCCGACGGCGATGTGGCCATAGCCGGTACCGAGCTCGTACGTGCGCCCGTCGTGGTTGTACGTCAGTTCAAGCACCGACCGGCTGCCGCCGATGCCGTAAAAGTAGTTCGTCGCCTCGAGCTCGCCGTTGCGGACGATGTCCATCTCGCGCTCGAACGTGAAACCAAGCGCCTCGTAGAACCGCCGACTCCTCTCCGAATCGGTGATCCGAACCATCGTGTGCAGGAACTCATTGGTCATGCGCAGATCCTGCCACCCAGATGTCGGTCGTGTGCGCCATCCATGCCTTCGCGCCGGCAGAACGGGGCCCGGCGGATGCCGCTCCGCGGTCCGACCGGGTTGTGGACAAGCGTTGGCTGCGTCCGTCTTGCTACAGCTGGGCGCGGTCGGCGACCGCAAGCTCACCGCTCTTCTGGAGGGAGGCGAGCGCCTGTTCGGCCGCGCGGAGCTCTCGGCTCAGCGTCTGCAGGAGTGTCCAGGCGATCCGGCCGTTCTCCTCGACGAGGGGCCGGAACTCCCAGAGCGTGAGACCCTGGCAGACGAGCTCGCTCGCCGCGGTGATCGTCGCGATGCGCGCACCCTCGTCGATCAGCGCGATCTCCCCGAAGTAGTCGCCGGCGCGGAGAACTGCCCGCTGCTCGCCGGCTATCGTGACGTTCGCCTCCCCGGAGACGATGAGGTAGAACGCCGCTCCGCCGGTGCCCTCCCTGATCACGGTCTCGCCCGCGGCGAAACGCCGAGTCTTGAAGAGCGCAGCGACCTTCTCCGCCTCGTCGTCTGCGAGGCCGCTGAAGAGCCGCGTCTGCCGAAGCAGCGTCGCCGGAGCATCGGGACGGCGCGGCTCGTCGCCTCCCGCCCGCGTGATCGCGCGACACTGCAGCAGGTAGAGCTGCCCGTCGGCGAAGGCCCACTCGATGTCGCGCGCGGGGCCGTACACCTCCTCACACTGCAGCGCGAGACGGTGGAGATCGGCGACCTGGTCGTCGTCGAGACAGAGCCGCTCCACGAGATCGGGACCGAGCTCCTCGTCGACGGTGCCGCCCTCCGGGCGCGAGCGGATAGCGATCTTCTTCAGTCCGGCGATACGGTCGATGACCGAGCCGGAGCGGTCGAGCCGGAAATGGTCCGGGATCACGCGTCCCGCAACGACCGCTTCCCCGAGCCCCCAGGCGGCCTCGATCACGATGTCGTGGCTGCCGTCGATCGGGTTCCGGGTGAACATCACGCCCGCGCTCTCGGGATCGAGGAGGGACTGGACGACGACGCCCACGCTGGGACGCATGAAGAGCCCGACGCGCTGGCGGTAGGTGATCGCGGAGTCGGAGTTCGCCGACCACCAGACCTCGCGGACGGCGGCCCCGACAGCCTCGACGGAGGGGACGTTGAGCACCGTCAGGTGCTGGCCGGCGAAGCTCGCCTCTGAACTGTCCTCGTCGACGGCGGACGAACGCACGGCGAGGGGGCTCCCGAGCCCGCGTGCAAGCGTCTTCATCTCGCCTATCGCCGACTCATCGCCGCTCGCGACCGCCTCCACCGTCGCGCCCGAGAGCGCGATGCCAGGCGGGACCGGCAGGCCGGCCCGGGCGGCCTCGCCCAAACCGACTGCCTTCGCGCCGAAGAGCGACTCCTCGCGCGCGTCCTCGAGCGGGACGGCACTCACGGAAGCAGCGTGACCTCGCCGGCGCCACCGTCGACGCGCACCCGTGCTCCGTCCGCGATCGCCTCCGTGGCGCTGCGTGTACCGACAACGCCTGGGATGCCGTACTCGCGCGCGACGATCGCGGAGTGGGAAAGGAGCCCGCCGCTGTCGGTGACGATCGCGCCGAGTAGCGGCAGCAGGATGTTGAACGCCTCCGTCGTCGATTCGGTGACCAGAACGTCGCCCTGCGCGATCCGATCGAACTCGGTCGGGCCTGCGACGCGGCGAGCGGGCCCCTCGTAGACACCGGGGCTCGCGGCGAGACCGCGGAGGAGGTGATGCTCGTGCTCGGCCTCGGAGGACCCGAACATGCCGGCGATGACGATTCCCATCGCGCGCATCATTCGCGCAGGCGCAGGCGGGAGACCGGACGGGTCGGGCGGATGAGCCGGTGGATCGCCGAGATGCGCCGGGGCATCCTTGGCGGTCAGCGCCGTGCGCGACTCGAACCGTCGCCGCAGCTCGTCGGACGTGGGCTCGCTTGCACCGGCGAGAAGTGCGCACATCTCCTCGAGATCGGCATCGACGAAATGCTCGGCATCGTGGAGCCGTCCAGCCGATGCGAGCCGGCGGCCGGCAGCGAGCGCTGCGCGCCGCATGAGTCCCGACGCCCAGATGTCGCTGAAGACGCCTCGCTCGTCGCGGATGCGATAGGTCAGTCGCGCTTCCGCCAGCAGCTCATCGAACTCATGCCGATGCTCCTCGGGGACCTTGTCGCGGACGTCGATGATGCCGGCGTCGACGTCGCCGGCCTCCGCTGCGGACGTCTCGACCGCGATGCGAATCGCTCGCAGCAGCGCGTCGGGCAGCTCGAGCGCGTAGCGGCCCGCGATGTCGAAGCCGTCGAGCAGTCGGTAGCCGACGAGGTCGAGGTAGGCGGCTGCCGCCGCGCCGGCCTCACCATCGAGCGTCCGGAGAGTCTCGAGCACGGTCGCCGAGTCGGCGTCTGATCCGAGCACCTGCTGTGCCGCTACATCGTCGGCGAACGCCCGTCGCAGGCGATCCAGCTCCTCGGACGCACCCGCGGAGACCGGCGCGGTGCCGCGCAGCAGGCCCAGCAGCTCCGACTGCGGCAGCCCCGTCCAGTCGCCGACGTGCGCGAGGAAGTCGCCGGTCGGGACGGATGGCGCCGCAGTGAAGCGCATGTGCTGATAGATCATCTCGCTGTGGTGGTCGCGGCAGTGGCGCAGATACGCCGCGAGCTCCTCGTCCGAGAGCTCGTCCGGGTCGACCGACTGCAGCTCGAGGTGCTTTGCGATCGAAGCCGGCTTGAACGTGTCGTCCCATTCGCGGAGCTGATCGCGCCAGAGCTTCTCGCGGAACACCTGCTCCGCGCGCCGAAAGCGCTCGGGCACCTCGCCTTCCTCGACCGGCACGCGCGTGCCGTAACAGAAGCCGTTCACGTACCGGTCCACCATGCCGCCGATCAACATCCCGTAGAACCGGGTGAACTCCGCAAAGCCGCGCGCGAACGGCTCGGGATGCGTCTCGGCCCAGTAGCGCGTCACCGGCCGCGGGAAATGCACCGGATCCAACTCCCACGAACCCGGGCCGGGCGGCTCGAAACGAAGCGCGTCCCTTGTCTCGACGGAAGTCATATGGGCCCCTTTCCGGAGGATGCCGCAGTCGTTGAGGTCGCCGCGACCATCTCACACCGACACACGATTGAAAACACTCGTCGGCGCAGCCCGGCAGTGCTCGAGTACGTGCGCCAACCGGCTCTAGCGGTGTCTGCCGCGACGCGGACGCCGGCCCGACAATCAGCCGCTGCGGGAGTATCGACGTTAGAAGCTATCTATCGGGGCCCCGACGAAGCACAGCTGCGACCCACCGTCGCGGACATCGTGTGCAAGTATCGGGTCATGAACAGGATGCCACGGCACCCTCATGGACGCTCGACCGAAGAGGAGCGACGACCACCGAGATGACCGATCCGAACACAGCAAAAGCGAACAAGTTGCGGCGGAACGACCTCCGGCGCCTCGCGCGCGGACGCGGCCTCGACCTGCGCGAGTCCTCCTACGGCTTCTCACTCGTCGACAGTCACAGGAAGCGAGTCGACGATCGAAGCGATCTGACGCTCGACGAGATCGAGGACTTCCTGGCACGGCAGCCATAGGGCCGGCAGACCCGCACGTACGATGTATCAGCCGATGACGGATACCAACGCGATCAATACCGACACCGTGATCATTCGCGCGCCCGGAGGCGCCGAGATCAAGTGGCGGACACAGCGGATGCTGAGCCTCGGCGCCGGCGCGGAGCTCGCCGCCGACATCGCGAACAGCAATGTCGACGTGCACGACATCGAACGGCTCCTCGAGGCCGGTTGTCCGCTCGAGGTCGCGTGGACGATCACCCGGCCGGTCGAGGCAACGCCGACGGCCGTCGCCGTCGCGCCGGAGTCTGTATCCGGCAGCGACTCGGACTGAGCTCGCGGCCGGCGCTAGACGCAGGGGTCGACGCCCGGTTGCTCGTGGGCGTTGCCGTCTTCGTTGCCGGCGCTGTCGCGGGCGCGGACGACGAAGTACGCCTCGCCGTGGGATGGGAGCCCCGGTGTCCGGAAGCTCGTGACCCCGGGCGGGGACGTCCAGGTCGCGTGTGCGAAATCCTCGCCGCCCGGCGTCGTCGAGTAGTAGATGTCGTAGACGATCTCGGCTGCGGGTGTCGTGTTGTCGACGGCCGCTTGCCAGCTGAGCGTGTACGGCGTCGTCTCGCCCGGACGTTGCGGGCCGGGAGTGCACGCGGTTGCGTGCGCGATGCCCGCGAACACGGGGGCGACGCGGTCGCTCCCGGGCGGAACCGCGTGCACGGTCAGGGAGAAATGAACCACCGTGCCGACGAGGCGAACGTAGGTCGGACACGCGGTCCCGCTGGGGCAGACGGCGGTCTGCAGCTCGACCACCTTTCCGCGGTAAGAACCGATGCACCATCTCCCACCGAGCGTGCGCGGATCGAGCCTGATCCGCACGTGCTCGCCGCGGCGCGCATCGGGGACCGGGATGCTGACCGGCCCGACACATCCCGTGCCGACCGAGATGGGGGCCACCGTCAACAGGTCGCGCAACCGGATCGAGCCGATCACACCCGTACGCGCCGGAGCTCTGAACGAGACGACGAACGTCGTCCCCGGCCCGCCGGCCGGCGGGGCCACGACGACGGGCACCGATCGCTCTCCGGCACGACCGGACTGAGCGAGAACCAACAACCCGAGAAGCCCCGCTCCGGCCAACAGCAATCGGAACGACACCCGACCCACGACATCACGGTAGCCCCATTGACGAGCGCCGGCCAGCCCTCTTGCCCGCCCTATCGCCGGTGTACGTGCTCGCAGTCGCGGACGGTGTCGCCGGGTCCGACGTACGCTGTGTCGTCGCCCGGCCCGCAGCCGATCTTGTCGCGGCCTGGGCCGGCGTAGATCACGTCGTTGCCCGTCCCGCCGCTGAGGATGTCGTTGCCCGGTCCACCGTCGATGAGATCGTTGCCGGGGCCGCCTCCGATCGCGTCGTTCCCGGATCCGCCGTACACGACGTCGTTGCCGTTGCCGGCGAAGATCCTGTCGTCGCCGCCGTGGCCGTACACGAGATCGTCGTACGGGGTCGCGTAGATGACATCGGGACCTGGAGTCCCGTCGATGCGGCACTGGTTCGAGCGGCGCACCGCGCCACCGGCCGTCGTCGCCGCGACGACGTAGATGCCGAAGCGCTTGCAGTCGCGCGCCGAGGAGACCACGAGCGCAGCGCCGCTCGGCGACCAGCGCGCCGGCGAGTCCGGGGCCACCGAGCCGATCAGCTCTTGCGCGGAGCCATCCGGAGCTCCGACGTACAGCCCGTACGCGCCGGTGCGGTCGCTGAGGAACGCGAGCCGGCCGTCGGTTGGGCTCCACTGCGGGAAGCGATTGTTCGCAGTGCCGCCGACGGCCTCGCGTGCCCCCGATCCGTCCGGGGCAACGAGCCAGATCGCCCACAGGCGTCCGTCGTTGCGCTCGAACGCGAGCGTCGATCCGTCCTGCGACCAGCTCGGGTCGACGTTCTCGCCTGGACCGTCGAACGCTGCGCGCGGCGCCGATCCGTCGGCGGGCACGATCTCGATTGCCGAGCCGGCCGTGCTCGACGTCGCGATCGCGATCGAGGTGCCGTCGGGCGACCACACGGGTCCGTTCACATCGGCGCTCGGCGGGACAACGTTCGGCGCGAGCGGGCGAATGTCGGCGCCGCTCGCGGCCGCGACGGAGAGCACGTCTCCGGCGAGGAATGCGATCCGGCTGCCGTCGGGCGACCACGTCGCATCGACACCGGGGACGCTCCCGACCTGACGGTCACTCGCGTCACGCACGCTCGTCGACGAGCCGATCTCGACAAGCAGCTCCCCGCCACCCGGCCGGAAGCCGCGCGCGCGTCCCGCGCCGACGATGTCGACCTCCGGGCCGCGCACGGCCGGCGCAAAGAGCACGTCGCCCGTTCCGATCGTCGGCGACGCCCGTTGGAAGGCGATCGTCGTGCCCTGCGGCGCCCACCAGGGATCGGTGTCACGCGGCGGCACGGGCGCCGGCGCCGCGCGCGCGAGGCCGCCGGTCAGGGCGACGGCGGCAAGGAGGAGGGCGACCGTCCTCACGCCCGGTCCATCCTACGGGCCTCCTCCGCCGTTCCCGGATACCGGGGAACTACCGTTGCCGGGCCCCTGCGGCGTGTGCGATAACACTCGTTCGCAAGGGGGATTGCAATGCAGTCGCATGTCGGCGATGCAGTCAGACTGACCCGAAGCGGCCACTCGGCCGGCGCGGAAGAGCTGGGAACCATCGTGGCCGTCCTCGGCCGCCCCGGAACGGAGATGCTCAAGGTCCGCTGGTCCGAGCACCTCGAGACCTTCGTCCCGGCGCACGTGATCAGTCCGGCAGCTCCTCCTGGAGCATCGCGAAGAGCACGGCGTCCTGCCACGCCCCGGCTTTCTCGTACGCCTGCCGCCTGACGCCCTCGCGCACGTAACCGACTCGCTCGGCGTGTGCGATCGCGCGCTCGTTGAAGCCGTAGACCTGGATCTCGAGCCGGTGGAAACCCATCTCGCCGAGGACGAGCCGCTGGAACGCGCGGGCGATGTCGTCGCCGAGCTTGCGGCCGCGGAAGCGCGGATGGACTGCGAGCCGCCCGCCCTCGACGATCCGGTTCCGCTCGTTCACCACCCGGTAGGACGCGCTCCCGACACGCTCGCCGTCCGCCTCGGCGACGAACCACCCGAACGACTCCGGCTCGCGCTCGGACCGCTCGATGTCGGCGAGCACCTCGGCCGGCGACTCGGGCGGCCGTCCGAGGAACTCCCTCGTGTCCTCGCCCATGATCAGCTCGAGGAGGAAGTCCGCGTCGGACAGGTTCGCGCGCCGGAGCTGCACGGACACGCCCCGACGCTATCCGAACACGCCGAGGCCCATCTGTATCGAGGGCTAGACTGAATCGCCTGACGCAGGTCGTGGATCAGCTGCTCCATCGCGCACTCGGTCTCACGGACTGGGAGGCGGGACGAATCCGGGAGCTTCTCGGCCGCGACCCGAACCATTTCGAGCTCGCGGTGTTCTCGCTCCTCTGGTCCGAGCACTGCGGCTACAAGCACTCGGCGCCCCTGCTGCGGCGGCTGCCGTCCGCAGGCGAGCGTGTGCTGCAGGGGCCGGGAGAGAACGCCGGCGTCCTCGACCTCGGGGACGGCCTCGCCGTGGCCTTCAAGGTCGAGTCGCACAACCATCCCTCTGCGGTCGAGCCGTTCCAGGGAGCGGCGACCGGCGTCGGCGGGATCCTCCGCGACATCGTCGCCATGGGCGCGCGGCCGATCGCCCTCCTCGACGGGCTCTGGTTCGGCGCGGGCGACCACGACTTCGATCGCGCCGTCGCGGGCATCGGCCACTACGGCAACTGCGTCGGCGTGCCGACCGTCGGCGGCCAGACGGTCTGGGACGCCGCATATCGCGGCAACTGTCTCGTCAATGCGATGTGCGTAGGCCTGCTCGATGCGCGCCGGCTCCAGACGGCGAAGGCGAGCGGCCCCGGCAACGCCGTCGTCCTCTTCGGCGCGACCACCGGCCGCGACGGGATCGGCGGCGCGTCCGTCCTCGCGAGCCAGGAGCTGGGCGAGGACGATCCCGACAAGCGGCCGTCCGTTCAGGTCGGCGATCCGTTCACGGGCAAGAAGCTCATCGAGGTCTCGGTCGAGCTCGTCGAGTCGGGGCTCGTCGAGTCGCTGCAGGACTGCGGCGCCGCGGGCCTCGCGTCCGCGCTCAGCGAGATGGCCCGCGACGGCGCCGGCATCGACGTGCACCTCGACCGCGTCCCTCTGCGCGAGGAAGGCATGGAGCCGTGGGAGATCATGATCTCCGAGTCGCAGGAGCGGATGGTCGCGATCGTGCGCCCGCAAATGCTCGAGGCAGTGCACGCGCTGTGCAAGAAGTGGGAGCTCGAGAGCGCAGTCATCGGCGAGGTGTCCGACAACGGCCTGCTGCGCGCGTTCCACGACGGCGCCACCGCCGGCGAGATCCCCGCGCTGTTCCTCACCGACGAGTGTCCCCGGTACGAGGTCGAGCAGCGCAAGCCCGACTCATGGGTGATGCCGAAGGCGCATCGCGTGAGCGCCCCGTTTGCGGAGGTGATCGAGCAGTACGACCAGCTTGTCGGCTCGCGCACGGTGCGCCGCCCGGGCCTCGATGCCGCACTGCTGCGGCTGCGTCCCTCGCTGCGCGGCCTCGCCGTCTCGCTCCAGGGCCCGCGGCCCGGAGAGACCGACCCGTTCGCGGCCGGGGTGCAGGCGGTGCTCGGCGCCGCGCGCAACGTCGCGTGCGCGGGGGGCGAGCCCATCGGGCTCACCGACTGTCTCAACTTCGGCAATCCCGAGAAGCCGGAGATCGGCTACGAGCTCGCGCAGGCGATCGAGGGGATCGCGCAGGCGGCGGACGCGCTCGGCGTCCCCGTCGTCTCCGGGAACGTCTCGCTCTACAACGACACGGACGGGCGCTCGATCCCGCCGACACCCGTCGTCGGCTGCGTCGGGATCGTCGCGGACGTGCGACTCGTACCGGTCGGATGGCAGCCGGGCGACATCGTCCTGCTCGCAGCCGCGCCGGAAGAGAGCCTCGCCGCCGAGGCGTCTCTCATCCGCTTCCTGTGGAAGGCGGCGCCGCTCCTCTCCATGTGCCACGACGTCGGCAGCCGCGGGCTCGAGGCAGCGATCGCGGAGGCGACACACTGGAGCGGACGCGAGGCGGACGTCGAGCTGCCGGAAGAGCCCTCCGCGGGCGCCGCCGTCCTCGCGTGCGCGCCCGAGAACGTCGCGCGGCTCGGGACGCGCGGGTTCGTCGAGATCGGCCGGGTCCGCTGATGTGCGGCGTCTTCGGCGTGTACGCGCCCGAGCGCGATGTCGCGCGGCTGACGTACTTCGGGCTCTTCTCGCTCCAGCATCGCGGCCAGGAGTCGGCGGGGATCGCCGTGTCCGAGCACGGACGGCTGACCGCGCTGCGCGATCTCGGCCTCGTCACGCAGGTCTTCGACGAGCAGAAGCTGCACGGCCTCCGCGGGCAGGTGGCGATCGGCCACACGCGCTACTCCACCACGGGGTCGTCGCAGTGGGACAATGCGCAGCCGCTCATGCAGCACGGGCGCAACCGCACCGTCGCGCTCGGACACAACGGCAACCTCGTCAACGCGGACGTGTTGCGCGAGGAGCTGCGCGCGGAAGGTGCGACGCTGCGCGGCACGTCGGACAGCGAAGTCATCGCCGCGCTGATCGCGAACGCCGATGCGCCGCTCGACGAAGCCGTCGCAGGGGCGATGCGCCGGCTCGAGGGCGCGTACTCGGTGGTGGCGCTCTCCGAGGGCGCGCTGATCGCGTTCCGCGACCCACACGGCTTCCGCCCGCTCGTGCTCGGGCGCGTGAACGACGACTGGGTGGTCGCGTCGGAGACGTGTGCGTTCGACCTCGTCGGCGCCGAGCTCGTGCGCGAGGTCGAGCGGGGAGAGATCGTGCTCGTCGACGGCGACGGCATGCACTCGGTGCAGGCCGTCGAGCCGCCCGAGGCCGGGGCGCTGTGCATCTTCGAGTTCTTCTATCTCGCGCGGCCCGACACGCGGCTCGCAGGCATCGAGGTGCACGGCGCGCGCGTGCGCATGGGCGAGCGGCTCGCCAAGGAGGCGCCGGCCGACGTCGAGCTCGTCCTGCCGATTCCGGACTCGGGGACGCCGGCCGCGATCGGCTTCTCGCGCGCGCTCGGCATCCCGTTCAGCGAGGGCCTCATCAAGAACCGCTACATCGGGCGGACGTTCATCCAGCCCGACCAGGAGCTGCGCCGCCAGGGCGTTCGCCTGAAGTTCAACCCGCTCGCCGAGGTTGCGGGCAAGCGGGTCGTCGTCGTCGACGACTCGATCGTGCGCGGGAACACGACGCGCGCGATCGTGCGGATGCTGTTCGACGCCGGCGCGGCCGAGGTGCACGTGCGCATCTCGTCGCCGCCGGTGATCGGGCAGTGCTTCTACGGCATCGACCTCGCAGATCCGCAGGAGATGATCGCCGCGGGGAAGACGGTCGAGGAGGTCCGCGAGTACATCGGCGCGACCACGCTCGCCTATCTGTCGCACGAGGGCCTCGTCGAGTCGACGCGGCGGCCGGAGTCGGACCTCTGCCGCGCGTGCCTGACGCGGCAATACCCGACCGAGGTGCCGGCCGAGTACGCCAAGCTCCGTTTCGAAGCAACAGCCGGCGCGTAGAAGTCGTGACTCCGACGCGGAGGTACCTAGTACCGGTCGCCGGGATGCGTTCCCACGAGCGAGAGGCCGGTACTTGGTACCCGCCTCGAAGTGTCGCGACTCTTACGCGGCCAGATCCGGCACGTACAGGATCTCGAGCTTGATCCCGTCCGGGTCGTAGAAGAAGACCGCGTAGTAGCCCGGCATGTAGCCGTACTCCTGCGGCTCGCTCTCGAGCTCGACACCGGCGCTCCGGAGCCATTCGGCGCGCTCGTCGACGATCGAGCGGCCCCAGGCCTCGAACGCGAGGTGGTGCAGCCCGGCGGCGTAGCGGTCGAA
>CAZXZX010000139.1:0-5694 GCA_964645445.1 uncultured Gaiellales bacterium
GAGACGATGCCGGCGACGAGGCCGCCGCCGCCGACGCCGACGACCACCGTCTCGACCTCCGGGACGTCCTCGAGGATCTCGAGCGCGAGCGTTCCGTGACCCGCAATCACCCATGGGTCGTCGTGCGGATGGACGAACACGCGCCCCGTCCGCTCGACGACGTCCAGCACGCGCTCGTACGCGACCACATGGTCGGGCGCCTCCAGGTCGACGGTCGCGCCGTAGCCGCGCGTCGCCTCGACCTTCAGCGGGCTCGCGTGCGCGCTCATGACGACGAGGCAGTCGACGCCGTATTGCGCGGCTGCCCACGCGACCGCCTGCGCGTGGTTGCCCGCAGACCACGTGACGACGCCGCGTCGCCGCTCGTCGTCGGTGAGCGCCGCGACGCGGTTCAGCGCCCCGCGCGCCTTGAACGAGCCCGTCTTCTGGAAGAGCTCCGCCTTCAGGTGCACGCCGAGCGCAGCGGACGAGAGCATCGGGGTTCGGTGGACGCGCCCGGCAATGACGGCGCGGGCTCGTTCGACGTCGATCACACTGATGTGACGGTACTAAGTACCGGGGCCGTCGGGGCCGTCGGGAGCCGGACGGTGAACGCGGTGAGCTGTTCCGGCTCGCTCGCGACTTCCACACGCCCGCCCATCGCCTCGGTCAACTCCTTCACGATCGCGAGGCCGAGGCCGGTGCCGACCGGGCGCTCGCGCCCGTACCGCTCGTGCAGGTAGAAGCGCTCGAACGCGCGCGTGCGGTCCTCGTCCCGCAGGCCGGGGCCGGAGTCCTCGACCCGCAGCAGGCCGGGCGCAGTGACGACGCGCACTTCCCCGCCGCGCGGCGTGAGGCGCAACGCGTTCTCGACGAGGTTGGAGACCACCTGGAGCGCGCGGTCGGCGTCGGCGACCGCGGGCGCGGCTCCGTCCGAAACGGCGGCGAGCTCGACACCGAACGCGGCCGCCTGCTGCTGGTAGCGGCGGACGGCGTCCGCGGCGACCTCCGCGAGGTCGACGTCGCTCGGGTGGACGCTGAAGTCGGTGCGGTTCATGCGCGCGAGGTCGAGCAGGTCGCGCACGAGACGCTCGAGGCGCGCCGCCTCCGCCGCCACCGTCTCCGCCGCGTCGTGCGCGTCGACCGCGCCCTCGGACAGCGCCTCCGCCCAGCCGCGGATCGCAGTCAGCGGCGTCTTCAGCTCGTGGCTGACCGAGAGCAGGAACGACCGTTCGGCTTCCCGCGCGCGCGCGAGCTGCTCGGCGAGGTCGTTGAACGCGACCGCGAGCGTTGCGAGCTCGGCCGCGCCCTCGACGGGGACCGGCTCGGGATGCGTGCCGCCGGCAAGGGTCCGCGCGGCATCGGCGACGCGCTGCACGGGACCCGCGATGCGCCGCGCGAGCAGGAGCGCCGCCGCGCCCGCGAGGGCTGCGCCGGCGAGCGCCGCACTCAGCAGTGCCCACACGAACGGCGTCCACTGCGAGCTCGTCGAGCTCTTCGGACGCAGGAGTACGAACGCCTTGCCTTCCACCGGTTGGGCCGCGAAGAAGTAGCTCGCTCCGTTCATCGTCACCGAGCCCTCCGCGGGCTGGTTGTGATGCAGGAGCTCCTTCGCCGAGTCGGGGAGCACAGCCGGGCTCGTCCGGTAGATCTCGTGCTGACGCGCGAGGTACGGCCCGAGCGGCTTGAGGTAGGTGAGCGGCGACACTGCGAGCCGCTCCCGCTCGGCGATGAGGTCGGCCTGGTGCGCGACGTCCTGCAGCGTTGCGTGGTCGACGGCGCGGCGTGTCAGGAGCAGGCCGAGCGCGAGGGTCAAGCCGACGCAGAGCACGACGATGACTCCGATCGCCTGGAAGAGCCGCGTACGCAGGCTCACCATGGCTGAAGGTTACGCGGCGACGAGCTTGTACCCGGACCCGCGCACGGTGCGGATCGACTCCGGGTTGCCGATCTTGCGGCGTAGCTGCGCAACGTGGACGTCGACGGTTCGCGTCCCGCCCGGGTACGTCATGCCCCAGACGAGGTCGAGCAGCCGCTCGCGGGAGAGGACGATGCCGGGATGCTCGAGGAAGCACGCGAGCAGGTCGAACTCCTTGCTCGTCAGCTCGACGGCCTCGCCGCCGACCGTGACGTCTCGCTCGTCGCGGCGGAGCTCGATCGGGCCGGACGTCAGCACCTCGCCCGGATCGCGATGCTCGGCCCGCCGGAGGATCGCCTTGATGCGCGCCGCGAGCTCGCGCGGCGAGAACGGCTTCGACACGTAGTCGTCCGCGCCGAGCTCGAGCCCCGCGACCCGGTCCGGCTCCTCGTCGCGGGCCGTGAGCATCACGATCGGAACCTTCGAGTGCGCGCGCAGCGTGCGACAGACCTCGAAGCCGTCGACGCCGGGCAGCCCGATGTCGAGCACGACCATCCGCACCGGGTGACGCCGCACCTCCGCGATCGCCTCCTCGCCGGAGCGCAGCCACAGCACACGCCAGCCGTCCTGCTGCTCGAGGTACGACTTCACGAGGCGACCGATCGCGTCGTCGTCTTCGACGAGGAGTAGGACGCCCCCGTTCGCCGCCCCCGACATCGTCAACCGCCGAAGCCCTCGACCTGGATCGTGTCCGCCGGCGAGGTCGCCTGACGAGAAACGACGACGCGCATGCCGCGCCGCAGGGTCGCGGTCGTGCCGATCTGATAGCCGTTGTGCACGACGACGTTCGAGGCGAGCGGAATCGTCTGCAGCGATGCATCCTTCTCACGTAGGACGATCGAGTCGCTCGAGAAGCTCGTGATGACGCCGCGGTCCAGCCGCGTGTCCTGCACCTTGCCGTCGGGGGTGAGCCACAGCACCTCGGCGCGGATGAGCCGGCCGCCGAGCATCGTCTGGATGATGCCGCCGCCCGACAGCGCGAAGCCGCTCTGGGCGACCCAGAAGAAGGCGTTGACCGCCACGAGGAGCGTGGCGAGGAACGCGAACCGGCGACGACTCACACGCACATGATCCCTCCGCGGCCGGAAAGAACGCGTAAGACCTCTGTAAATCAGCCCGTCCGGTGTCAGGTCACGTGTTCGTGTATTCCGGACCGGAGCCGCCCTCGGGCGGCGTCAGGCGCCCGCCCTTGGCCGTGATCGCGCCGCACTGGACGCAGTTGGACGGCGCGAGCTGGACGGTGACGGTCCCGTCGCCGCCCTCGGTGCCGAGCTCGTACACGTGCGCCGGGCACATGTTGATCCAGAGGTCGGCGACGTCGCGCGGCACGCGCCGCTCGATGCGAATGTGGTTCGGCTGATCGTCGCGCGTCTTGTTCCCCGACAGGAAGACGGAGGAGAGCTTGTCGAACGTGATCGTTCCGTCCTGCCCCGGGTAGCGCGACGCGCGGTCGGTGCGCAGCAGCGGCTGCTCCGCGTCGGGCTCGGCGCGCATCTTCCCCGGCGCGAGCCGTCCCTTCGAAACGGTCATGGCGCTGGCGAGCGCGCCGCCGATGAAGAAGCCGCGCCCGAACACCTGGCGCATGTCGCGCACCTCGTACAGGTCGCGTCCGATGAAACCGGAGCGGATCGCGTCGTCGTAGTCGGCGAGTGCCGTCGCAGGCGTCGAGCCGCGCTGCAGAGCCGCGAACGCGGACTCGGCCGCGAGGCGGCCCGACTCGATCGCATAATGCACGCCCTTCAGCCGCGCGATGTTCACGAGCCCGATGCCGTCGCCGCACAGCAGCAGCCCGGGCGCGTGCAGCTTCGTCGGCAGCGAGTGCCAGCCGCCGCTCGGGATCGTCTTCGCCCCCCACGCCACACGCTCGCCGCCCACGAGCAGCTTGCGGATCTTCGGATGCGTCTTCAGCTCCTGCAGCAGGTCGTGCGCCGACAGCTCGACGTCGCGATAGTCGAGCCCGACCACCATCCCGATCGTGAGCATGTCGTCGCCCATCGGGTAGACGAACGAGCCGCCGAACTCGCGATACTTCGCCGCAGTTCGCAGCGGCCAGCCCATCGTGTGGATGACGCGGTCGAGGGGGCGCGCGACCTTCCACACCTCCTTCACGCCCAGCTCCCACACCTGCGGCTCGTCGCCGCGAAGCGCAAAGTGGTCGAGCGCGACGCCGGTCAGATGCCCCTGCGTCCCGTCGGCGAGAACGGTCACCTTCGCCACGAGGTCGGCACCGGGCTCGTAGTTGCCGAGTGGCTCGCCGTCGCGCGCGCGGCCCTTGTCGCCGGTGCGCACGCCGACGACGCGGCCGTGCTGCACCAGCAGCTTCTCCCCCGTCGTCTCCGGGAGGATCATCGTGCCGAGCGCTTCGGCGTCCTCCGCGAGCCGGCGGCCGAGCTGCGAGAGCGAGAACACCCAGTTGCCGTGATTGCGCATCGTCGGCGGCGGTGGGATGCGCAACGCGTTGCGCCGCGTGAGCACGTACACCGACTCGTCGTGCACCGGCCCGAAAGAGGGCAGGTCCTCGATGCGGTATCCGAGCTTGCGCAGCGAGCGCGGGTTGACGACCGCACCGGAGAGGAGATGCGAGCCCGGCTGCTTCCCCTTCTCCACGAGCGCGACCGGAACGTCCCCGAGCCGCGCCGCGACGTCGGGATGCTCCTCGAGGAGCCGTCCGAGACGAATCGCGCACGCGAGCCCGGCGGGCCCGGCGCCGACGATGAGCACTCCGACCTCGATGCGCTCGTCGAGCGGATCGCTCGGCTCGCCGACGAACTCGCTCGGCGAGAACGGCGGCGGGTAGTCCGACGCGCGGGTCAACTCTTGCGCTGGTTCAGGAGCTCGGTCAGCTTCGGCACGATCTCGTGCACGTCGCCGACGACGCCGAGGTCGGAGAACTCGAAGATCGGCGCGTTCGGGTCCTTGTTGATTGCGACGATGACGTTCGAGCTCTGCATGCCGACCTTGTGCTGGATCGCGCCGGAGATGCCGAGCGCGACGTACAGCTTGGGCGACACCGTCTTGCCGGTCTGGCCGATCTGCGCCGAGTAGGGGTACCAGCCCGCGTCGACGACCGCGCGCGTCGCCCCGACCGCGCCGCCGAGGGCGCGCGCGAGCTCCTCGGCGAGCGTGAAGTTCTCCGGGGCGCCGAGACCGCGCCCGCCGGCGACGATCACGTCCGCGTCCTCGATCGACGGGCCGCTCGCCTCCTCCAGCTGCTGGTCGACGATCGTCGCCGTGCGCGAGTGCTCCTCCAGCTCGACGGACGCTTGCACCACCTGCGGTTCGCCGCCGCCCGACGGCGACGCGTCGAAGGAGCCTGCGCGGAAGAGCGCGATGCGCGGTGTCGTCTTCCACCCGACGTCCACGAGGACGGAGTCCTGCAGCGCGGGCCGCTTGCCGACGAAGTCGCTCGAGATGTCGATGAGATCCCAGTTGAGGCCCGCATCGAGCCGTGCGGCGAGGCCGGCGGCGATGTCGGCTGCCAGCACGGAGTTCGCGAAGAACACGGCGTCGTACCCGTCGACCAGCTTCGCGATCACGTCGACGCGGGGCTGCGGCAGCGGCGGCTCGAGCGACGCGTCGTCCGCGACGTGCACCTTCTTGGCACCGTACTGTCCCGCTTCGGCGGCGAGCGCGGACACACCGCCCCCCACGAGCACCGCATCGGCGTCGCCGAGCGACGCCGCCTTCGCGAGCACGCCGAGCGACCCCTTCTGCAGCTCGCCGCCGTGATGCTCGAGAAAGACGAGCGAGCTCATACGAGACGCTTCTCCGCGAGGAAGTCGACGATCGCCTGCGCG
>CAZXZX010000140.1:0-20998 GCA_964645445.1 uncultured Gaiellales bacterium
TCCCGCAGTGAGTCGACGTGGAGCGGGATCAGGTACGTGCTCCTAGATTGCGCAACGCGTGGCGCGCCGTCTCGCGATCGTCGAACGGAACCGTGCGGTCGGCGAACTGTTGCCCCTGCTCGGCTCCCTTGCCGGCGACGACGACGACGTCGCCCTCGCGCGCGAGCTCGACCGCGCGCGCGATCGCGGTCGCGCGGTCCGGTTCGACTTCTACGTCACGGGTCGCGCCTGCCACGAGCTCGTCGATGATCGCCTGCGGTTCCTCGCTGCGCGGGTTGTCCGATGTGACGATGGCGACGTCCGCGAGCTCGGAGGCGATGCGTCCCATGAGCGGCCGCTTGCCTCTGTCCCTGTCGCCGCCGGCGCCGAGGACGACGATGACCCGTCCACGCGCGATGTCCCTGGCGGCTCGCAGCACCTTCTCGAGCGCGTCCGGCTTGTGGGCGTAGTCGACGATCACCGCGAAGGGCTGCCCTTCCTCGACGGACTCGAATCGCCCGGGTACCCCGCGCACCGACTCAATTCCGCGCTTGATCGCATCCTCGTCGATACCGAGCGCGCGCGCCGCGAAGAGCGCGCCGAGCGCGTTCTCGACGTTGAACCGCCCACGCAGCTTCAGATCGATTCCCTCCAGCGCGCCGGCGTCCTCGGCACTGAACGCGATCGCATCGGGAAGCTCGGCGGCGAGCCGCCGCCCGTACTCGTCGCCGACGTTGACGACGGCCGGTACGGCCTCCGCGAAGAGCCTGCGCTTCGCCCGGAAGTACGACTCCATGTCGCCGTGGAAATCGAGATGGTCCTGGCTCAGGTTCGTGAAGACGAGCACGGCGAAGCGGACTCGGTCGAGCCGGTGCAGCTCCGACGCGTGCGACGACGCCTCCATCGCGCACGAGCGATCCCCCACGTCAAGCATCTCGCGGAGCGTGCGCTGAAGATCGATCGCCTCCGGCGTCGTGCGCTCGACGCCGCGCCGCTCGCCGCCGACGCGTGCCTCCACCGTGCCGAGCAACCCCGGTCGCCTTCCCGCGGCCGCGAGGATCGCGTACAGGAGGAACGACGTCGTCGTCTTCCCGCTCGTCCCGGTGACGCCGGCCACCTGCAGCTCCTCCGTCGGCCGCCCGAAGAACTCGTCGGCCGCGACCGCCATCGCGACGCGTGCGTCCGTGACGACCACCTGGGGGACGTCCACCGCCAGGAGCCGCTCGACGACGAGCGCGACGGCGCCGTTCGCGACGGCCTCCGGCGCGAAGTCGTGGCCGTCGGCGCACGCGCCCGGGACGCAGAAGAAGAGCGACCCCGGCGTCGCGTGCCGTGCGTCATACGCGAGGTCGAGCACCTGCACCGGCGCCTGCCCGACGACCTCGGCCGCTTCGAGCGCGGCGGCGAGGCGCTCCAGTTCGATCATCCCGCGCCGAGGTTACTTGACGGGCTGGTCGGGAGGAACTTCGAGGTACTGGAGGTCGAATGTGGCGATCTGCGCGAACGCGGGCGCGGCCACGACGCCCCCGTAGTACGCGCCGTGCGGCTCGTCGACGGTGACGAGGACGACGACCCGCGGATTCTTCGCGGGAACCATCCCGACGAACGTCGCGTCGTACTGCCCGGGCATGTAGCCGTGCGGGCCTGGCTTCTGCGCCGTGCCAGTCTTGCCCGCGACGGTGTAGCCGGGGATCTCGGCGGCGGCGCCGGTGCCCGCGTCGGAGACGACGCCCTTGAGCATCGAGAGGAGCTCCCTGTCGATGCTCCGCGGAAGGATCCGCCGTGTCGCGGGCGCGGGCGTCTCGACGCCCTGGACGTGGTCGACGAGGTGCGGCTGGATCCACAGGCCGCCGTTCGCGATCGCCGCGTACACCGAGGCGAGCTGGATCGCCGTCACCGACACACCCTGGCCGATCGGCACGTTCCCGATCGTCGACCCCGACCAGTACGACGGCAGCAGGCCCGCGCTCTCCCCGGGAAAGTCGATGCCCGTCTGCCGGCCGAACCCGAAGCGACCGATCCAGCTCTTCAGCCGCGACTCGCCGAGCTTCGTGCGGGCGATCGTGATCGCGCCGACGTTCGACGACCGCTGCAGGATTTGTGCGACCGTCATGCGCTCGGTCGGCCGAACCTCCGCGTCGTGCACGACGCGGTCGGCGACGCGTATCGAGTACGGCAGGAGGAACGACGTGTGCGGCGTGACGAGGTGGTCGGCCAGCGCGCCGCCGATCGTCACGACCTTGAACACCGAGCCCGGCTCGTACACGTCGGAGACGGCGCGGTTGCCGGTCAAGCCCTTGGCGAACGCCTGCGGGTAGTCGTTCGCGTTGAAGTCGGGAGCCGTCGCCATCGCGAGCACGGCGCCCGTGTGCGGGTCGATGACGATCGCGGTCGCATCCCTCGCGTGCCACTTCGCAACGGTCGCGCGGAGCACCTGCTCCGCATTCGCCTGGATCCGGTGGTCGATCGTGAGGAAGACGTCCTTGCCCGGCTTCGCCGGCTGCACGTTCTGCACGTCGATCGCGTGACCGAAGGGATCGCGCAGGATCGTCTCCTGGCCGGGAGTGCCGGTCAGCGCGCCGTTCAGCTCCAGCTCGAGGCCGGCGAGGCCGTTGTTGTCGGTGCCGACGTAGCCGAGCACCTGCGCCGCGACCGAGGTCTGCGGATACGTCCGACGCTCCTCCGCGTAGAAGTGGAACCCCGGGAGGTTCCGCTTCGCGAGCAGCGTCGCCTGAGATGCCGGCGCCTTTCGTTCGACGTACGAGAAGTGCGTCCCCGTCGTCGTCAACGCACGCAGCACCAGGCCGCGCTTGATCCCGAGAATGCGCGCGGCGACGGCAGCTTCGGCCTTCGGCCGCGTGACCGCGGTCGGGTCGACATAGACGGTGGTCGCCTGCTCACCGAGCGCCAGCGGCGTGCCGACCACGTCGAAGATCGTCCCGCGACCGGCCGGGAGCGGGACCGTCGCCTTCGTCTGAGCGGTCGCCATCGCCGCGAGCGGCGCCGCGCGCACGGTCGCGATCCACGCGGCGCGCGCGAGCAGCGCCCCGAACACGACGAGGGTGCCGAGCAGGAGGAGACGGATGCGCGAGTTGACGACGCGCTTCACGGCGTTACCGGTGGTCGAGGTCGATGTAGCTCGTGTCGAGCGCGTCGGCGGGCACGAGTCCGAAGCGGCGTGCCGTCTGCTCGATGCGGATCGACGCGATCGAGCTCGAGACCTGCGATGCGAGGGCCGCATTCTGTGCCTGTAGGTCGACCTGCTCCGTGTCGAGCTTGTTGACGGCGACGTTCGCGCGCAGCACCGCGACGTTCACGGCGACGACACCCGCGAGCAAGAGCGCGAACGCCGAGATCCAGAGGACGCCGGCGGTGACGCGGCGCTGCCGCTTGCGCGCGCGCGTCCGCGTTCGCGCGACGGCCGCCGGGCGACGGCGAACGTGCGCCGGCGCGGCGACCGCTTCGGCTGCGAACCAGTCGACCGCCGCCATCTACTCGGCCTTCACCGCCGCACGTAGGCGCGCCGACGCGGCACGCGGGTTCGCGGCCACCTCGGTCTCGCCGGGGCGGGTCGGACGGCGCTGGATCGCGCGCAGCTCCGGCTCGTGCCCGCAGATGCAGACGGGGAAGTCGGGCGGGCAGATACATCCCCGCTCGCGGTCGCGCAGGAACTGCTTGACGATCCGGTCCTCGAGCGAGTGGAAGGAGATGACCGCCAGCCGGCCGCCTGGACGGAGCATGTCGAGCGCTGCCGGGAGCGCCACCTCGAGCGACGTGAGCTCGTCGTTCACCGCGATCCGGAGCGCCTGGAAGACGCGCTTGGCGGGATGCCCCTCGCCGAAGCGCGCCGGCGCCGGGATCGCGGCCCTGATCGTGTCCACGAGCTCGGCGGTCCGCTCGAACGGCGCCTCGCGCCGGTTGCGGACGATTGCCTTCGCGATCTGCCGCGCGTACCGCTCTTCGCCATAGCGGCGAAAGATCGTCACGAGCTCCTTCTCCGGCCACTCGTTCACGAGCGTGCGTGCGTCGAGATCCTGCGAGGAGTCCATGCGCATGTCGAGCGGCGCATCGGTCGCGTACGAGAAGCCGCGCTCCGGGCGGTCGAGCTGCATCGACGACACGCCGAGGTCGAGGAGGATCGCGTCTGCGCGCACACCGTTCTCTGCGAGCTGCGGCAGGACGGCGCCGAAGTCACCGCGGAGGAGCCGTGCCTGGATGCCGCTGCTGCGCTCGAGCCGCTCGAAGTACGTGCGCACGGTCGGGTCGCGGTCGATGGCGATCAGCTTGCCGCGTCCCCGTAGATCGGCGGCGAGCAGCGCGGAGTGCCCGCCCGCGCCGAAGGTGGCGTCGATCACCGTGTCGCCCGGCTGCACGGCGAGGGACTCGCGCACCTCGTCGGCGAGGACCGGGACGTGATCAGTCGCGCTGGGCTGCAAGACGTTCGGCAACATCGCGCGTCCTCCCTTCCGAGTGGGCGAGCTCGCGCTGCCAGGCGGCGCGATCCCAGATCTCGAGATGGTCGTTGACGCCGGCGACGACGACATCGCGCTCGAGGCCGGCATATTCTCGCAACCGGGCGGAGATGACGATCCGCCCCTGCTTGTCCAGCTCGCCCTCGACGGCATTGGCATAGACGACGCGCTGCAGGGTGCGCGCCTCTCCGCTCAACTGGTCGAGGTCGGCGATGCGGCTCTGGCTTCGCGTCCACTCGTCCCGCGGATAGGCGACGAGGCACGAATCCAGGCCGCGTGTCACGACGACGCCGCCCTCGAACGTGCTCCGGAACTTGGCCGGCAGGGTGAGCCGGCTCTTGTCGTCGATCGTGTGGTCGTGAGTGCCGAGGAGCATGCCGGGGCCGGATCCTTCCCTTCCACTTTGACCCACTCTAAACCACTTATCCCCACTTGTCCACCTCCCACCCCACCTTGTCCCGCGCCGTTGCCGGGAGTACGCTCCCGAGCGCGGCATCGAGGTCTGCGGCTCAACGGAAAGGAGCCGCCATGTCGATCCAGACCCCGAACCGCGTCATCGCAGGACCGCTCGACGTCGTCCTCCGTCCCTGCTCGGAGGCGGCGGCCGCCTACCAGAGCGCCGTCCTCGCCCCGGGCTTCGGTCCGGAGCCCGGCCTCGACCTACGGTACTTCGGAGGCCGCACGCTCCCGCATCTGCGCTACACGCTCGTCTACCTCGGCGCGTGGGACACCTCCGAGCGGTCGGAGCTCGATCACGCACTCGCGGCGGCGATGCGCGACCGCGGCCTGAACAACGTGCTCGCGCAGTACTTCCCGGGCACCGAGGTGACGACGACGTTCGCCGGGTCGCTCGTCCACCGGGGTGCGATGCCTGCACGGCGCGTCGAGCGCGACGAGGTCGAGTCGCTCGTCGGGGAGCTGAACGTCGGCCCGTCGGTGACGTGCCTGCTCCTGCCGCACGGCGCGGTGCTCGTCGACAACGGAGATGTCGACTCGAAGCACGGGCTCGGCGGGTACCACGGCTCGATCAAGCTCAACGGCAGCGAGCGGTACTACGCGGTCGCCGCGTACTCGGAGGGCGACAACGGCATCGTCGCCTTCGACGCACCGTGGAAGAACGTGTGCGCGACGCTGTACCACGAGCTGCAGGAGACGCGTACCGATCCGGACGTCGAAGATGCGATCCGGCTCGGATCGGCGCCCGGCGCCGAACGGCTGCTCGGCTGGTACTCCCCGCGGGGCGGTGAGATCGGCGACATCCCCATGGCCGAGTCGGGCGGCGACCTCGGCCGCGTCATGCAGGAGGTCCCGCTGTCGGACGGGAGCGGCACCGTCCCGATCCAGTTGATGTGGTCGAACGCGGTCGACGGCCCGGAGGGGCCTACGCCTGAAGCACGTCAGCCGAAGTGAGCTGGCGCTCGTACGGGCCGCGACCGGTGAGGACGGTGGCGCCGCAGCGTGCGGCGAGCGCCGCCGCCTCCTCCACGGGCATGCCCGCGCCGAGGCCGTAGGTGAACCCGGCGGCGAAGCAGTCGCCACAGCCGTACGCGTCCTCGACCGGCCCGGGGATGGGCGCGGCGCGGAACGGGCCGCCGGGGCGGATCCAGCCTCCGAGCGGCCCGGCCGTGCTGACGACGAACCGCGGCGGCGGCTCGAGCTCGAGCGCATCGAAGCGCTCCCCCACGTCATCGCCGCTGCCGACGAGGGCATCCAGCTCCTCCCGGGCGCGATGTAGCGTCTCGAGCTCGCGCGACGTCGCGACGACGATGCTCGCACGACGCGCCGCGCTCACCGCGGCGACGTCGCCGCCGGTGAAGTACACGGCGTCGCAGCGCGCGAGCTGCTCCCATGGCAGCGAGCCGTCCTGGCCGGAGGGCCGCAGCTTCGGCCCGAGCACGGTGATCGTCCGCTCGCCGTTCGCATCGACGTACGTGAACGCGCGCCGCTGCGGCTGGCCCGCATCGGCAGCGTGGACGGTGACGCCGAGCTCGGCGAGCCGCTCGCGCGAGCGCTGTCCGAGCTCGTCGTCCCCGAGCGAGGTGAAGAAGTCCGCCGAGCCGTTGAGGTTCGCGAGCTGGACGGCGGCCACGGCCCCGCCGCCGGCGGGCTCCTCCCAGACCTCGGACGCGGCGACGATCTCGCCAGGCTCCGGCACGCGCTCGACCCGCGCGAACTGCACCCACTCCACATGTCCGACCACAGCAACTCTCATCCCTCACATCTTGGCCCGTGAGTACGTTTCATGTGTCGATGGCCGTCGCCGTCCCGCCGTTCGAGACCTTCTACGAGAGCCACAAGACCGAGGTCTTCCGGTTCCTCGTGAGCCGCGTCGGCCGCGACCGTGCCGAGGACGCGTTCCAGGAGACGTTCCTCCGGGCCCTACGGGCGTACGACCGGCTGCAGCACGGCGAGCACCTCCGCGCATGGGCCCTCACCATCGCGAACCGGATCGTCATGGACGGCGCCCGGCGCCGCCGGCCGACGGGCGAGATGCCCGAGCTCGTCACCGAGGACGGGCGGCCCGCCTACGAGGAGCTCGCTCCGCTGACGGACGACCTCCCGCCGAAGGAGCGCGCTGCGGTCGTCCTCCGCTACGGGTACGACCTCGGCTACGACGAGATCGGCGCGGCGCTCGGCTCGACCGAGTCGGCGGCACGCCAGGCGGCGTCCGCAGGCGTGCGGCGCCTGCGAAAGGAGCAGAAGCAATGATCGACACCCCGACCCTCGAGCTCGACGAGCGCTTCCGCGCCGCCGCCGCCGCCACGGGGCTGCTGGACGTCGCCTACGACGTCTTCGACGACACCGCCATCGGGCCACTGCTCGTCGGCGTCACCGACCGCGGCGTCTGCCGGATCACCTTCGATCCCGAGCCGGAGCGCGAGCTCGAGGTGCTCGCGCGCGCGTACGGAGCGCGCGTCCTCCGCTCCTCGAAGCCGGTCGAGCGCCTGCACCGCGAGCTGGACGAGTATCTCCAGGGGCGTCGGCGCAGCTTCGACGTCGACCTCGATCTGCGCGGGCAGCCGGACTTCTACCTCCGCGTCCTCTCCGAGCTCGCGCGCGTCGAGTACGGCGACACGACGACATACGGCGCGCTCGCCGCCCGCGCCGGCAATCCGCGCGCAGCGCGGGCGGTCGGCACGGTCATGAACCGGAACCCGGTGCCGATCGTGCTGCCGTGCCATCGCGTCGTGGGGGCGAACGGCAGCCTGACGGGCTACGGCGGAGGGCTCCACCGCAAGGAACAGCTGCTGCGCCTCGAGGGCGCCATCCTCTAGCTGCTACGGCGCTACTTGATGCCCCAGTGGAGGCCGACGACGGCGAGGACTCCCGCGACTGCGAACGCGAGACCCGCCAGCCACTGACTGCCGCGCCGGCCCACCGGCACCATCGAGCTGGTAGCCATCAGGCCGCCCGCGACCGCAACCAGTGCCGCCGCCACTTCCTCCAGACGGAGCGCGTTGTGCACCGTGAGAAACACGAGTGGATGCATGCATCAGATGGTCGCCTTGCCGTCGGACGGATCCGGGCGATCCCGGATGCCCATGCCTGCCGCGCCCGCGATAACGAAGACATGTGGTTCGTCGTGCTCATCGTCTTCGTGACGATGTTCGTGATCCAGGTGGCCCAGTTCGCCTGGATCGAGTACCTCCTGCACCGGATCGACGTCCTGGAGGAACGCGGGCCGGAGGCTGTACCCGACACCCCAGACGTTCACGATCCAGCCGGGAAGGCCCGCCGCGGCCAGCTTGCAGCGCACGCGTGACGCGTGCGACTCGACGGTTCGCGTCGGCACGAAGGTCCGGTAGCCCCACACGTCGCGCAGCAACTGCTCGCGCGTGAACACGCGATCGGGATCCTGCGCCATCCGTAGCAGCAGCGCGTACTCCTTCGACGCGAGCTTCACCTCCTTGCCACGCACGAGCACCCGCCGCGCGGCCCGGTCGACGACGAGCTGACCGAGATCGACGAGCTCCTGTCGCGGCGACCTCCGGCGGAGGACGGCTCGGATGCGCGCGACGAGCTCCTCGTACGCAAACGGCCGTGTCAGGTAGTCGTCGCAGTGCTCGAGCGCGCGCACGCGCTCGGATGCGTCTGCGCGGCCGAGCACGATGACGGCGCAGTTTCCGATCCGGCAGCGTTCGAGCGCCTCGGGGTCGCCGAGGACGAGCACGTCCGGCTCGGCCGAGCGCGGAAGCTCGTCGGGGTTCTCGAACGCAAGCACGTCGAATCCGTCGCTCGCAAGCTGCTGTGCGAGGAACCCGCGCACCGACGCTTCCGGCTCGGCGAGCATCAGTGCGGTCATGCGGACGACCGTAGCCACGTGCGGACACACGCGCCAGATGTCCTTTCGCGCGGAAGTGTGACTTCTCGCCTACAGCCGTCGCACTGCGACAATGCGCTCGTGGACACGGTCGTGCTCGTCGAGGGGATCAGCGATCGCATCGCGCTCGAGACGCTCGCCGCAAGACGCGGCGTGGAGGTCGATGGCGTCTCGATGGGCGGCGCACACGCGGTTCGCCGCTTCCTCGCCCGCTACGACGGCAGGCGCGTCGTCGGTCTCTGCGACGAGCAGGAGCGCGAGGTGTTCCTGCGCGCGGGCATGGACGAGTCCGACTTCGAGGTGTGCGTCGCGGACCTCGAGGACGAGCTCATTCGCGCGGTCGGCCCGGAGCGCATGACCGCCCTGCTCGAAGAGCGGGGCAGTCTCGGCTCGTTCGGCACCTTCCAGCGCCAGCCCGCCTGGCGCGGCCGCCCGGTCGACGCGCAGCTCCGCCGATTCCTCTGCAGCTCCGACCGGCGGAAGCTCCGCTACGTCCCGCTCCTCGTCGAGGTGGCGGTCGACGCGGACACCGTCCCGAGACCGCTCGATGCAGTGCTCGACTTGGCTTGAGACCGCCCGCCGACGCGCAGAGCGAGACCGTCGCCGGGATTCGTAACCTGTCAACGGTTGTGCGAGCGCAGCACTTACAACCGACCGGAGCGAATGACTCCCCATAAGAGCCACGCGCCGAGCACAGCGGAGAGCGCGAACCCGATGATCGAGATGACGTTCACGCCGAGGAGGTGCGGCCCGGCCTTGGCGAAAATGCCGATGAGGCTCGAGCCGATGAGCCCGCCGGTGACGATGAGCGCCACGACGAGTCGGTTGAACACCCTCTGCAGGTCGGCAAGGAACTCGTCCAGCCCCTTGTGCACGAAGCCCACCTCGATCCGGCCGTCGCGAAGCTCCTCCAGGATCTCGTGGATCTGCTGCGGGGCCTCGCGGAGGATGTGCGCGTACTGGAACGCATCGCGGCGGGCGCGGCGAGCGATTCGCTCCGGCGTGAACCGCTCGAGCATGAGACTGCGCGCGTACGGCCTCGCCACCTCGAAGACGTTGAAGTCCGGGTAGAGCTCGACACCGACCGAGCCGAGCGTCGCGATCGCGCGGTCCAGCAGCAGGTACCGCGTCGGCAGCCGCAGGTTCATCGAGTAGATGAGCTGGAACGCCTCGCGGATCAACTGCATCGGGTCGATCTCCGCCAGGCTCGCGCCGTAGTAGCGGTAATAGGCCTCGCGCAGCTCGGCGAGGAACTCGTCCTCGCGCTCCCTCGGGTAGCGCACGCCGAGGTCGGCGAGCCGCTTCGGGAGCATGTCGACGTTCTCCGAAGCGGCATCGATGAAAAGCCGCGTCAGCTTCGTCATGTCGTCGTCGCCGAGCTTGCCCGCCGAGCCGAAGTCGACGAGGCCGATCGTGCCGGCCTCGGCCATCACGAGGACGTTTGCCGGGTGCGGGTCGGCGTGGAAGAACCCGTGGCGGAAGATCATCGTCATCCACGTCTCGGTGACGAGGTACGCGAAGTCGCGCCGCTCCTCGAGCGTCAGGCCCAGCGTGTCGACGTCGGCGAGCTGCGTCCCGTCGAGCCATTCCAACGTCAGGACGCGCGCGCGCGAGTACGTCCAGTACACCTTCGGGACGTGGACGTGCGGGTCGCCGGCGAAGTTGCCGTGGAACGTCTGCGCATTGCGGCCCTCGAGCCGGTAGTCGAGCTCCTGGCGGATCTGCCGCGCGAACTCGTCCACGAGCTGCCGCGCGTCCACGAAGTCGAGCGCGCGAACACGCTCCTTTACGAGCTTCGCCGCCTGGTAAAGCAGCACGAGATCCGCCTCGATCTGCCGCGCCGCGTCCGGCCGCTGGACCTTGACCGCGACCCCACGGCCGTTCGGCAGCGTCGCCCGGTGCACCTGACCGATCGAGGCTGCCGCAACCGGCATCGGCTCGAACTCGAGGAAGAGCCGATCGATCGAGTTGCCGAGGTCTTCCTCGATCACACGCTCGGCCTGCTCGAACGGGAACGGGCGCACGTCGTCCTGAAGCGGCCTCAGCGCATCGATGATGTCCGGCGGCACGATGTCGGGTCGCATGGAGAGGAGCTGGCCGAACTTCACGAACGTCGGCCCGAGCTCCTCGAGCACCTCGCGGAGATGCTGCCCGCGCGCCGAGGGGGTCATCGTCTCGAGGTCGACGTCCCTCCGTCCGGGAATGAGATCGGTGAGCTTGTGCGCCTCGAAGAAGTAGCCGAAGCCGTGGCGCACCATCACCTGCGCGATCTCCGACAGGCGGCTGAGCGTGCGCGGTGCCGGTTGGGCCATGCGACTCAGTGTGACACGACTTGGCGTTGCCGCTGCACGCGCCGCGTCCACGGTCCCGGCGGGACGAGGAGCTGCTCGACGTGCAGGTAGGCGAGCCCGACGCGGGGCAAATCGGTGAGACGCTCGACGAGCAGGTAGCGCGGCCGCCACTCGGGGAAGAACTTGCGGTTGAACGCGTACAGCCGCTCGAGCTGGAAGACGCTGTCGGCAGCGAGCAGTGCACGTCTCGTGAGGCGTCGCAGCGGCGTCACCGCGTGCTCCTGCGAGATCAGCTCGGTGAACGCGCAGAAGTTGAGCGACAGCTCGGCCGCGTCCTGCGCCTTCGCCCACGCGAGCGTCTCGGCGATGAGGAACTCGGTGAGACCGTTGGGCGCGTCGGGCCGGCGACGCATCGTCGACAGCGACCAGCTCCCGCCGGCGAGCGTCGGCGCGAGGTGGAGGAAGCCGCCGACCGTGCCGTCCTCTCCCTCGGCCACGGCGAACACCGTCCCGGGCACGTACAGCTCGTCCATCGACATCGTGAACCCGCGCTCGGGCTGATTCCCGCGCCAGAGCTCCGACACCTCGTCGAGCTTGGCGCGGAGCTCCGGACCGGCGTCCTCCGCAGCCACCACGCGAAGCGAGTAGCCCGCCTTGACGAGGCGGGTCACCGACTGGCGCACCTTCCGGATCGGGCGACCTTCGAGCGAGAACTCCGCGGGCCGCAGCACCGCCTCCTCGCCGAGGAGGATCGGGCGCAGGCCGACGGAGCGATAGCGGTCGAGGTGTGCGTCGGACGCGCCGAGCACGGCGAGCCGCCAGCCGTGCGCGCGGACGACGCGGCGGAACTCTGCCAGCAAGGCGTCGAATTCCGTCTCGTCGCCGACCGGGTCGCCGCTGACGAGCGCGGCGCCCGCCACGACCCGATACGCGAGAAACGCTCGGCGGGTCGGCGAGAAGAAATAGCTCTTGTCGCGGCGAAGCGCGAAGAACGAAAGGCTGTCGCTTCCGTAGGCGTCGACGAGCGCGCGCGCGACGCGTCGTTCTCCCACCGTCTGGGCGACCTTGTACGAGAACGGACGGAACCACAGCCAGAGCGCCGTGATGCCGAACACGAAGCCGAGCGCGACGAAGACGTCCGAGGCACGGTCGGGCAGCTCGCCTCCGTGCAGCTCGATCCCGAGCACGACGGCCGCCGCCGTCGCGCCGGCTGCGCCGAGGGCGAGGAGCGGGCGCGTCGCGGCCGGGTCGCCGGGCACGTCGAAGCGGCTGCGGTATCGCAGGAGCGCGACGAGGAGCGCGAGCGAGATCACCGCCTCCTCGACGTCGAGCCCCTTGGCCAGGTGCGCCACGGCGGAACCGACGACGACGGCGACCGCGAGCTGCCAGGCGCGGCGGCGGCGGTGAGCGAGCGAGCGAGCGAGCCACACGAGGACGATCCCGAACGCGACGGCCGAGATGCGCGCCGCCGTCGGGACGCCGGGCGGCAGGACGCCGCGGACGAGGCGGAAGCGGTCGGCGAACTCGGGGGTGAGAGCGGAGGCGATCCCGATCGCGCCGACGAGTGCGGCAGCCCATGCAAGAATCGACTCGGGGCTAGGCTTCCGCAGCCTCACACAGGCAGGGTACAACCTCGTCATGCCGGCCGGACCGCCACTCCCCCGCTGGGTCGCGCCCCTCATGGCGCTCGTCGCCGCCTTCCTCGTCCCGTGGACGTTGTACCTCACGTTCACGCTGCCATCACGTCACGTCACCGACCATTACGACCTCGCGTGGGTCGGGTTCGACGTCGCCCTCCTGGTCGCGTTCGCCGGCACCGCATGGGCCGCCGTCCGCCGGCTGCGCTGGCTCGTCCCGCTCGCCGCCGTCACCGGCACGATGCTCGTCTGCGACGCATGGTTCGACATCGTCACGTCGCACAGCGGAGGCGAGGTCGTCGAAGCGGCGCTCGAGGCAGTGTTCGGCGAGCTGCCGCTCGCGGCCATCTGCGCGTATGTCGTGTACGACGTCGAGCGCTTCCAGGCGGCCTTCGACCGCTTCCGCCGTCCTACGCCGGCGGCGCGCCGGGCGGCGCTTCGAGCAATGCAAGACGATGCTCGAGCTGAGCGACGCGAAGCTCGAGCTCGTCCAGATCGTCGCGCGTAACGAGGTTCAGGTCCTCGACGAGGCTGCGGAGCAACGACATCGTCTGCTCGCCGACCCGCGCGCGGGAGCCGCGCACGCGCGCGGGCAGCTCGCCGAGCAGCTCCTCCATGACCTCGAGGAGCCGCGGGTTACCGGGCACGGCCGTGCGGTCTCGAGCGCCTGCGCTGCCGCCGCTTCTCCCGCCGCGCCTGGGCCGACGGCTCGGACGGCGCCGCGGTGACGACGTCGACGAGCTCCGGCGTCGGCTCCGCAGCGAGCGCCTCCTCCGACTGTATGAGCGCAGACCTCGACGCGCGGCTCAGCCTCCCATCGACCACGGCCGGCTCCGTGCCGGCGAGCTGCTTGCGGCGCGCGTATTCCGGCTCGCGCTCCTTCCACATGGTGAGCAGCGGCGCGGCGATGAAGATCGACGAGTATGCGCCCGAAGTGACGCCGATGATCAGCGCGAACGCGAAGTCCTTCAGCGTCGACCCGCCGAGCACCAAGAGCGCGACGATCGGAAGCAACGTGATGAACGTCGTTGCCAGCGAACGGCGGATCGTCTCCCACAGCGAGATGTTCGCGATCGTCGCGAACGGCTGTCGCCGCATCAGCGGCACGTTCTCGCGGATGCGGTCGAAGATGATGATCGTGTCGTAGATGGAGTAGCCGAGAACGGTGAGCACCGCTGCGACCGTGTCGATCGTCACCTCCTTGTACACGAGCGAGTAGATCCCGACCGTGATCAGGATGTCGTGGATCATCGCGAGGATCACCGGCACCGCGAACTTGATGTCGAAGCGCAGCGTGATGTAGACGATGATCAGGAGGAGCGAGACGATGATCCCGAGGATCGCGTCACGCGCGATCTGGTGCCCGAAGCTGGACGAGACGTCCTTCGACCCGGTCGCGTACGCGCCGGCCTGCTGGCTGTAGTCGCGCGTCAGCGTCGAGAGCTGCGCGCTCTTCAGCGACTTCGTACGCACCTGCCACGAGGTGTAGTCGCCGTTCACCGCCGTTCCGCGACCCTGGACGACCGCGTCGGGCTGGCCCGCCGAGGAGGCGATCTGCCTGATCTTGCTGGTCGACTCGGCGTGGTGCGTCTTGAACGAAAGCTGCGTCCCGCCCTTGAAGTCGATCCCGAGGTTGAGGCCGCGCGCTCCGAGCGACGCTGCACCCGCGACGATGACCACGCCCGAGAGGGCGAACCACACATAGCGGCGGCGCATGAAGTCGATCTGCAGCCACTTCGCCGTCTGCTGGCCCTGTGCGCCCATCAACCGCGGGTTGTCGAACCAGCGGAAGCCGCTGAGGAGGCCGAGCATCGCGCGCGTCGCCGCCACGGCGGTGAGCAGCGAGATGAGCGTGCCGATGAGCAGCATGAGCGCGAAGCCCTTCACCGACGCGACCGCGATCAGGAACAGGACGAATGCGGTTATCGCCGTGACGACGTTCGCGTCGAGAATGGTGTGGAAGCCCTTGCCGTAGCCGGCGGCGATCGCGGCGCGCACGGACTTCCCCGAGCGCACCTCTTCCTTGATGCGTTCGAAGACGACGACGTTCGCGTCGGCGGCGACGCCGATGGTGAGGATCAGCCCGGCAAAGCCCGGAAGGGTCAGGGTGACGTTGAACACGAGGATGGCCGCGTAATAGAGCGCCGCATAGATCGCAAGGCCGAAGACGGCGACGAGGCCGAGGAAGCGGTACAGGACGAGAAGGAAGATCGCGACGACGATGAGACCGACGAGCGCCGCGTGCCAGGCCTGCGTCAGCGAGTCCTTGCCGAGCGTCGCAGAGACGTCGGTGCGCTCGACCTGCTGGAAGTTGTACGGCAGCGCGCCGGTCTGGAGGACGAGCGCGAGGTCCTTTGCCGCCTTCTGGCCGCCCGTGCCCATCTGGATCTCGGCGCCGCCGCTGATCCCGTCCTGCAGCGACGACTGCGTGTAGTCGATGTACGGCGTCGACTGGAGGACGCCGTCGAGCACGATCGCGTTGTGCTGCTCGAACTGCGGCTGGAGCGAGCCGGGCTGCCCGCCGATCGTGGCCGCGATCTTCCCGCGCTGATACTCGGCCTTCGTGATCTGCTGGAACTCGTGGGCGCCGTGCTTCGTGAAGCCGAGCAGCACGATCGGCTGTCCGGTCGTCGGGTCGAAGTCGGCGCGCGTCCCGGACTGCGTGAGGTCACGCCCGGTCAGCTCCGGCGGCCCGTTCGGCGCGGTCGGGTTGTACTTGAAGAGGTAGTAGTACGTCGGCGCGTTCACGGCGGCGCCGAGGCAGCCGTTCGCGACCGGGCAGGACACGACGAGCCGATGAGCCGGCACCTTCAGCACTTGCGTGTTCGCGGGCGCCGTCCCGCGGTACGGCGCGAGCAGCGCCTTCACCGTCGGCTCAGGCCCTTGCAGAAGCGAGTGCGTGACCGTCGGCTTGCCCTTCTTCGTCTTCGCGGGCACCGTCTTCGTGCGGAAGAGGTAGTACGCCTCCGGGCTCCCCTTGGCCGCCTGCGTCTGCACCTGGGTCAGGAGGTCGTAGAGCGACGGTGTCGCCACCGGTTGGCCGGTCGCGTTCGTCGACGGGCCGGTGAGATCGGCCTCGAAGTCGAACATCATCAGCTGCGCCGTCTTGCCGAGCAGCGCGGCAGCCTGCGCGGCGTTGTGCACGCCGGCGAGTTGCACGACGAGCTGGTCCTTGCCCTGCTTGCGGACGTCCGGTGACGAGAGGCCGAGCTTGTTGACCCGGCTCTGGATGATCGACTGGGCGACGTTCATCCCGTCCGGAGTCACCTGCTGGCCCTTGAGCGGGACTGCCTTCAGCACGACCTCCAGGCCGCCCTGCAGGTCGAGGCCGAGGACGGGCTTGCGGTGGATCGGCGATCCCGGGGCTGCGAGCAGGACCGCGCCGACGACGGCGGCCAGGATCGCCCCCATGAGGATCAGGTACTTGCGGCGGTCACTCACGCGCGAAGACCCAGGTTAGCGGCCGTTATCCACAGCCGGGGGCTCTTGGTCCTCCGGCTCCTCGAGCTCCTCCGCAGGCGGGATGACGGCGCCGATCGCGCGCCGCGCGACCTTCACGCGCACCTGCGGGGCGATGTCGACGAGGACGTCGGCGTCGTGCAGCTCGGCGACGCGGCCGTAGATGCCGGCGGCGGTCACGATCTCGTCCCCGACCTTGACGCTGTCGAGCATCTGCCGCGACTGGAGCTGCCGTCTCTTCTGCGGCCGGATGAGGACGATGTAGAGAAAGCCGAAAGCGACGATGATCAGGAGGAAGCCGGCACCACTCATGCGGAAAGCCTTTCTGTTGGCCGCGCGAGCCGGGCGAGCGCGTCCGCGCTCCACGATGCGAAGGCGCCGCGCTCGATCGCCTCCCGCGCGGCGGCGACGAGATCGAGCAGGAAGCGGAGATTATGCAGACTGAGGAGGCGAAGGCCGAGGATTTCCTCCTGGTTGACGAGATGCCGGATGTACGCGCGACTGAAGCGGGAGCACGCCGGACAGCCGCAGCTCTCGTCCAGCGGACGGGGATCGCGGGCGAAGCGCGCGTTGCGCATGTTGAGGCGGCCCTCCCATGTGAGCGCGCTACCGGTGCGCGCCGTCCGCGTCGGGAGCACGCAGTCGAACATGTCGATTCCGCGCGCGATCACCTCGATCACGCCCTCGGGGTCGCCGATACCCATGAAGTAGCGGGGCTTGTCGGCGGGAAGCGCGGCCGCGGCGTGGGTCGCGGCGGCGAACATCGGCGCGCGCTCTTCCCCGATCGAGAGGCCACCGATCGCGTACCCGTCGAAGTCGAGCGCGACGAGCGCCTCCGACGAGCGCGCGCGGAGCTCGCCGTCCAGCCCGCCCTGTGTGATCGCGAAGCGCAGCTGGCCGTCCGAGCGCGCCAGGCCGCGCTGCCGTTCCGCCCACAGCGTCGTACGGCGAACCGCAAGCTCGAGGTCGGCGCGCGACACGCCCGCCGGCGCGCAGATGTCGAGGCACATGGCGACGTCGGAGCCGAGCTCGCTCTGGATGTGCGCGGCCCGCTCCGGTGTGAACCGTTCCGCCGCACCGTCGTAGACGGAACGGAACGTGACGCCGTCGTCGTCGGCCGCGAGCAGCGTGTCGCGAAGAGAGAACACCTGGAAGCCGCCGGAGTCGGTGAGGATGGGACCGCTCCAGCCCATGAACGCATGCAGGCCCCCGAGCTCGGCGACGACGTCCTCGCCGGGACGGAAGTGCAGGTGGTAGGTGTTGCCGAGCAGGATGCGCGTGCCGATCGAGCGCAGCTCGTCGGGGTCGACGGTCTTCACCGTCGCCTTCGTCCCGACGGGCATGAACGCCGGGGTCGGCACGTCACCGTGCGCGGTGTGCAGCACACCCGCGCGCGCGGGGCCGTCCGTCGATTCGAGGGTGAAGCACGTCACAGGATCAGCATTGCATCGCCGAACGAGTAGAAGCGATAGCGCTCCTCGACGGCGAGCGCGTACAGCCGCCGCGTCGCCTCGACGCCGGCGAAGGCCATGACGAGCGCGAGCAGCGTCGATCGCGGAAGGTGGAAGTTCGTGAGGAGCACGTCGGTGCGACGAAAATCGAAGCCTGGCGTGATGAAGAGGTCCGTGCGGCCGGCGAGGTCGCCGCCGCGCGCGAGTGTCTCGAGCACGCGCACGGTGGTCGTGCCGACGGCGAGCACGCGCGGCGCATCGCAGATGCGCTCCCACACGCGCGGCAGGACGGCGTAGCGCTCGCCGTGCATGCGGTGCTCTTCCAGCCGCTCCTCGCCGACGGGACGGAAGGTGTCGAGCCCGACGTGCAGCGTGACGCGCTCGACGTCGAGCCGATCGAGCAGCTCTCGCGTGAAGTGCAGGCCTGCGGTCGGCGCCGCCGCCGATCCGGGCTCGTGCGCATAGACCGTCTGGTAGCGCTCCGGGTTGTCGAGCCGCTCGGTGATGTACGGCGGTAGCGGCGTTTCGCCCGAGGGCTCGCCCGTCAGCCGGAGCAGCCAGCGCCCCTCGCCGAGGTGCTCGACGAGCTCGACCGGGCCGTGGCGCCCGCCCGGCTTCAGCCGCCGCGTCGGGCGCGCGAGCCCCTCCCAGAGGTCGCCCTCGAGCCGCTCTACGAGGAGCACCTCGCCGCGCGGCTCGTCGATCCGGATGCGCGCCGGGACGACGCGCGTGTCGTTGACGACGACGAGTTCCTCGGCGACCTCGTCGGGAAGTTCCGAGAAGCGCCGATGGCGGACGGCGCCGGTTCCGCGCTCGTAGACGAGAAGCCTCGACTCGTCGCGGCGCGCCGCCGGATGCTGGGCGATCAGCTCGGGCGGGAGGTCGTAGTCGAGCTCGGAAATGTCCATCCGACGGCCACGGTAACGTCGCCGACATGGACGACACCGCCGTTCAGCGGGCTCTCGACCGGATCGCCGGGGCGCGCGCGACCCGCGCCGACCCGGCGGCCCTCGACGCGGCGCTCGAGCGAGCGCGCGTGCAGGTGGAGTCGCTCGCCGCCACCACCGCGGTCATGCAGGTCGGGTTGCCGGGCGCGATCCAAGAGGGGTTGAAGGAGCACTTCCGGCCGAGCGCGCGCCACCTCGCCGAAGTGCGCGGCCTCATGAACCAGATGCTGCGGCGGATGGAGCGGCTCGAGACCGACCTCCTCGCGGAACGGAACGCGCGCGTTGACGACCTCGCGCTGCTCGTCGACCTCATCGCCTCGGGATGGCGCAGCGCGAACGAGCGGCTCGCGCGGATCGAGGCTGCGCTCGAACCGCACTCGGCCAACAGCGCGGTCGTATACCGCATCGAGCGGCCCGACCAGCAAGCGTCCTAGTCGGCTCCGATCGTCGGACTTGGCGGGAGCGAACACGAAGCGTTCGTGACGGCCACCTCGGCGGGCGCTTCCGCGAAGCGGAACCATTCTCCTCGGTGAAAGTGCGCAGCACTTTCACCGATTGGGGAGGATCAACTCGAACCGGGCGCCGAGCCCCGGTTGGCTGCGCAGGTCGATGCGCCCGCCGAGCGCGACCGCGAGCTCGCGGGCGATCGCGAGGCCGAGCCCCGTGCCGCCTCCGTCTCGCGACCAGAACGGCCGGAAGATCCGCTCGCGCTCCTCGGGCGAGATGCCCGGGCCGGAGTCGGAGACGACGACCGAGACCGAGCCGTTCTCCGCGCCGAGCGCGAGCGAGACGCGGCCTCCCTCCGGCGTCCACCGGAAGGCGTTCGAGAGCAGGTTCGAGATGATCTGGAGCACGCGGTCGCCGTCGGTGACGATCACCGGGCTCGCGTGGAGCTCACGGCGATAGTCGATCGCGCGCTGGCGCGCGACCTCGCCGAACGCTGCGTATGCGCGTTCGCACAGCTCGCGCATGTCCACCTCCTCCTCGAGCACGGTGAAGCGGTGCGCGTTGAGCTTCGCGAGATCGAGCACATCGCCGACTAGCCGCTCGAGGCGCATCGCCTCCTCCTCGATCACGGCAAGTGACGAGCCGTAGGCATCGGGGTCGTCGATGACGCCCTCGCGGAGCGCGGACACGTGGCCGCGGATCGCCGTCAGCGGCGTGCGCAGCTCGTGCGAAACCGACATGAGGAAGTTCCGCGAGAGCTGCTCCGCCTCGGCGAGCTTGGCCGCCATGTCGGAGAAGCGGGCCGACAGCTGTGCGATCTCGTCCTGGCCGCGCGGCTGCGGCACATCCACGTCGTAGTGGCCGGCTGCGATCTCGTCCGCCGCTGCGGACAGCGACATCAGCGGCCGTGCGATGCGCCGTGTCAGGTAGACGCCGATGAGACCGGCGACGAAGACGCCGCCGCCGAACGCGATCGCGAGCCGCTCGAGGAGCACGATCCAGCTGTTCCTCAGCTCCGACGCCGGCTTGGCCACGACGAGCGCACCGAGCACCTGGTTGCCGATCGTGACCGGCTCGGCCACCGCGAGATAGCTGGCGCCGCGATAGTGCAGGTCGAGGGTCGTCGGCTGCAGCTCCGAGAGCTGCTTCCGCGTCAGCGTGCCGACGGGGAGGTGTGGGAGCGGCCCGGCGAAGAGCGACGCGCCCTGGACGACCGGGACGTAGAAGATCCGATCGCCGCCGATCGCCTTCCTGAGCGTCGCGACGGGGACCTCCTGCTGGCCGGCCTGGCTCGCATACAGCGAGACGATCCCGATCGACTCCGACCGTAGCTCGTGGATCGCGTGGGTCCGCGTGTAGCTCTGGAAGAAGCGGATGGAGATGACCGTCGCCACCACGCCGGCGAGGACGATGGCGAGCAGGAAGAACGCAGGGAGCCGGAAGCGGAGGGAGCCGAGCACCGCCCGACCTTACTCCCTGTCTATGCGGCCGAGTTCTCGCGGCTGGGCGCGGGACTGACCTTGTAGCCCACGCCCCAGACGGTGACGATCGGGGATGCGTCGCCGAGCTTGCGCCGAAGCTGCCGCACGTGCACGTCGACCGTGCGGGTGTCGCCGGCGAACGTGTAGCCCCACACGCGCTCGAGCAGCTGATCTCGTGTCAGGACAAGACCGCGGTGGTCGAGGAGCTCCCACAGCAGGTCGAACTCCTTCGGTGCGAGCTGGACCTCCTGGTCACCGACCTTCGCCTCGCGCCGCCCGGCGTCGACGGCGAGATCGCCGTGGTGGATGACCGCACTCTCGCGATCCGCGCTGTGCGTCGTCGAGCGGCGGAGAATCGCGCGAACGCGTGCTACGAGCTCGCGCGGGTTGAACGGCTTCGTCATGTAGTCGTCGGCGCCGACCTCGAGGCCGATGATCTTGTCGACGTCCTCGTCACGGGCGGTCAGCATCAGCACCGGAAGGTCGCCGTGCTGCCGGATGCGCTTGCACACC
>CAZXZX010000141.1:0-12415 GCA_964645445.1 uncultured Gaiellales bacterium
GCGGGGAATCCATACGCCGCTCACACCGCGCTTCACTCGTCCAAGGGGCGTGGAACGCCTCGATCGCGACGAACACCTATGAAGCAACTGCGGCTTGGAGAGGACCTGATGAACCTTCACGTCGGCGAGTGCGTGACGTTCCGCGACCGCGCCTACTTCGTGCGCGGGATGTCACCGATGGGCGTAGCACCCCGTCGCGCTCAACTCGAGGCCGCAGACACGGGCGAGTGCGTCGAGGTCGCCGTCGACGACGTGCAACGTCTCGAGAATGATTCCCAGGTGGTTCCGTCGCTCACTCGACCGAGTGACGAAACGGGCGAACCGTAGGTCGATACTGGTCCTGCAAGCGCGAGTAGGGAGACCGAAGGCCGCAATCCGTCTTCCGAGCCTCGCGCAGGGGCGTACCGACGGGTGCGCCCCGCTTCTTCTTCCGGGACGAACGCAGCCCTTGTGAAATCGCCCCTGACTTGTCATCCTCTGGGCCGGTTTCGAGGGCGAATCGACGAAGGAGGACCAGTGCGGGCGACAGCCTTGGCTCGGAGCGTTGGTGTCATCGCGGTCGTGGCGACCGGAGTCACGCTGCTTGCGGGCTTCGGGAACACCTCCGGAGGCGCGCAGACCTTCACCGTCGACGTCGACGGCCACAACTCGAAGGTGAATGAGGCCTTTATCGCCTATTACCCGAGGACGGTGCACGTGCATGCGGGCGACACGATCGTCTTCCATGCGGTCGGGAACGGCGAGCCGCACACGGTCACGCTCGGATCGCTGACGAACAACCTGCTTTCCGCGTTCGAGAAGCTGACGCCCAAGCAGCTGTCCGGCACGCCGCCGAAGTCGTTCCTACGCCTCGACGCGACGGTCCCGCAGCTGCTGCCGCAAGGGCCCGGTGACGCGATCCAGTCGGCTGCGAACCCGTGCTTCGTGACAGGGACGCCGCCCGCCAAGGCGGCGTGCCCGAAGGTCGCACAGCCGGCCTTCGACGGCAGCCAGTCGTTTTACAACAGCGGCTGGCTCGACTCGAACGCGAAGTTCACCGTGCACCTGTCGAGCAGCATCGCGCCCGGCACGTACCGGTTCATGTGCCTCCTCCACCGGGAAGGGATGACGGGCAAGGTGGTCGTCGTCCCGGCGTCAACATCGGTGCCGAGCCCGAGCGCGCAGTTCGCCTCCGGGCAGAAGGTGCTCCATGCGACCGAGGCGAAGCTCCAGCCGGCGGCGACCGCCCTCGTCCAGGGCAGAGCGCCGTTCCCGGTTACCCTCCCGGGCGCGAACGTCGTCCTCGCCGGGTCCGGCGCGCAGTCGGTCCAAGAGGCCTCGATCACCCAGTTCGGGCCGTCGAAGGTCACGATTCCGGTCGGGGGCTCGGTGACGTGGTATCTGATCGGTCCGCACTCGATCACATTCAACTCGGACAAGAGCAACAACGACATCCGTGCCGTCGCGCCCGACGGGAGCATTCACATCAACCCGAAGGCCATCGCGCCGGCGAACGGGCCTGGGGAGCCGGCACCGAAGGGCGGAGGCGGCGGGGGCGGCGGCGGCCCGAGCAACGCTCCGCCGAAGTTCAAGGTCGTCGCCACGAAGACCTGGAACGGCAGCGGCTTTCTCAACTCGGGTGTGTTCGCCAACTCCTTCGGCCCTCCCCTCATCGAGGGCTACAAGGTGACCTTCACGAAGGCGGGTACCTACAAGTACATCTGCACCGTCCACGACGACATGAAAGGCGAGGTCGTCGTCGGATGAGAGCTCTCGCGGTCGTGGCGTCCGTCGCCGCGACCGTACTCGGCGGCGCGAGCACTGCAGTGGCTGGGGACGGGCTCCACGGGCTCGTCCCACAGCCGCTTCCGCACAAGCCGGGCTTCACGCTCACCGACACAGCCGGCCGTCCGTTCCGCTTCGCGGATGCGACCCGGGGCAGGCTGACGTTTCTCTACTTCGGATACACGCATTGTCCGGACGCGTGTCCGACGACCATGGCGGACCTCGCGACCGCGCTGCACGAACAGCCTGCTTCGATCCGACGGCACGTCGAGGTCGTCTTCGTCACGGTCGACCCGCGCCGAGACACACGACCAGTTCTTCGGGCATGGTTGAACCACTTCGACCGGAGCTTCGTCGGCCTCACGGGGAGCCAGAGGGCGATCGACGCAGCCGAGCAGTCAGCCGGCCTGCCGCTCGCTCCGCCCGAGAAGGTCACAGGGAGCCACTACTCGGTTGCGCACAGCACCTTTCTGTTTCCGTACAGCCCGGACGGCGTCGCGCACGTCGTGTATGTCCAGGGGTTCCATTCCGCGGACTACGCCCATGACATGCCGCTTCTCCTCCGCTACTCGCGCTGAGGCCTCTGCGCCCCGGCATTTCGTCAGAGGCCGTACCAGTTCGATATTCGCATGGGCTCGACGAGCGGTCGTCCGACGTCGAGCTGTATCTGAGCGTGCGCCTTCAGCGGAATCGAACGCGGATTCGCGTGCCACACCTTCCCGTCGACGAACGCGGTGACGGTTCCTTTCGCGGGGCCGGCGCGCGTCGTACCGAGCGGCTGCTTCCACACGTCGAAGAAGTCGCCGAGCGTGAACGTGCGCTGCACGGGCGACTCGATGTGGATGATTCCGTCGGCCGCGTGCGTGTGCAGCCATGCGAAGCACGCGCCGCCGACGACGAATGAACCACGCGGAGTCCCGGCGAGGCGGCGAGGGGATCCGATGCCGACGCCGTAGGGCACCTTCCGTGACGAGCCGTCGACGTAGATCGTGAGCCTCGCGTGGATGTGGAACAAGACCTGCTCAGAGCCCTGGCACCGGATGCCGTCGACGGACGCTCCCGGCGCGGGCGCACTCGCCGGCGCGAGATCGGGCCCGTTCTCGATCGGCGGCCCCTCGGGCCCGGGCGAAGTGCGTGCAAGCGCAAGACCGGCGGCGATGCCCGCAATGACGACTGCGCCGGCGACGGCGATCCAGAGCTTCCCGCTCGGCACAGCCGTCAGCGTAGACGGATCGCACTACACTCCGCGCGTGGCACGCCTGGAGGCATCGCCGCTCGAACGCCCGCTCGAGTGGGATACGCCGCTCTTCCTCATGGCCCGCGCGCAGTTCGAGCAGGCGCTCCCGCACGCCGACGTCTCGCCGATGGTGGCCGAGCGGCTCAGCTTCCCCGAGCGCGCGCTGATCGTGAGCGTCCCGCTCCGGCGCGACGACGGGCGGTGGGAGGTCTTCGCCGGCTACCGCGTCCAGCACTCGACCGTGCTCGGGCCGACGAAGGGCGGCGTCCGCTACGACCCTGGTGTCTCCCTGGGCGAGTGCGCGGCGCTCGCGTCGTGGATGACATGGAAGTGCGCGCTCCTGCGCCTCCCGTACGGCGGCGCGAAGGGCGGCATCCGTTGCGACGCGCTCTCGCTCTCGCAGAGGGAGCTCGAGCGGCTGACGCGGCGCTTCACGTCGGAGCTGATCGCGTCCATCGGGCCCAAGACCGACATCCCGGCGCCCGACATGGCGACGAACGAGCAGACGATGGCGTGGATGATGGACGCCTACTCGATGCAGAAGGGCTACGCGGTGCCGGAGGTCGTCACCGGCAAGCCGATCTCGATCGGCGGCTCGGTCTTCCGCCGCGAGGCGACGGGCGCCGGTGTCGTCATGTGCGCCGAGCGCGCGTGCGAGCGTCTCGGCATGCCGCTCTCCGAGCAGCGCTGCGTCGTCCAGGGCTTCGGCAACGTCGGCGGCGTCGCGGCGACGGAGCTGCACGTGCGCGGCGCCACCGTCATCGCCGTCTCCGACATCTCCGGCGGCCTCTACGCTCCGGACGGGCTCGACATCCCGGCGCTGCACGAGTACGTCGGGCACAACGGCTCGCTCGCCGGCTACGACGTCGGCACGCGCATCACGAACGAGGAACTGCTCGAGCTCCCCTGCGACGTGCTCGTCGTCGCCGCGCGCGAGGACCAGCTGACGGGCGAGAACGCGGGGCGCGTCCACGCGAAGCTCATCGTCGAGGGTGCGAACGGCCCGACGACGCTCGAGGCCGACGCGATCTTCGCCGAGCGCGGCATCCCCGTCGTGCCCGACATCCTCGCAAACGCCGGCGGCGTCACCGTGTCGTACTTCGAGTGGGTGCAGGATCTCGGCCGCCTCTTCTGGGATCGCGACGAGATTCGCATCAAGCTGGCGGACAAGATGTCCGACGCCTTCGATCGAGTCTGGAGCGTGTCCGAGGAAAAGTCGATCACGCTGCGGCAGGCGGCGATGGTCGCCGCGATCCGCGAAGTCGCGGCCGCGCTCGAGTCGCGGGGGATCTATCCGTGAGTCAGGTGAAGGACGCGATGGTGCGGGAGCCGACGATGCTCACGGCCTCCGCGAGCGCGCAGGAGGCGGGCCGCCTGTTCGCGGAATACCCGGAGATGCGCGCGGTGTTCGTCACGGACGAGGGTGGGACGCTGATCGGCGTGATCACCCGCAAGACGCTCGTGAACGAGATCGTCGCCGTCGGTCTCGACCCGCGGGCCGCCGTGCTGCGCGACATCGCCGAGCCGCCGCATTACACGCTCGACGCATCGCTTCCGCTGGAGGACGGTTTCCGCGTGCTCGAGGAGCTCGACCTCGAGCGTGTGCCGGTCGTCGAGGACGGGCGCCTCGTCGGCGTCCTCTCGCGCGCGGTCGTGCAGCGCCGGCTCGCCGAGGACGAGCCGCCGGCCGTCGAGATCGCCTAGCAACACGTGTAGGCGCCGGGCGGGGCATCGCCCTCGACCGGCGCGGGCAGTTCGGCGGCCGCGAGCGCGATCCCGTCGAGGATGTCGTGCACGCTCACCTCGATCTCGTCGAGGCCGTACGCGTCGAGGACGGTGACGAGGATCGCGGTGCCGGAGACGATCACCGGAGCCCGCTCGGGCTCCATCCGCGGCAGCCCGCGGCGCTCGGCGACGCTCATCCCGGCCAGGCGCTGCAATTGTTCCCGCGCGCGCACACGCGATAGGGGGAACCCGTGGACGCGCTGCGTGTCGAACGCCGCCAGCTGCGTCACCGTCCCCGCCACGCCGATCGCTGTCTTCGGAGATAGGGCCGGAAGGAGGGCTTGCGCTTCGGCCTCGATGCGGGCGACGTCCTCGTCGTAGCGCTCGGTGAAGCGCGCCGAGCCCATCGGCAGGCTGACGTGGAAGTCGTCGAGCACGAGCTCCGTCGAACCGCCGCCGATGTCGAGCACGAGCGTGCCCGGCGCAGGCGAGACGCCGCGGCGCGTCAGCTCCGCCTCCTCGTCACCGCTGACGAGGCGCGTCGCGAAGCCGTAGCTCCACTCGATCTCGCCGAGGAACGCCTCGCCGTTCTCCGCGTCGCGTACCGCGCTCGTCGCGACGGCGAGCGTGCGCTCGGCGCCGAGCGACTCGAGCGTGCGCCGGTAGTCGGTGAGCACATTGCGCACGCGCGCGATCGGTAGCGGGAGGAGGCGCCGGCGCCCGTCGACGCCCTCGCCGAGGCGCGTGATGCGCGACTCGCGGTGGAGCTCGTCGACGCGCCCGTCGTCGACGTCGGCGACGAGCAGCCGCGTCGTATTGGTCCCGAGGTCCACCGCTGCGACTCTCACCAGCGCGGCACGAGAGCGAGCGCCTCGTCGACCGCCTCACGCAGGAGCGCGAGCTGCGCGAGCGAGACGCGAAGGCGAGCGAGGCTCGCGTCGAGCGTTTCGGTGTCTGACACCGCCTCGAGCTTGTCGAGCGTCACGTCGGCTCGCTCCGCGACGCGGTCGAGCTCGCGGAAGACATGCCGGCGGAATCGCTTGACGTTCCGCATGGCCTGCAGGATGCGCACCGCCAGCACCGCCGCCTCGGCGAGGATCGCGAGCGTGCCGACGATGAGCGCCCCGTAGTCGAGCCAGTCCCACATCGAGCGGATCGTAACGACGGTGCTAGAATTGACGACCGCGACGCGGGGTGGAGCAGCCAGGTAGCTCGCCGGGCTCATAACCCGGAGGTCGCAGGTTCAAATCCTGCCCCCGCTACTCGAAAGGCCCCGGCGACGGGGCCTTTTCCTTTTTCGAGCAGCGAAGAGAGGGATCCCGTGCCGGGGACGGCGTGAGCCGCCCTCCGGGTCGCTGAGGAAGTTGACGTAGCCACGCGGCATCACGGTCTGATCATCACCTTGATCGACCGGCGCTCGTCCATCGCGCGATAGCCCTCGGGAACCTCGTCCAGGCCGATGACGCGGTCGAAGACGCGGCCCGGCTCGATCCGGCCGTCGAGGACGTCCGGCAGCAGCTCCTCGATGTACGCGCGCGCCGGCGCGGGGCCGCCGCCGAGGCTCGCGTTCTTCCAGAACAGGATGTTGGCGGGGACCGCGTCCTCCTGTGGGACGCCGACACGGCCAACGGCGCCGCCCGGGCGGACGATCTGGAACGCCGTCCGAATCGACTCGTCGAGACCGACGCACTCGAGGACGGCGTGCGCGCCGTATCCCGTCAGCTCGCGGACGCGCTCGACCGCCTCGTCACCGCGCTCGCGCACGATGTCCGTCGCTCCGAAGTCCTGCGCCAGCGCGACGCGGTCGGGGTGACGGCCGAGAAGGATGAGCCGATCGGCGCCGAGCCGCTTGGCGGCGATCACGCCGCACAGCCCGACGGCGCCGTCGCCGACGACCGCGACGGTCTTTCCCGGTCCCACGCGCGCGGCGAGCGCGGCGTGATGGCCGGTGCCCATCACATCGGTGAGCGTCAGCAGCGACGGCATGAGCGCGTCGTCGGCGCCGACCGGCAGCACCACCAGCGTGCCGTCCGCCTGCGGGACGCGCACCGCTTCGCCCTGTCCGCCGTCGACGTCGTCGGAGCCGTACCGGCCGCCGTGGATGCAGGAGGTGTGCAGCCCTTCGCGGCAGAAGACACACGTCCCGTCCGACCACAGGAACGGCGAGACGACGAGGTCCCCTTCGTTGACGGTGCGCACGTCCCTGCCGACCGCATCGACGACCCCGATGAACTCGTGCCCCATGCGCCTGCCCGTCTCGCTCGGCTCCATCGAGCGATAGGGCCAGAGGTCGCTCCCGCAGATCGCCGCGACGGTGACACGGACGAGTGCGTCCGTCGGCTCGATCAGGTGTGCGTCGGGGACATCCTCGACCCGAACGTCGAACGCGTCGAACATGGTCGTCGCGCGCATCAGCGGTCGATCATCTGCTGGTTCCGCTCCGAGTAGCGAGCGCCCTGTGCCTCGATCTGTGCGTTCTCGATCTCGCGGAGATCGTCTGCCGTGAGCTCGACATCCGCCGCGGCGATGTTCTCCTCGAGGCGATGAAGCTTCGTCGTGCCGGGGATCGGGACGAACCAGGGCTTCTGGGTGAGGATCCACGCGAGCGCCACCTGCGCCGGCGTCGCGCCCCGGCGCTCCGCGATCCGTTCGATCAGCTCGACGAACGCGAGGTTCGCCTTGCGCGCTTCGGGGTCGAACCGGGGAACGGTGTTCCTGAAGTCGTTTTCCTCGAAGGTTGCGTCCACGTCGATCGTCCCGGTGAGGAACCCCTTGCCGAGCGGGCTGAACGGGACGAATCCGATCTCGAGCTCCTCGAGCGTCGGGATGATCGCCTCCTCCGGCTCACGCCACCAGAGCGAGTACTCGCTCTGGAGCGCGGCGACCGGCTGGACGGCATGCGCGCGGCGAATCGTCTGCACGCCCGCCTCGGAGAGGCCGAAATGCCTGACCTTGCCCGCTTCGATCAGCTCCTTCACGGTCCCCGCGACGTCCTCGATCGGGACCTGGGGATCGACGCGGTGCTGGTACAGCAGGTCGATCGTGTCCGTCCGCAGCCGCATCAGGGAGGCATCGACGCTCTTCTCGATCGTCTCCGGGCGGCTGTCGAGACCGCCTCGCTCCTGGTTGTCGAAGTCGAAGCCGAACTTCGTCGCGATCACGACCTGGCCCCGCACCGGCTGGAGCGCCTCGCCGACGAGATCCTCGTTCGTGAACGGCCCGTACACCTGTGCGGTGTCGAAGAACGTCACGCCGCGCTCGACCGCCGCGCGGACGAGCGCGATGCCATCCCTGCGGTCGGGAATCGGGGGATAGCTCTGGCTCAGGCCCATGCAGCCGAGCCCGATCTCCGACACCTCCAGGCCGGTGCCTCCGAGCCTGCGCTTCTCCATCTCTCCTCCTCGGTTCGTTGCGGGCACTGAAGCACGTAGGTGAGCCCGTGTGCCCGACCCTGCTGATCCAGGTACCCGCATGCCCCCTCACGACTCGCCGGGCGGAGCTACGCTCGGCGCGTGGATACGAGGAGCGAGATCCGCGAGTTCCTGACGTCGAGGCGCGCCAAGATCACGCCGGACCAGGCCAGGTTGCAGACGTATGGGGAGCATCGCCGCGTCCCCGGTCTCCGCCGCGAGGAGGTTGCTCTGCTCGCCGGCGTCAGCGTCGACTACTACACGCGGCTGGAACGCGGGAACCTCGCCGGCGTCTCGGAGAGCGTGCTCGAAGCCCTGGTGCGCGCGCTTCAGCTCGACGAGCCGGAGCGCGCGCACCTGTTCGACCTCGCGCGCGCCGCGCACGCGACGGCTCTCCCTCGGCGGCGCCCGGTGAAGCAGCAGGTACGGCCGAGCGTGCAACGCGTCCTGGACGCGATGACCTCCGCGCCGGCGTTCGTGCGCAACAGGCGCATGGACATCCTCGCGGCGAACCGCCTTGGTCGGACCTTCTACTCACAGCACTTCGACAGCCCGCACGTGCCTGTGAACTCCGCGCGCTTCATCTTCCTCGACTCTCGCGCCGCCGACTTCTACGTCGACTGGGAGCAGGTCGCGACCGATGCCGTCGCCGTCCTCCGCACCGAGGCCGGGCGAAACCCGTACGACCGTGCAGTCTCGGATCTCGTCGGAGAGCTTTCCACGCGCAGCGAGACGTTCCGCACGCGCTGGGCTGCGCACAACGTTCGATTCCACGACAGCGGCGTCAAGCGCTTCCGTCATCCCGTGGTGGGCGATCTCACGCTGACGTTCGAGACGATGCCGCTCGCCGCCGACGAAGGCCTGAGCCTGTTCGTCTACACAGCCGACGTAGGCTCGAAGTCCGAGGAGGCGCTGAAACCTCCTTGCGAGCTGGGCCGCGACTCTCGACCAGGAGGCCGAGCATGGAGATCACGAGGAGCAGCATCGAGACGAGGACCGGGCCGGCTGACTGGTTCACCGGCTCCGTCTTCATCGACGCGGTCGCGACCCCGTCCGAGGCCTCGCGTCTGAGCGCGAGCGGCGTCCACTTCACGCCGGGAGCGCGCACCGCCTGGCACACGCATCCGAACGGCCAGACGATCTACGTCCTCGAGGGCATCGGCCTCTGCCAGCGGCGCGGCGGCTCGGTAGAGGAGATCCGGCCCGGCGACCGCGTGTTCTTCGAACCGGGCGAGGAGCACTGGCACGGCGCGACGGCGACGCGGTTCATGGCCCACCTCGCGCTGTTCGAGGTCGACGAAGACGGCAACAGCGCGACCTGGGGCGAACACGTCACCGACGAGGAGTACGGCAGTGGGCAGTCATGAGGGTGGTTGCTCCTGCGGCAGCGTCCGCTACCGCCTCGCCTCCGACCCAATGTTCGTGCACTGCTGCCACTGCCTCAACTGCCAGCAACAGACCGGGAGCGCCTTCGTCATCAACCTCCTGATCGAGGCCGACCGACTGGAGGTGCTCGCCGGTGAGCTGCAGCCCGTCCCGGTGCCGCGCGACGACGGCAGCGCGCAGCGCGTCTTCCGCTGCCCCACGTGCCAGGTCGCGATCTACAGCGAGTATGGTCGCCCCGAAATCCGCTTCGTCCGTGCCGGCACCCTCGACGACCCGTCGAGCGTTGCTCCCGACGTGCACATCTTCACGCGGTCGAAGCTCGAGTGGGTGGGACTGCCCGAATCCGTGCCGGCGTTCGACGTGTACTACGACCGCTACGAGCTCTGGCCACCGGAGAGCCTCGAGCGTCGCGACGTCGCATTCGGACGATGAGCGGGTTCCTCGGTGGACGGGGCGGCACGCCGCGCACCGATCACCTCGCGTGACGCGACCTTGAGCGCGCCGGCGATCGGTATGCCGAGCAGCGCTCCGACGATGCCGCCGACCTCGGCGCCGGCGGCGACGCTGACCGCGATCGCGAGCGGCGACAGCTGCACCGTGCGGTGGTACACGAGCGGCAGCAGCGCGTGGTTCTCGATCTTCTGGTAGACCCACATGCTTGCGACGACGATCACCGTCGTCGGCACGCCCTTCGTCAACGCGACCGCGGCGACGATGATCGTTCCGAGCGTCGCGCCGACGAGCGGGATGAGGTCGAACACCGCGACGACGAGCCCGAGTGGTACCGGATAGGGAACGTGGGTCGCGACGAGGATGACGACCGTGACGCCGCCTGCGATCAGGCTGATGAAGATGTTGCCGGCGACGTAGCCGCCGACGGCGTCGGCGATTCCGCTGCCGGCACGGCGCCAGCGCGGGCGGCTTGCTTCCGGCACGAGCTCGAGGATCCCGTCGAACCACCGACCCCCGCCGAGCAGCAGGAAGAGGGTGAGGAATGCGACCGCGACTGCCGCCGCTCCGGTGCTGAGCAAGCCGCCGGCCGTGTGCAGGACGGGCCGGGCGAGCAGCGTCGCGCCGCCCTTCTCGGTGATCCACGTGCGCGCGTGCTCGACGACATGGAAGCGGTGCTCGAGGAAGCCGAGCTTGCCATTCCCGCTCGTCAGTTTTTGCAGCAACGCCGGAGCGTGCCGGCCGAAGCGCGTGACCTCGTCCACGAGCGGCGGGATCAGGAGGTAGGCGAAGGCTGCCACGGCGATCAGCGCGGCCGTGAATGCGATGCCGACTGCGGCGCCCGGGCGCACGCCGCGACGCTCGAGCATGCGCACGAACGGCTCCAGCGCCATCGCAAGCACGATCGCAACCACGAGCTGGATCACGATCGCGCGGGCCGCGTACGTGAAGGCGGCGAGGAGAGCGGCGCCGAGTGCGACGGCGACGAACGTGACGATCGTGCGTGGCGCGACGACGATCTGCATCGATCGCGCCTCAGGCGAGGGAAGGCTGTTGCGCAGATACCCGTCCCGCGTTGGCCAGCAGTCCCGTGACGAGCAGGCCGAAAATGAAGCCGCCGACGTGGGCGAAGAACGCGACGCCGCCGCCGTTGGCGCTCGCGGCGAAGAGGCCGAAGTTCGCTTCGACGAGCTGGTACAGGAACCAGAAGCCGAGGAAGATCCACGCCGGAATCCGGTAGGGGAAGATCAGGAAGAGCGTCAGCACGCGCGAGTTCGGATAGAGAAGGAAGTACGCGCCGAGCACGGCGGCGATCGCGCCGCTCGCTCCGAGGTTGGGCGCGTGCGCGTCGGCCGACGTCCCGAACAGCAGCGTCGCCGCCGTCTGGGTGATCGTCGCGACGAACCCACCGGCGAAGTAGAAGAGGAGATAGCGGAGGTGGCCGAAGCTGTCCTCGACGTTCTTGCCGAAGATCGCGAGAAACAGCATGTTGCCGAGGATGTGGTCCCAGCTCCCGTGCAGGAACATCGACGTGATCCAGCTGACGCCCCACGACTCCGGCCCGTGGCACGTGTTGTCGACCGTGCAGGGATAGAACGACGCGTGCACGATCGACCGGTCGAGATGCGGAAGCTCGTAGAAGAGCCAGACGGCGAAGTTCGCGACGATCAGCGAGACGTTGACGATCGGGAAACGCCGCGCACGTATGCCGTCCGAGAGCGGGAGCACGGAATGAACTGTGCGCCGGCGACGCCCTCGGGAAATCGGCGACATCGCTGACGCGTTGCGGAAAGACGGCATCGTTCGGCCCTTTCCCGCATCGGATAGGCCGCACCGCGGATGCCGCCGCGCGCCTGCCGTCGGGATCATCGAGCGTCGTGATCCGACGAAGGAGGACGACCATGTCAGATGACGATCTGCAGCGCTGGGTGATCGACGAGCTCGCGTGGGACCCGAAGATCGACAACACCGAGATCGCGGTGTCCGCCGACGACGGCGTGGTCACCCTGCGCGGCACCGTCGGCTCGTTCCACGAGAAGCGCGACGCGCAGAGCGCCGCGGAGCGCGTCTATGGGGTCAAGTCCGTGAAGAACGAGCTGCAGGTGCGGATCCTGATCAAGGGTGGACGCAAGGACGCCGAGCTTCGGGGGGACGTCCTGCAGGCGCTCATGCTCGACAGCACGATCCCGAGCTCCGTCGCCGCACGCGTCGACGACGGCTGGGTGACGCTCTCAGGGAGCGTCGACTGGCAGTACCAGCGCGACGAGGCCGAGCGGGTCGCCGGCAAGGTCGAGGGCGTCGTCGGCGTCGACGACCAGATCGACCTGGAAAAGCCCCAGCCGAGCCCGCATGACGTCGAGCACTCGATCGAGCAGGCGCTGAAGCGCAATGCGAAGCTCGATGCGAAGGGCCTCTCGGTCGACTCGCACAACGGCACCGTCGC
>CAZXZX010000142.1:0-14436 GCA_964645445.1 uncultured Gaiellales bacterium
TCAGCCACACGCCCGTGAGCCCGTCGATCCGTTCGCCCTCGAGACCGAACGGCGCGAGCGTGCGGATGAGCGCTTCCTCGAGATCGCGCACGTACTTCTTCACGTCGCGGCCGTGCCGCTTGAGGTCGAGGATCGGGTAGCAAACGAGCTGGCCCGGGCCGTGATACGTCGACTTGCCGCCGCGGTCGGTCTCGACGATCTCCACCCCGGCGCTCTCCGGGATGTGGATCTCCGCGCTCTCGTCGGTGCGACGGCCGAGCGTCACCACGGGCGGATGCTCGAGCAGGATCACCGTGTCCGGGATCGCTCCCTGCGAGACCGCGCCCGCGAGCGATCGCTGCAGATCCCAGGCTTCGCGATAGGGAACCTGCCCGAGCTGCAGCAGGTAGGCGCCCCTATTCAGCCGCCGTCGCCTTCCCAGTTCTGGAGCCGCTGCCTCAGGTCGCGGAGGAAGCGGCCCGCATACGCGCCGTCGACGAGGCGGTGGTCGTAGGTAAGCGTGATGTTGATGATCGGCTTGATCGCGATCGCATCGTTGCCGTTCTCGTCGGTGATGACCCACGGGCGCTTCACGAGCGCGTACGTGCCGAGGATCGCCGACTGCGGCTGGTTGATGACGGGTGTCCCGTGGAACGTGCCGTAGCCGCCCGGGTTCGTGATCGTGAACGTGCCTCCCTGGACGTCATCCGGCAGAAGCTTCTTGTCGCGCGCGCGCGCGGCGAGGTCGGCGATCGCGCGCGCGAGGCCGAGGAGATTCAGTCCTTCCGCGTTGCGTATGACGGGGACGATGAGCCCCTTGCCCTCCGCGAGCTCGACGGCGATGCCGAGGTTCACGAAGTTCCGCGTCACGATCGAGTCGCCGCGCAGCTCGCCGTTGATGTACGGGTAATCCCTGAGCGTGTCGATCGTCGCGCGCGCGACAAAGGCGAGATACGTCGGGTTGACGCCGTAGGCGGACTGGTACTCCTTCTTCAGCGTCTCGCGGGCGGCGACGATCGACGACATGTCGACCTCGATCGCGCTCGTGACGTGGGCGGCGGTGTCGACCGAGCGGCGCATGTGCTCGGCGATCCCGCGCCGCATGGCGGAGACCGGCTCGATCGCCTCGCCGGCCCGCGGGGCGGCTGGAGGCGCGGGCGGCGCTGCGGGCGCTTTCGGGGCGGGCGCAGGCGCGGGCGCTGATTCCGGTGCCGGTGCCGGCGTGGCTGGGGCAGGAGCCGGGGCTGGGGGCGGGGCTGGGGGAGCCTGAGCCGGCGCGGGTGGCGGGCCTTGCTCGACGAACGCGAGGATGTCCTGCTTCGTCACGCGGCCACCGCGGCCCGTGCCGGGGACCGCATTCGGGTCGATGCCGTGCTCGGAGGCGATGCGGGCGACGACCGGCGAGACGAACTTCCCATTGTCGCTCGGCTCGCCGGCGTCGGTCGCGGGCGCGGCCGTCGGTGCCGGCACAGCTACGGGCGCGGCTTGGGGCGCTGCTTGCGGCGGAGGAACCGGCTCGGGCGCGGGCGCCGCCTGCGGAGCGCCGGTGGAACCGCCGATCTGACCGATCTTCGTCCCGACGTCGACGGTCTCGCCCTCCTGGACGAGGATCTGGACGAGCGTCCCTGATGCGGGGCTCGGAACCTCGGTGTCCACCTTGTCCGTCGAGATCTCGAGCAGCGGCTCGTCCGCCTCGACCTGCTCCCCCTCGCGCTTCAGCCACTTCGTGATCGTCCCCTCGGAGACGGAGACGCCCATCTGGGGCATGACGATGTCGACTGCGGTCTCGGTGGCCATCGGTGGGCTAGTACCCCGCCAGGTCGCGCAGGCCGGCGACGACGTCTTCGACCTGCGGGATGAACGCCTTCTCGAGCGGCGGGGAGAACGGTGCCGGCGTGTCGGGTGCGGCGATGCGCTTCACCGGGGCGTCGAGATCCTCGAACGCCTCCTCTGCGATCGTCGCCGCGATCTCCGCGCCGAAGCCTCCGGTGCGCGTGTCCTCGTGGAGGACGAGCACCTTGGAGGTCTTGCGCACGGAGTCGAGCACGGCGGCCTTGTCCCACGGCATGACGCTGCGCAGGTCGAGCACCTCGACCGAGACGCCGTCGTTCTCGAGCTGCTGCGCCGCCTCGTCGGCGGTGTAGACCATCGCGCCCCATGTGATGACCGAGACGTCCTTGCCGAGGCGGTGCGTGCGTGCCTTGCCGATCGGCACGGTGTAACGCTCCTCCGGCACCTCTCCCTTGATGCGGCGATACAGGTGCTTGTGCTCGAAGAAGAGGACGGGGCTCGGGTCCTCGATGGCGCTGATCAGCAATCCCTTCGCGTCCTCCGGCGTCGCCGGGCAGACGCACTTGAGGCCGGGGATGTGCGCGAACGACGACTCGGGGTTCTGCGAGTGGAACGGCCCGCCGGAGAAGCCGCCGCCCGACGGCAGGCGGACGACGATCGGCACCGGGGTGCCGACGCGCCAGCGCTGCTTTGCGGCGACGGTCACGAGCTGGTCCCATGCGCACGAGACGAAATCGGCGAACTGCATCTCGGCGACGGGGCGGAGTCCCATCATCGACGCGCCCGTGCACGCGCCGATGATCGCCGTCTCGGCGAGCGGCGCATCGATGACGCGCCACGGCCCGAACTCCTCCTGGAACCCGAGCGACACTTTGAACGCGCCGCCGTAGACGCCGACGTCCTCGCCGATCAGGAAGACGCGCTTGTCGCGCCGCATCTCGGTGCGCAGCCCGTCGGAGATCGCCTGCAGGTAGGTGAGCTCGGCCATTACTTGTGGTGCGGCGTGTCGAGGTCCTCGGCTGAGGCGTACACGCCGTGCGTGAGGTCGTGGGGATCGGGCATCGGCGACTGCTCGGCGCGCTGGAGCGCTTCGTTGAGGAGCTTCTTGACGCCGGACGCGATCTCGTCCTCCTCCTCGTCGGTCAGGTCGACGTTGGTGCGCAGCCAGGTGCGAAAGCGCTCGATCGGGTCGGACTCGGCCCACTTCTCGAACATCACCTTGGGGACATAGAACGCGTCGTCGTGCACCGCATGCCCTTCCATCCGGAGCGTCAGGCATTCGAGCAGCGTCGGCCCGCCGCCGGCGCGCGCGCGGTCGATCGCGCGCTTCGCCTCGCGGTAGACGGCGAGGACGTCGGTGCCGTCGACGACGACACCTTCGAAGCCGTACGCCTGCGCGCGATCGGCGACGTGCTCGGTCGCGTACTCGAGATGCGTCGGAGTCGAGTACGCCCACTGGTTGTTGTCGCAAACGAACACGACGGGAAGCTTGCGCGTGCCGGCGAACGTCATTCCTTCGTGCGTGTCGCCGCGCGCGGACGCGCCCTCGCCGAACCAGGCGAGCGCGACGCGCGGCTCCTCGCGGATCCGGAAGGCGAGCCCGGCGCCGACCGCCACCGGGAGCATCGCCGGTAGGTGGCTCACCATCGCGATCAGGCCGAGCGACGCCTCCGCCATGTGCACGTTGCCGTCCCGGCCGTGCGTCGGGCCGTCGGCGCGTCCCATGTACTGCGCGAAGATGTGCCAGGGCTGGACGCCGCGCGTGATGTGCACGCCCATGTCGCGATGGAGCGGCGTGCCGACGTCGTCGGGGCCCATCGCGGTCGCGACGCCCACGGACGCGGCCTCGTTCCCGCGGCCCGTGTAGAACGAGCCGGGGATCTTGCCCTGCCGGTAGAGGATGTGGCCGCGCTCCTCCACCCCGCGTGTGAGGAGCATGTTCCGGTAGACGCCGAGGAGGTCCTCGCGGTCGAGACCCGCCTCGCGCACCTCGTGGAGCGAGCCGACCGGCTCCGCTTCTCTCGCGACCGCCACGAGGGCTAACTCTAACGCCAGTCGTAGTCGGCGCCGACGGCTCGGAGGCGAGCGCGCGTCTCGTCGTCGCAGAGGGCGCCTGCGACGCCCGCCTCGAAGGCGGCGCGAGGCGCGAGGCCGAGCGATTCCGCGGCCTCGTAGTCGCGGGTGAGGTCGGTGTCGAACATCGCCGGGTCGTCGGTCGAGATCGAGCACAGGATGCCGGCGGCGACGAGCCGGGGCAGCGGGTGCTCCGCGAGCGATGCGACCGCCCCGGTGCGGACGTTCGAGAGCGGGCACACGTCGAGGACCGTGCCTCGGGCCGCGAGCTCGCGCACGAGGCCCGGGTCCTCGTCGGCCCGGATGCCGTGACGGATCCGGTCGGCGCCAAGCGCCTCAAGGGCGCCGCGCACGGAGGCCGCGCCCGCGACCTCGCCGGCGTGCGGGACGGAACCGAGCCCGAGCGATCGCGCGAGCGCGAACACCTCGGCATACGGCTCCGGCGGGTACTCCGCCTCGAGGCCGCCCAGCCCGACTCCGACAACGCCTCGGTCGCGGTAGCGCGCGGCCCACTCCACGGTTGCCCGGGCCTCCTCCTGCGTGAAGCCGCGCGGGATGTCCGGCGTCAGCCGCACGTCCACGCCGTGCAGCTCGCGCGCGGCCTGCGCTCCGTCGCACACGCCCTCGTATGCGTCCTGCCACGAGACGCCGCGGCGGACGCGCTCGGCGGGACTGAAGATCCCCTCCAAGTAGACGGCGCCGTGCGCCGCCGCCTCGGCGGCGTAGTCCACGACCATCTGACGGAAGTCCTCCGCCGTCTGCAGCGCGTTCGTCGTGAGGATCCAGACCTCGATGAAGTGGCGGAAGTCGCGGAAGCGGTACAGCTCGTCGAGGTCGTCCGGCAGGGCATAGTCGTTGCGCTTCGCAATCTGCTTCAGGGTCTGCGCGCGCACCGTCCCTTCCAGATGCACGTGCAGCTCGATCTTGGGCGTGGTCAACGGTTCGCGTCGTTGTCGAGCCACGCACCGACGACGAGCGACCAGAACTCCGGCTGCGGTTTGTACCCGAGCGAACGGTAGAACGCCTGCGCGTCGTCGGTCTGCAACCCGACGTGCTGTCCGGGGGCTGCGTCGGCGAGCATGCGCATGAGCGTCGACGCGATCCCTCGCCGGCGGTACTCGGACTTCGTCCAGACGTCGACGACGTACGCGTTGCAGACGCCGTCGGAGAGCATGCGGGCCATGCCGACGATGCGGTCTCCGTCGCGCGCGAAGGCGACGTGGCGCGACTGCTCGAACGACCGGCGGAGCGCGTCCGCCGAGCGGCCGTTGTCGAAATGGTCGGCGGCGAGGTCGGCCTTCGCCTGCGCCCAGTCGATCCCCTCCATCGTCGTGTCGAAGCGGATTGCCACTACGCTCACCCTATGGGCAAGGCCTCGGACTGGCTCCGCGAGGAGCGGCGCAAGGTGCTCGGCGACTGGGTCGCCTTCTGCCTCCGGTGCGGCGCCGCCCGCCGTTGGTTCGAGGAGTTCGAGTCGGAGATGCCGGACGAGTGCCCGCAGTGCGGCGGTCGGCTGCTGCGGCGCTGTCCGAACTGCGACGCGCCCTTCTCGTCCATCGCGGTGGTCGACTGCGAGGAGTGCGGGAAGCCGGTCCGCTCCGATGAACTCTTTGGATCCCCGATCAAGCGTCGCGGACGCTGATCTAAACGCGCGCGCAGAACGAGACCGTCGTCAACACCCCGTAAGAGCTCGCGGGCTCGGCCCGCGAGCGCTCCCGCGAAGCGGGATCCCTCAACGGTTGAAAGTGCGCAGCACTTTCAACCGATCAAAACAGGTCGTTGTCGAAGCCGGGAACGACCGGCCCACTGAGGATCTGAGAGAAGCGGATCACGGTGACGATGTCGCCGGCCTGCACGTCGCGGTTGTAGAGCTGACCGAGGAACGTCGCCATCTCGTCCGTGCGACGGATCTCCGGGTTGTCGTGCTCGATCTCGCGCGGCGACAGCTCGCCGAGCGTCTTCACCTCCACCTTGTCGATGACCGCGTCGAAGACGAACTCGCGCGCACTGAAGCGGTTGCCGCACAGCACCTTCACGACCATGCCCTTCTTGTACTTTCCCGACTTGTCGCCGAGGCGGATCGTGGCCGACTTGCGGCCGGTGCGCAGCTGGTCGGCGACCATCGGGGAATAGAAGTTGAGTGCGTACATAGGCTCGCGGTGCCCGCTCAAGCGGGGAAATCATAGGGGAGCGCCGCTTCCACGTGGCTTCGCGTCACCTGGTCGGGCGACGTACAGCCGAGGAGCCCGAGCCCGAGCGCGATCTCGGCGTTCAGGATCGACAGCACCGTCGCCACGCCGGCCTCGCCTTCGACCGCGAGGCCGCAGGCGAATGCGCGGGCCGCGAATGCGGCATCCGCTCCGAGCGCGAGGGCCTTGAGGACGTCGCTCCCGCGCCGGATGCCGCCGTCGACGTACACCTCGCACCTCCCGCCGACGGCGTCAGCCACCTCCGGCAGTGCGTCGATCCCTGCGGCGACACCGTCGAGCTGCCGGCCGCCGTGGTTGGAGACCCACACCGCGTCGGCGCCATGCTCCACCGCCAGGGTCGCGTCCTCGCGCGTGAGGATCCCCTTGATGACGAGCGGGAGTGGAATCTCGCCGCGGATCCATTCGAGGTCGTGCCACGTCAGTGACGGGGTGGCCTCGAAGAGGTTCGCGTACGGCAGGTGCAGGTCGGGCGGAGGGTTCTGGAACCCGAGGCGCAGGTCGCGCTCGCGGCGGCCGACGTACGGAAGGTCGACGGTGAGGACGACCGCGGAGTATCCCGCCTCGCGCGCTTCGTGGATGTGGTCGATCGTCCGCTGCCGGTCGCGGAGCACGTATAGCTGCAGCCAACGCGGCCCGTCGCCCACGGTCGAGATCTCCGCGTGCGTGCTCGTCGTCAGAGTGGAGACGCACATGAGCGTGCCCGTCTCCGCCGCTGCGCGCGCGGTCGCGACCTCGCCGGCCGGGTCGATCAGCCGCTGCATCGCGAACGGTGCGACGCCGAGCGGCGACGAGACCGGCGTGCCGAGCAGCGTCGTCGCCGTCCTCACCTCGCTCACGTCGACGAGGACGCGTGGCCTGAAGCGCCAGCGCCCGTACGCGGCGGCGTTGGCGCGGAGCGTGACCTCGTCGCCGGCGCCACCCTCGAAGTAGCACCAGACGTTCGGCTCGACCTTGGCCGCGGCGGCCTCGGCGTAGTCGGCCACGTTGATCATCCCTGTGCGACCCTATCGCGCGCCTTCGCCGCCATCTCCCGCTCCCCGCCGTACGCGAGGAGCCGGGGCGCTTCCTCGAGCGGAAGCCAGCGGGCGTCGGCCACCTCGACACGCATCGCCTCGTCGATCGCTCCGATCCGCCCGCGCCCCGCCCGGAGCAGGAAGAAGCTCACCACCTTGAAGATCCGCTCGCCGTCCCACGTGTAGACGTACTTGACGTCCCCGAGCTTCTCGACGAGCCGCCCCGCGATCCCCGTCTCCTCGCGCACCTCGCGGACGGCCGTCTCGGCAGGGCTCTCGCCCGGGTCGATATTCCCCTTGGGCAGCACCCATGTCCCCTCCGGCTTTCCCTGGGGCCGGATCGCCGCCACATGCGGCGCCCCGCCGATCGTGCGGAGAAGGACGCCTCCCGCTGAGAACTCGCGCTTCACGTCCGTGTTCTAGCGGCTTGCGGGACCCCGGCTCCGCCACTACAATGCCTTGGCACTCTCGGGGTGAGAGTGCCAGACAGTGTCACAAGGTCGCAGTCAGGAGGAAGTTGCATGAACCTGAAGCCGCTTGGTGACCGCTTGATCGTCGAAGTCCTCGATGAAGAGGACGTCACGACCAGCGGCATCGTGCTGCCGGACACAGCGAAGGAGAAGCCGCAGCGCGGCCGCGTCCTCGCGGTAGGCCCGGGCAGCCGGGACGAGAAGGGCAAGCACGTCCCGATCGACCTGGACGAGGGCGACGAGATCGTCTTCTCCAAGTACGGCGGGACCGAGATCAAGGTCGGCGTGGACGAGTACCTGATCCTGCGCGAGAGCGACGTTCTCGCGAAGGTCGTCGGGACCCGTGAGCCGGCCGGCGCAACCGCGTAAGAACCACAGGAGGACTGAAAAGGCATGGCTCACAAGGAGCTGAAGTTCAACGAGGATGCACGGCGCGCTCTCGAGCGCGGCGTGAACACCCTCGCCGACGCGGTCAAGGTCACCCTTGGCCCGAAGGGGCGCTACGTCGTACTCGACAAGAAGTTCGGCGCGCCCACCATCACGAACGACGGCGTCACCATCGCCCGCGAGATCGAGGTCGAGGACGTCTTCGAGAACCAGGGCGCACAGCTGGTGCGCGAAGTCGCCACCGCGACGAACGACGTCGCCGGCGACGGCACCACCACCGCGACCGTGCTCGCGCAGGCGATCGTTCGCGAGGGTCTGAAGAACGTTGCCGCCGGCGCGAATCCGATGGGACTCAAGCGCGGCATCGAGAAGTCCGTCGACGCAGTCGTCGAGAACCTCAAGTCGCAGTCGAAGAGCGTCTCGGGCAAGGAGGACATCGCCCGCGTGGCGACCGTCTCCTCGCGCGAGCGCGAGATCGGCGACGTGATCGCGGACTCGATCGAGAAGGTGGGCAAGGACGGCGTCGTGAACGTCGAGGAGGGCCAGACACTCGGCCTCGAGCTCGAGTTCACCGAGGGCATGCAGTTCGACAAGGGCTACCTCTCGCCGTACATGATCACCGATGCCGAGCGCATGGAGGCGGTGCTGGACGAGCCGTTCGTCCTCGTCGCCAACCAGAAGATCGGCGCGGTCAAGGATCTCCTGCCGGTGCTCGAGCAGGTCATCCAGGCCGGCCGTCCGCTGCTGATCGTGGCGGAGGACGTCGAGGGCGAGTCGCTCGCGACGATCGTCGTCAACAAGCTGCGCGGCACCTTCCAGGCCGTCGCAGTCAAGGCGCCGGGCTTCGGTGACCGCCGCAAGCGGATGCTCGAGGACATCGCCATCCTGACGGGTGCCGAGGTCATCACCGAGGAGATGGGCCTCAAGCTCGAGAACACGAAGATCTCGCAGCTCGGCAAGGCCCGCCGCGTCGTCGTCGACAAGGACTCGACCACCATCATCGACGGTGCGGGCGCGTCCGACGCGATCAAGGGCCGGATCAAGCAGCTGAAGGCGGAGATCGAGAACACCGACTCCGACTTCGACCGCGAGAAGCTCCAGGAGCGCCTCGCGAAGCTGTCCGGCGGCGTCGCCGTCGTCAAGGTCGGCGCTTCGACCGAGACGGAGATGAAGGAGAAGAAGCACCGCGTCGAGGACGCTCTCCAGGCCGCTCGCGCGGCGCTCGAGGAGGGTCAGGTGCCCGGCGGCGGTGTCGCGCTCATCAACGCGGCGGACGCCGTCAGGGACCAGGTCCTGAGTGATCTCGAAGGCGACGAGCAGACGGGCGCGAAGATCATCCTTCGCGCGCTGGAGGAGCCGCTTCGCCAGCTCGCGGCGAACGCGGGCCTCGAGGGCTCGATCGCGGTCGCGAACGTTCGTGCGGCCCAGAAGGGCTGGGGCCTGAACGTCGACACCGGTGAGGTCGAGGACCTGCTCAAGGCGGGCATCGGCGACCCGACGATGGTCACCCGCTCGGCGCTGCAGAACGCAGCGTCGATCGCGAAGAACATCCTCACCACCGAGGCGATCGTCGCCGAGGCGCCCGAGAAGGCCGGCGCCGGCATGGGCGGCGGCATGCCCGACATGGGCGGGATGATGTAACGAACGAAAGCTTGCGCTTTCGTTCGTCCTTGGGGGGCCGGCTTGCCGGCCCCCTTTTTTGTTTCTGCTTCGCCGAGAGGACGCGGGCGGAGCCCGCGTCCTCTTACTCTGGCGCGGGCGATTGGTTGGTTCTGCGCGCGCGGTGGTGGGCTTCGCCCATCCCCGTGCGCTGGTTCGGCCTAGCCAAGGCTTCGCCCTTGGCTCCGGCCTGGGGCCGGTCAGAACTCGTAGCGCTCTTCTTTCCAGAAGTCCGCGTTGTTGTTGTAGCCGTAGCGCTCCCAGAACCCTGGACGATCTGCGGCCGTGAGCTCGAGGCCGTTCAGCCACTTCGCGCTCTTCCAGAAGTACTTCGTCGGGACGAACAGGCGGACCGGCCAGCCGTGGTCCGGAGTCAGAGGCCCTCCGTCGGCCTCGTACACGATCAGTGCGTTCTCGTCCTCGATCGCGGACACCGGGGAGTTGGCGGTGAACCCGTGCTCGGCATGTGCGATGACGAACCGCGCGCTCGGCTTCGGATTGCAGAGCATCGCGAGCTCGCGCCAGTGCACGCCCTTGAAGCGCGCATCGAACCTGCTCCAGCGCGTGACGCAGTGGATGTCGCTCGTCACCTCGGTCGCGGGCAGCGCCTTCAGCTCGTCGAACGAGAGCGTCACCTCGTTCTCGACCTCGCCCCACACGCGCAGCATCCACGTGGCGATGTCGATCTTCGGCACCTCGCCTGCGTGTAGGACAGGCCACTTCTCGGTGAAGTACTGGCCGGGAGGTAGCCGCGCCGGGTCGTACCCGGCCTCGCGCACCTTGTCCTCTGCCTTCGATCGGAAGAGCGGCATCGCGTTCGTACACTAGTTGCATGGACGTCGCCGCACGGCCGCGCGCCTTCGTCCGGGTCGCCGGACCGGACGCGCGCGACTATCTCCAGCGCATGGTCTCGAACGACGTCGAGGCGCTCGAGCCCGGCGAGTCGTGCCCCGCGCTGCTGCTGACGGCGAAGGCACGACTGATCGCGCCGCTCGTGGTGTGGCGCCGTGACGACGACGACTTCCTGCTGATGACCGAGCCGGAGCTCGGTGAGACCGTACGCGCGCAGCTCGTGCGCATGCGTCTGCGGGCGCGCTGCGAGATCGAGCCCGAGGAGCACGAGTCGGTCCTCGTGTTCGGAGGCGAGGGGATCGCGACCGACTTCCCCGGCGCGGTCGAGGTGCTCGATGCGGGCCTCGAGCCGACGCTGACTGACGACGCGCTCGAGCTGCTCCGCATCGAGGCGGGCGTTCCCCGCTGGGGCCGCGAGCTCGACGACGCGATCCTCCCGGCCGAGGCCGGGCTCGAGAAGACACACATCAGCTTCAGCAAGGGCTGCTACCCCGGCCAGGAGCCGGTCGCGCGCTTGCACTTCCGCGGCCACGTCAACCGGAAGCTCCAGGTGGTCGAGCTCGACGACGAGCCGGCGGTCGAGCGCGTGACGAGCTCGGCGACGAGGCCGGACGGCTCCGTCGTCGCGCTCGCGTACGTGCGCACGCCACGTGCCTAGGCTGGAGCCCGCCGCATGGTGGTCGGTGCGGGCGGCCCACAACCTCAAGCCGGCGACGTACCGCTGCCCGCTCTGCGGCTACCGGCTGCACGCGATGAGCCCGCACGTGCTCATCGCCCCGGAGGGGGACACGAGCCGCCGCCGGCATGCACACGCCGAGTGCGTCCAGGCCGCCCGCGAGCAGGGCCGGATGCCAAGCTACGACGAGTGGCGCAAGACGCAGCCGCGCAAGGGCATCCGGCTACACTGGCCCTTCCCCAGGCGCCCGTAGCTCAGGGGATAGAGCGCTGCCCTGCGGAGGCAGAGGTCGCATGTTCGAATCATGCCGGGCGCATCAAGCAGTCATGCGAACGGCGACGTCGTACTTCGTCACCGACGTGCGCTGCCCCGGCGTGTCGCCGGCCGGCATGGCGTTGAGCGTTGCATCGCCCTGCTCGTAGTCGTCCTCGTTGTCGAAGAAGACGATTGCCACGGATCGCTCCGCGTCCGGATCGTGCAGGACGATCATCTCCGTCGCGGGAAGCCCTTCCGGCCGCTCGCCCTCCTGCATGTCGCGCGACATCTGCTCCATCCGATCGGCGCTGACTCCATCGAACGTGACGACACGTGCGAGTGCCATTCCGAGCCTCCTTGTTCGACCGTGGGACGAGAAGACTACGCGAGCGCGGCAACCGCGTCCTCGAGCCGCTCATGGACGCTCGTCGCGACATAGACCGTCCACGGGTGCGCCCACGTTCCGCCGGTCCACGCGACGACCGGCTTCCCGGACGCGTGCGCGTACCACGCTTCCATCGCAGTTCCCTCGTCGGGCTCCTTGAACGCGGCGAGCACGGCGTCGCACGCGTCGATGTCCGCGAGGTCGCCCTCGACGATCTCGCGCTCGTTGCCCTCGGTGCGCCCCCGGAAGTCACGGCGCATCGGGTCGACCGGCTCCCAACCGCGCTCGCGCACGAGCTCGGTCGCCCGCCGGCGGTATTCGTCCGCGGACGGCGGCCCGGCGAGGTAGACCCGTGGCACGAATAGAGTGTCGCTCATGGAGTTCGTCGCCCTCGGTCATGCAGGGAGCGACCACTACGCCGGGCTCGAGTCGTTCCCGAACCCGGGCGTCACCGAGGTCGAGATGACGAGCGACGAGCTGACCGCCGTCTGCCCGATCACCGACCAGCCCGACTTCTACCTCGCTCGCATCGTGTACCGGCCGAAGGCTCTCTGCCTCGAGTCGAAGTCGCTGAAGCTCTACCTTGCGCGCTTCCGCAACGAGGGCGTCTTCGCCGAGGCGCTCGCGGTGCGCATCAAGGAGGACGTCGCCGTCGCGCTCGACCTCGATCCCCCGTCCGTCACGGTGACGCTGACGCAGAAGGCCCGTGGTGGCATCACCATCGCTGCGACGGCCTAGCGGCTTCCTTCTCCTCGCGTGCGCGTCGATCGCGCTCGTCAGCATGACGTTGAGCACCGTCGGGCCACTGCTGCCGCACTTCAGGGCGACGATGCACTCGTCGCTCTATCCGGCGCTCGTCGTCGCGGGCCACCCGATGGGGTCGCTGCTCGCCGCGGTCCCGACCCTGCTCCTGTCGCGCCGCTTCGGGCTACGCCGCGTGATCGTTGCGGGCGGCGTCATCGCGTCGGCCGCAAGCGTGCTCTTCGTCTGGCCCGGCAGCGGCTGGTGGATCGTGCTTGCGCGCGTCGGGTTCGGCGCCGGCGCGACGTTCGTGTGGCAATCGGTGTTCGCGTGGGCGATCACGAACACCGGGCTCGAGCGTCGCGCGCGGACGATCGGCGTCCTGATGGGCGCGTCGATGGCGGGCATGCTCGTCGGCCCGCAGGTGGGCGCGCTCGCGTCGCACGTCGGCATCTGGCTCTGCTCCGCGCCTCCGCTCGCGCTCCTGCTCGTCGCATCGCGCTTCTGGGCGCTGCCTCGGTACGCGATGCTCGACCAGAGGCCCGACTTCGCCGCCTTGCGCGTCGCGCTTCGGACGCGCGATGCCCTCGCAGGCTTGAGCCTCATCAGCGTCGGCGCGGTCGTCGGGCTCGGCACTGCGGTCGCGCTGCCCCTCGCGCTCGGCGCGCGCGGCGTCGGCGCGTTCGGCATCGGAGGAGTGCAGACGGCTGCGTCGGCCGTCCTCGTCCTCGGCAACCCGATTGCCGGACGGTCGGCCGACCGGGGGCGAACGAGAGCCCTCGTCGTCAGCGCGTTCGGACTGCTCTCGCTCCTCGCGCTCTCCATCGAGGCGACGTCCAGCGCTGCGCTCGCGATCCCGCTCGGGCTGTGCGCCGCCTGCCTCGTCTTCATGCCCGGCCTCGCCGGCAACGTCTTCGTGAGCCGCGCCGTGGCCGGAGCGAGCCTCGACCAGACGGTGAGCCAGACGTTCGCGACGCTCGCATGGGCGCCGTTCGCGATCGTCGGCTCGGTGTCGGCGGGTGCGGTGTCGTCGCCCGACGCGGCGCTCGTCCTCATCGCCGTCATCGCGGGAATCGCGGCCGGCGCGGCGGCGTTCGAGCACGCGCACCGCGGCCGGCCGCAACCGGCCTCGCTCTGAGCCGTCAGCTCGCGAGCGGCTGTCCCGTCTCGAGCAGCGTCTTCAGACCGCTGAGCACGAGGCTCCAGCCGCCGGCGACGCTCGCGGCCGTCTTCGGTGCGCCCTCGAGCTGGTCGTGCACGACGGTGAGCTTCGAATAGCCGCCGTCCTGGGCCTCGATCTCCCACGAGACCCGGCTCTCGTCCTCGGCCGCGGTCTCCGGGTCGTACATCGCACGCCAACTGTGAACGAGCTTTCGAGCCGGCTCGAACTCGATCACCGTGCCTTCTACGGAATTGGCGGCGTCGTAGGTGTCCCGTGTCACGCGTACCGGTACTCCGTAGAAGTACTTCTGCGTGAACTCCGGCTTCGTGATCGCGTCCCAGATCTGCTCCGGCGTCGCCTTGATGAAGACCGAATACACCTGCGTGGTCTGCGCGGTCATGGTCGTCATGCAGTGTCCTCCAGTTCGCTCTTGAGATCGGCGAGCGCCGCGACGCGGTGCTCGGTGTACTTGTCGATCCAGCGGTCGTGGATGAGCCGGATCGGAACGGGGTTGAGGTAGTGCAGCTTCTCCCGCCCCTGCCGGCGCGCGACGACGAGCCCCGCATTCTCGAGCACCCGCAGGTGCTTCATCACGCCGAAGCGTGTCATCTCCAGGTCCGACTCGAGCTCGGTGAGCGTTCGGCCGTCACGCTCGAAGAGCCGGTCGAGCAGATGCCTGCGCGTCGGGTCTGCGAGAGCCTTGAAGATGGGGTCGTCGTCTTCCACCCGCAGGAGAATACGTGACCAAAGAGTCACATGTCAAATCCCTCCATCTGACGGAGC
>CAZXZX010000143.1:0-6766 GCA_964645445.1 uncultured Gaiellales bacterium
AGCGCCTCGCCCCTGACCTCGACGCCGATGTGCGCGAGGAGCGCCTTCGCCACCGCACCGGCGGCGACGTGCACGGCGGTGTGCCGCGCCGAGGCGCGCTCGAGCGCGTCGCGCACGTCAGAGAGGCCGTACTTCTGTACGCCCGCGAGGTCGGCGTGGCCGGGACGCGGGAGCGTCACCGCCCTCGTCCCCTTCCCCTCCGGCTCGCCCTCGGGCGGCCAGGGGCTCATCCCCCACGTCCAGTTCTTGTGGTCGCGGTTGCGGACGACGAGCGCGAGCGGCGTGCCGAGCGTGCGCCCGTGACGGAGGCCGGCGAGGACCTCGACCTCATCCGTCTCGATCTGCTGCCGCGGCGAGCGGCCGTAGCCCTGCTGGCGGCGCCGCAGATCGGCGTCGATCGCCTCCCGGTCGAGGACGAGCCCCGCGGGCAGCCCGGCGAGGATCGCGACGAGCGCGGGTCCGTGCGACTCGCCTGCCGTGGCCAGCTCGAGGTTCACTCGGGCAAGCCTAAGGCGTTCGCTTGCGTCGGCGACCAGAAAAGGAGCCGCCGAATCATTCGGCGCCTCCACTTCGAGGGCTTCCGTCAGGGAGCCCGAGAACGCGCCGCATGACGGCGACGGGCGCAGGCAGGCCGGTCCAGAGCACGAACGAGGCTGCGCCCTGCGCGACGAGCACCTCCAACCCGTCGAGCACGCGCGCGCCTGCAGCTTCGGCCGCCGTCGCCGTCGCCGTCCGCGGGTACGGGAGGTCGATCAGCGTCTGGCCCGGCCCAAGGTCGGCGAGCGCCTCATCCCGCACCGGCGTCGCGTGGATCACGAGGTCGGCGTCGCGCACGTCCGGCGGCCACACGCCGTTGCGCGAGAAGAGGCGCGCCTCCGGGAGCGCATGCTTGAAGGCGACCGCCGCGCCGCCTTCACCGATGATCGCCGGCCGTTCGAACTCGAGCCCGTCGAGGACCGCCGTGTCGGTGGAGTAGCCCATGCCGCCGGCGAGCGTGTTCACCGACGGCAGCTCCGAGCCGACGAGCTTCGCCACCGCGAGCTTGTGGGGCGCGGTCACGTTCGCACCGGCGAAGCCGAGCGCGGCGAGCCCTCGCACCGCGTCCTCCAAGTCGTCCGGCGGGACGTCGAGCGCAACGTAGGCCCAGTCGAGGCCGCGCGCCGCGAACGCGGCGTTCTGCATCCGCGGCGAGAGCGAATGCGCCACGGGATGGCCCAGGAGGGCGACGAATCTAGTAGCCGTAGAGATGCTCGTGGTTGACGAAGTCGTCGTAGTTGGACGTGAAGTAGTGATGACGATGATCCGTCTTGCGCACGAAGTACAGGTAGTCGACGTGCGCGGGATGAGCCGCCGCTTCGATGGAGGCCAACCCCGGGTTCGCGATCGGTGTCGGCGGCAGGCCGAGGAACTTGCGGGAGTTGTACGGGTTGTTGCTGTCCAATTCGGACTGAAGAAGCGGCTTCGTCCCGGGGACGTTCAGTCCGTAGCGGATGGTCGCGTCGATCCCGAGCGGCATGTGCGCATGCAGCCGGTTGTAGATGACGGCGGCGATCAGCTTCCGCTCGCTCGGCACGACCGCCTCCCGCTCGACCATCGACGCGATCTTGAGGACGTCGTACGGCGTGAGGTTCTTCGACTCGGCGTACGCGAGGTCGACGTTCCCGAAGGTGCTCTCGAACGCCGCCAGCTGTGCGCGCACGAGCGCCGCCGACGTCGTCTTCCGGTCGAAGAAGTACGTCGACGGGAAGAGGAAGCCCTCGAGCGGCAGCTTCTTCGACCCGAAGCCGGGAATGCGCCGCGGGCCGGACGCGGCGAGGTACGTCTTCGCCGAGATCTTCGGCCGCACGTGCCGCTCGTGCCGGGCGATCCGGGCGACCGCCTGGACGCGCACCGCCATCTGCGCGCGGGTGAATCCCTCGGGAAACACGACGCGGAACTGATGGAGCTGACGCGGAGCCGTCGTCGGCGGCGTAGCGGCGTGCGACCCTCCGCAGCCGGCGACCACCACGACGATCGCTACCGCGGCGAGGAGCCGGCCCACTCGAGATAGCTGGAGAGGAGATGCGCCGCAGCGCGCGCATCCTCGGACGTCGCCGACGAGGTCTGCTGCGCGAGGTCGGTCGTGAAGCGCTCGTCGAAGAGCACGACGGGCACCTCGACCGTCGCGCGCAGCGCCTTGGCGAATCGCTCGGCCACGCGCGCCTGCTCTCCCCGCTCGCCGCGCAGCGTCAACGGGTGGCCGACGACGACCTCTTCCACCTCGTGCTCGAGGACGAGCCGCGCGACCTCGGCGAGGCCTGCCTCTCCGCCTGCGCGCTCGACGACGCCGACCGGACGCGCGACGACGCCCGTCGGGTCGGACACGGCAACTCCGGTCCTCGCCGACCCGAAGTCGAGCGCCATGACTCTCACGCGAGCGCTTTCTTCGCCGCTGCGAACGCGCTCGGGATCCCGTCGGGCGCATTTCCGCCGGCCTGCGCCATCGTCGGCTTGCCGCCGCCTCGCCCGCCGACGATCTGCCCCATCTCGTTCGCAAGGACGGCGGCGTCGACACCGACGCTCGCAGCGACGTTGACGACGATGTGCACGCGGCCGTCGGTGATCGACGCCACGATGGCGCCGTCCGCCTTCTCCTGCTGGCGGATGCGGTCGGAGAGGTCGCGCAGCGGCCCCGGCTGAAGGTCCTTCGTCTCGGCGAGGACGACGCCGTCGACTCGCTCGCTGATCGTGTACGACGCCTCGGCCTGCGCCTTCGGCTTCTGCTTCCGCGCGCGCTCGAGCTCGCCGCGGAGAGCCTCGGCCTCGCGCGCACGCTCGTGCAGGAGCGCGAACGCCTCGCCGGAGGTCACCGCCTCGATGCGCCGCGCTCCCGAGCCGACGGAGGCCTCGGAGAGAATGACGAACGGGCCGATCTCCGCCGTCGAGCGCACGTGCGTGCCGCCGCACAGCTCCACCGACCAGCCGCCGATGTCGACGATGCGGACGATGTCGCCGTACTTCTCCCCGAAGAGCATCATCGCGCCGAGCTTGCGTGCCTCGTCGATCGTCGTTTCGTACGTGCGCACGGGCAGGTTCTCGAACACGCGCTCGTTGACACGCCGCTCGACCTCGCCGCGCTCCTCGGCCGTGAGCGCCTGCGAGTGCGTGAAGTCGAAGCGCAGCTTGTCGGGCCGGACGGCCGAGCCGGCCTGCTTCACGTGCTCGCCGAGCACCTCACGCAGGGATTCGTGCAGGAGATGCGTCGCCGTGTGGTTCGCCATCGTCGGGAAGCGGACACTCCAGGGCACCTTCGCCGTCACGCGGTCGCCTTCGGCGAACCCCTCACCGCGGAAGACGATCTCCTGGTCGTGGTCGAGCCGTATGAGCTCGACGATCTCCGCCGTCGTTCCGTCCTCCCTCACGATCGTCCCGGTGTCCGACACCTGGCCGCCGCCGGCGGGATAGAACGGCGACCGCTCGAGCTTTGCCTGGAAGAGACCCTCGCCGAGGTCGGCGTAGGCGACGATCGCAGTCGGCACCTCCGTGCGCTCGTAGCCGACGAACTCGGTGCGCGGAGCACCGGGGAAGCGCACGTCGACGGCGACGCCGCTCGATCGCCGAGAGATCTCGCGGTGCTCCTCCATCAGCCGCGTGTACTCCTCGTCGTTCACGCCGAGGCCGCGCTCGCGCGCGAGCTCCTGTGTCAGCTCGATCGGGAACCCGTACGTCGCCTGCAATGCGAATGCGTCGTCGCCGGTGATCTCGCCACGCGCTGCCGCATCCTCGAATACCTTCATGCCGCGCTCGAGCGTCTCGCCGAAGCGCTCCTCTTCCGCCGTCAGCACGCGCTGGATCTCGCCCCGGTGCTCCGCCAGCGCCGGGTACGCGTCCGCCAGCTGCTCGATCACGGCCTCCGACAGCCCGGCGAGGAACGGCGCTTGCATGCCGATCCGCCGGCCGTGCTGCGCCGCGCGCCGGATGATGCGCCGGAGGACGTAGCCGCGCCCCTCATTCGACGGCGTCACGCCGTCGCCGACGAGGAACGTCATGCCGCGTCCGTGGTCGGCGAGCACCCGATGCGCCTTCGTCGCGTCGGGCGAGTCGCCGTACGCGACGCCCGACTCGGATGCGATCCAGCGCATGATCGTCTGGTAGCCGTCAGTGTCGTACACCGACCCGACCTGCTGCACGATCTGCGCGGTGCGCTCGAGCCCCAGGCCGGTGTCGACGTTCTGCGCCGGCAGGTCGGTGAGCGTCCCGTCGGGATGCAGCTCATACGCCATGAAGACGAGGTTCCAGAACTCGAGGAAGCGCGCGCACCGCGAGCACCCGGGGGCGCAATCGGCCGCGCCGCAGCCCGCCTCGACGCCCCAGTCGTAGTAGATCTCCGAGTCGGGCCCGCACGGCCCCGGCCCGCCGACCGACCAGAAGTTCTCCGACGACGGCAGCGGGACGATCCGCTCGGGCGGGATGCCGATCGCCTCCCACAATCGGATCGCCTCCTCGTCCGGCCCGAGCTTCAGCTCCGGGTCGCCCGCGTGCACGCTGACCCAGATCCGGTCCCACTCGAGCCCGAGGCGGTTGCGGATGAACTCGGTCGCGTAATCGATCGCGCCCTCCTTGAAGTACTGGCCGAACGAGAAGTTGCCGAGCATCTCGAAGAACGTCAGGTGATACGTGTCGAGGCCGACCTCGTCGATGTCGGGCGTTCGGAAGCACTTCTGCGCCGTCGTCGTCAGCGGCGCCGGTGGCTGTTCGCGGCCGAGGAAGAACGGCATCTGCGGCTGCATCCCCGCGGTCGTGAGCAGGGTCGAGCGGTCGTCGGAGCGCGGGACGAGCGACGCCGACGGACGGCGCAGATGGCCCTTCTCTTCGAAAAATGAAAGGAACCCCTCCCGAATCTCGGCAGATGTGCGCATCGCGGCCATTCTAGGTAGGCGTCCGCCGGGAGCCGACGTATCCTCGGAGGGTGCGACCCCGCCGGAAGTACCGCCTCCGTCGGCTCCTGCCCGTCGCGCCGCTCGCCCTCGCGGCCGTCGTCGCAGGCGCATGGATGGGCGCGCGCGGCCCAGGCCCGACGACGGTGAGCGCATCCTCGCCGGGGGAGCTCGTGATCGCGCCTCCGGCCGTCCACACGGAGCGGACCGTGCCGATGGCTCGGGAGCATCTCCTCACGGGCGACGATGTCGTTCGGCACGCGTTCACGCCACCGCTGACCACGAAGGCGGCGATCGTCGTCGACGCCGGCAGCGGGCGCGTCATCTGGTCGTTCGACGCCCACCAGCGGCTGAAGGTCGCGTCGCTGACGAAGATCATGACCGCGCTTCTCGCACTCCGGCGGCTCGCTCCGAACGACGTCGTCACGGTCGACAAGTCGGTTCCGCGCGTGCCGCTCGTCCGCGAGGGCCTGCGCGCGGGAGAGCGCGTGAAGGCGTGGAAGCTCTTCTACGCGATGCTCCTCTACTCCGGGAACGACGACGCGCTCGCACTCGCGATCGCCACCGCCGGTGACAAGTGGACCTTCGTCCGCGAGATGAACGACGAGGCGCGCCGGCTCGGACTGCGCGACACGCACTTCATCTCGCCGAGCGGCGTGGTCGACCGCGACAACTACTCGAGCGCGTGGGATATGGCCGCGCTGACGCGCGTCGCGCTGCGGAACGAGCGCTTCGACCGTGTCGTCCGGACGAAGCTCATCCACGTCCCCTGGGCCGCCCCGACGTACTCGAAGATCTACGTGAACAACAACCTGATGCTGCGCTCGTACCCGGGAGCGAACGGCGTCAAGACCGGGTACACGCACAAATCGGGCCCGTGCCTGGTCGTATCCGCGAAGCGGCACGGGAGAACGCTCGTCGCCGTCCTCCTCGACGACCCGAACATGTACGTCGACGGGACGCGGCTGCTCGATTTCGGCTTCCGTTCCGAGTAGAAATCACGCATGGACGCGTGCACGGCCTGCGGTGCCGAGATCAGGGAGGGTGCGCGCTTCTGTGACAGCTGCGGTGCGCCGCAGGCCGCGCCGATCGATACGCAGGAGCAGCGCAAGACGGTCACGGTCGTCTTCTGCGACGTCACCGGATCGACCGCGCTGGGAGAACGACTCGACGCCGAGAGCTTCCGGCGCGTGATGGCCCGCTACTTCGACGAGGCGCGTCGCGTGATCGAGCGTCACGGCGGGACCGTCGAGAAGTTCATCGGGGACGCCGTGATGGCCGTCTTCGGTGTTCCCGTCGTGCACGAGGACGATGCCGTGCGCGCCGTACGGGCCGCGGATGAGCTCCGCCGCGCGATCGGACTGCTCAACGACGAGCTTGCGCACGACTACGACACGACGCTCGAGCTGCGCATCGGCGTCAACACTGGCGAGGTCGTCACGGGAACGGAGGAACGGCTCGCGACCGGCGACGCGGTCAACGTCGCCGCACGACTGCAGCAGGCGGCCGCGCCCGGCGAGATCCTCTTGGGTCCGGAGACGCGTGCGCTCGCACGCGACGCGGTGACGGTCGAAGAGCTAGCAGCCGCTGTGGCGATGCATGCCGGACGATTCGACGAGGCGCGGACGCATGCGCGCCGCGCGCGAACCGTCGCGGCCGAGCGGGGTATGGACCTGCACGACCAGTCGTCGGGCATGGTCCTCGGTCAGATCGAGCTGATGGCGGGTGACGCCGAGGCGGCCGAGCGCGTTCTCCGCGAGAGCTGCGACCGGCTCGCCGAGCTGGGCGAAACCGGCTACCGCTCGACGGTCGCGGGGTTCCTCGCAGAGGCGCTGTACGAGCTCGGCCGG
>CAZXZX010000144.1:0-13844 GCA_964645445.1 uncultured Gaiellales bacterium
CCCGGATGGGACGCCGCACCCGTCGAACAGCCGCGCGACGATCGAGGACGACCCCGGCGCGTGGTTCGGCTTCGAACAGGAGTACTTTCTCTACCGTGACGGGGCCCCGCTCGGGTTCCCGAAGGAGGGCTTCCCGGGGCCTCAGGGCGAGTACTACACCGGCGTCGGTTACAAGAACGTCGGTGACGTCGCGCGCCGGATCGTCGACGAGCACATCGACCTCTGTCTCGAGGCGGGGATCAACCTCGAGGGGATCAACGCCGAGGTGGCGAAGGGGCAGTGGGAGTTCCAGATCTTCGGCAAGGGCTCGAAGCGAGCCGCCGACGAGCTGTGGGTCGCGCGGTACCTCTTGATGCGGCTGTGCGAGCGCTACGGCGTCGACGTCAACTGGCACTGCAAGCCGCTCGGTGCCGAGCTCGACTGGAACGGATCCGGGCTGCACACGAACTTCTCGACCACCTACATGCGCGAGGTCGGCGGCGAGGAGTACTTCGCGGCGCTGATGGCCGCCTTCGACGCCTGCAAGCATGACCACATCGCGGTCTACGGACCCGACAACCATCTGCGCCTCACCGGCCTGCACGAGACGCAGTCGATCGACAAGTTCAACTACGGGGTTGCCGACCGCGGCGCGTCGATCCGGGTCCCGCACAGCTTCGTGGGAGACGGCTACCGCGGCTACCTCGAGGACCGGCGGCCGAACTCGCTGGGCGACCCGTACCGCATCGCCGGCCGGATCCTCCAGACGATCGTGACGGTGCCGACGTTCGCCGAGGAGGCGGTGGCGGCGTAACCGCCGTGCAGATCCGGACGCTCGACGGGTCGGACTGGCCTGCGGTGGCGGCGATCTATGCCGAGGGGATCGCCACCGGCGACGCCACGTTCGAGACGGACGTGCCGTCGTGGGAGGCGTGGGACGAGGCGCACCCGTCGGTGCGCCTCGTCGCGGAGAGCGAGGGCGACGTTCTCGGCTGGGCGGCGCTGTCGCCGTACTCAGGCCGGCGCTGCTACCGGGGCGTCGCAGAGGAGAGCGTGTACGTCTCCGCGTCGGCGCGCGGCAGCGGTGTCGGCCGCGTCCTGCTCGCCGAGCTGATCGCGCGCGCGGAGTCGGACGGCTACTGGACGCTGCTCGCGGGCGTCTTCCCCGAGAACGTCGCGAGTCTCGCGCTCCACGAGACGATGGGGTTTCGCGTCCTGGGCGTGCACGAGCGGCTCGGCGAGCGCGACGGCGTCTGGCGCGACGTCATCCTCCTGGAGCGTCGCTCCACCAGCCGTTGACCATCTCGGCGTCGTTCTGCTCGCCGATCGGCCCGCCGACGGCGAGGAACTCGACGCCGTCGGGGCCGGCCTCGATCCCGCGCATCGTCTCCGGGTCGACGCGCAGCGCGTCCCACTGCCGTAGCTCGACCGTCTCGTCCTCGACCTTCACCTGTGCGCTGCCGGAGAGGACCACGTAGATCTCCTCCTGCGCAGCGTGCCGGTGACCGAACGGAATGCGGAAGTTCGGCTGCAGGCACTGGTAGCTCACGCCGACCTTCTTCGACTCGAGCGGCTTGCGCGCGAAGCGCGCCTCGAGATCGGGCGAGAGCCCGAACGCGGCTGCCGCGTCGTCGACCTGCTTGAGGTTCTTCACCGTGTAGCCCATCAGCTCACGTATATCGGAGTACCCACCGGCACGAGGGGGTAGAGCTGCTCGACGTCGGCGATCGACATGCGTACGCAGCCATGCGAGACGGCGTGGCCGAGCGACCACGTTTCGTCCGTTCCATGGATGCCGGCGCCGTTCCAGAAGCCCATCCAGCGCGCCTTGATCGGATCGGACGGGCCCGGCGGGATGATTCGCCCGGCAAGCGAGCCCGCCCACGCGCTGTTCGGCACGTGCCAGGACGGGTTCACCTGCTTGTCGTTGATGCGGTAGAGCCCGGCCGGCGTCTCCAGGCCTGCCTGGCCGACCGCGATCGTGTACCGCTTCGCGGGCTTCAACCGGCGGTACAGGCGCAGCGTGAACGTCTCACGGTCGACGAGGATGAACGCGGGGTAGCGCTTTGCCAAGTTCGTTGTCGTCCAGCGCGGCTCGACCGTGTGAGTTGGAACGGCGAGCGTTCGCGCCGCGGGATCGAGGAGAGCGGACGCGAGCGCGCGCCGGAGCCCATCCTGGTCGACGGCGACGCCCGTCTTCTCGGGGACGACGCGGAGCGCTGTCGCCGAGGCGATGACGTGAGCCGACCGCGCCGGCTCGTTCACGACGGAGGCGACGTCGGCGGCGGTCCGCGCGAGGGTGTCGCGCGACAGCGTCGCGAAGAGCGGGATGGACGCTTGCACGTGGCGGCCTTCGAGGTCGCGCAGCAGCCGGTGCGCGAGCCCGCCGCTGCGTGTCGCCGCGACAGCGCGGTCGACCATCCCGTTCACGTCGACCCGCAGCCCGGCGCGGAGCGGGTCGACGACGAACGTCCGCCCTCCGGCGGTGAGGCGCAGCGGCCTCCGCAGCCTGGCGACGACGCGTTGTTCAAGCAACGCGCGCGCGTCGTTCGCGTGCAGACCGCCGACGTCGATTCCCGCCACCGTGATCCCGGACGCGAGCACATCGCTCCGGCCGTTCTCCCAGAAGTACGCATATGCGCCCCCGGCGGTGAGGGCGACGGCGGCGACGGCGAGCACGATCCCCGTCGCGACGAGAAGGCCCCTTCGCATTGCACTCCGCGTTGTACCCGCTGTCACGAACAGAAACAATCCGCCGGGTGCGGTACCAGTTCGTCGATTGTCGGTGGGAGCTGGGCGTTCCCGGTCGCGGCCGCGAGCTCTACCGCGCGGGCCACATCCCCGGCGCGTCCTTCCTCGACGTCGAGGATGACCTCTCCGACCTGTCGGTGCCGGATGAGGGGAGGCACCCGCTGCCGTCGGCGGAGCGCTTCGCCGAGGCGGCCTCGCGCGCGGGGATCGGGCCGGGAGTCCACGTCGTCTCGTACGGGACGTCGGGCGGCGCCGAGCGCCTGTGGTGGCTGCTGCGCCATTTCGGCCACGACGACTGCGCCGTGCTCCTCGGCGGGATCGACGCCTGGGGCGGGCAGCTGGCGCAGGGGGACGAGGAGGTCGAGCCGGCCGGCTTCGTCACGCGCGAGCGCTCCGGCGACACGATCGACGCGGACGCTCTCGCCCGGAGACTGGCCGATCCCGCGCTCGTGCTCGTCGACGCGCGCATCCCGTCGCGCTGGCGGGGAGAGCCGAACCCGGTCGACGATCCCCCGGGGCGGATCCCCGGGGCGACGAACGCGCCGTGGAACGAGCCGCAGCCGGAGCTGCCGCCCGGCGGGCTCGTGGCCTACTGTGGCTCGGGGATCACTGCCACCGTCGTCCTCCATCGCGCCTGGCTCCGCGGGCGCGACGGAGTGCTCTACCCCGGCTCGTGGAGCGACTGGTCGAAGCGCAGGCTCCCGATCGAGAAGACGTATCAGCCCAACGCGTAGGTGACCGTGACCGTCGCCTGGATCTGCTGGGTGCCCGCCTCGATCGGCGTCGAGTCTTTCGCTGCGCCGACCGCGAAGGGCACGGACGGCGAGCCGCCGCCCTCGACGATCGTCGTGACGACGCCGAGGCTCCTTCCGGCCGCGTCGGCGAGCGCTTGTGCCTTCGTCTTCGCCTGCGCGACGGCGGCCTTGAGCGCCTGGTTGTAGAGCGAGTCCTGCGACGACACGCTGAGCGACGGGCCGGAGACCCCGTTCGCGCCGGCGCCGACTGCCGCATCGACGACTGCGCCGGCCATCGCGATCGCCAGCTTCGTCACCGAGATGGTGTCGAAGGCGGTGTAGCCGGTGATCGACGTCCCGTCACTCGACGTCACCGGGTCGAGCGACACCTGCGTCGTCTGGATGTCCGCCTCGGCGACGCCCGACCCCTCGACGGCGGTGATGACCGCCTTCGTGTCGGTCGCGTTGCGGCTGAGCGCGGCGGCCGCGGTCGCCGCCTTCGTCTGCACGGTGAAGTCGAACTCGGCCTGGTCGGGGACGGCGATGACGGTGCCGGTGCCGCTGACCGTGACGCTGTCCGTGGAGGTGCCTGCGGTGGTGGCTGCATCGGCGCCGCCGGCGAGCAGCGCGGCCGCCACGGCGAGGATCGCGAGAAGTCTCATACCCGGCATACGGTGCCGGGCACCCCGGATGTCACATCAGGCGGTGGCGGTGCCGAGCTCGCCGAGGTACTGCGTCCAGCCGTGCGGGATCCGCGGGGCTGCGAGTCGAATGAAGAGGACGGGTTGCGGCGGCCGAGGCGGTGTGTGCAGCTGCATTCCGGCCTGTTCCAGCGTTCGATCGCCCTTGCGCAGGTTGCACGGCGCGCAGGCGGTGACGACATTCTCCCAGACCGACTCGCCCCCCTTCGACCGGGGGACGACGTGGTCGAGGGTCAGGCGGCCTCCGGAGGTGCCGCAGTAGACGCAGCGCCACCCGTCGCGGGCGAAGAGCGCGCGCCTGGAGATCTTCCGTTGGATGGCCCGCGGGACCCGGACGTAGGTGACGAGCCGGATGACGTGCGGGCGGATGAAGCTGCCGGTCGCCGAGCGAAGCGGCTGGTCGAGGTGCTCGATCACCTCCGCCTTCCCCTTGTAGACGAGCACGTGCGCCCGCCGAACCGTGCAGACGTTCAACGGCTCGTAACTGGCGTTCAGAACGAGGACTTGCCCCATTTCCTCCGCAAAAAGGTACCAGCGGTGGCCAACCGTGTAGATGACGCCCCGTCAGGAGGCCATCGCGCGCTCGACCGCCTCGAGCTCCTCCGGGGAGAGAGCCAGGGAGGCGCGGCCGTGCTCGATCTCCTTTACGTAGATGCGCGCGTAGTCGCGGCCCTGGATCGCGCTCACGACGATCCCGCTCCGCGCCGAGTCGAGCAGCGCGAACGAGGACGACTGGTGACCGCCGCTCCCCTCGTACGCGTCGTACCGGACGATTGCCGTTCGTGAGACGCTGTCGTCGACGCGCCGGTCGACGCGCGCGAGGCCGGCTGCGATCTCGTCCACGGCGCGGTGCAGGTCGTCGATTCTGCTCTGGAGCGAGACGGCGAAGTCGACGAGATCGGACTTGCTCCCGCCGAGGAGCACGAGCTGCGCCTTCCGCATTCGCCGGAGCGAAACGACATACGCGACGGCGAGCACCACAGCGAGGGCGGCGGCCGCGGCTGCGCCGATCGCGATCCACGCTGCCACGGAGGCGCTGACGTGCATCAGCCGAGCGTGAAGAACACCGTGTACGTGGCGGTGTTGTTCGACGTGTTCGTCTCACCCGGCACCGGTGCGACGTCGACCTTCACCGTCGCCCTGTTCCCGAACGCGGCGGTCGGCAGGTTGAAGTTCCCGAACGAGACCGTCTGCTGCGTCTTCGGCGCGATCGTCTGGATGGTCTGCGTCCGCTTGATCGTCGTCGAGCCCGCGGTGATGGTCAGATGCACGACGACGCCGTTCTCCTGGAAGTTCCCCGAGTCCTCCACCGTCGCAGCGAACGCGAGGTCGGCCGAGACCTTCACGGTCGTCGCGGTCGCGGTCGTCAGCGGCGTCGCGCCCGGGTTGGCGACGACGGAGACGAGCGCGGAGCCGTGCAGGCCGGACGGCGTGCCGCCGGTCGACGCGCCCTTCATGTTGTTCAGGAGCACGCCGAACGAGCGTGCGCTGACGAGCTCCGTGTTCGGGACGAACGACGAGCCGGGGACGACGACGCCGGTCACGCCCTGCGTCTTCAGCTGCAGCGTCGCGGGCTGCCGGTAGAGCTGCTCCCAGACGACGTCACTCGCAGTCAGCAGCTCGGCCTGCGTCGCGAGCGCGTCGATGGTCGTCGACGTGTTCTTCGGCGTCCATTGCCCGAGCACGTCGCCGAGTGCGGCGAGGCCCTTCGCGCGCAGCTCGATCGCGTCGACGAGGTTCTGGTGGATCTGCCGCAGCGGGCCCGGCGGGCGGATCTGCTGCGCCTGGTCGTACTCCTGCTGCTCCTGTTGCGCGTACTGCTGCAGGCTCTGCTCGAGCTCGGCCTGCTTGAGCCCGCCGGACACGAGCTTCGCGGCGAACTCGCGTCCGAGCGCGTTCGAGCTCGATGCCACCGTCCTCACCTTCGTCGCGTACGACGCGTACTGGTCGTGTGTGCTCTTGCCCTGGCACGCTCCGATCCAGAAGACGAACGCGACGACGACGGCGATCGCGATCGCGATCAGGCCGACGAGGCGCGCCAGCGGCACGATTCCCGTCGGCGGGCCCGGTGTTCGCGGCGGGCCGGAGCGCTCCCGGCGCGGTCGGCGGCGGGCGCGTGGCGCCTCCTCCGTCTCGGGCTCGTCGAAGAAGTCGAACTCGATGTTGTCGTCTTCGTAACCGCTCATGCCGTCATCCGGTCGGGCCAGACTGTAACCGGCTCTCTCGCCGAGAGGAAATCCGCCCGCTGCCGCCAACCTGATTAGACCGATGTCGTCCGCGCTCGCGCTCCAGCAAAGCGAGCCCGTCCTCGGTCGCTACCGGCCGCTTCGTCCGCTCGGGAGCGGCGGGTCGGGATCCGTCTGGTTGGCCCGTGACGAGCGCACGGGCCTCGATGTCGCCCTCAAGATCGTCGCCCGCGAGGGGAAGGCCGCGGCTCGAGCAGAGCGGGAGGCGGCTGCCGCCGCGCGGTTGCGACATCCCAGCTGCCTGCGAGCCTACGCGTTCGCGCGGGACTCACGCCATGTCTACATCGCGTACGAGTTCATCCCGGGCCGCACGTTCCGGGAGGTGCTGCGGGCCGGCGAGCTCGACGACGCCGACGCCGTCGAGGCCTGCGCGCAGGTCGCGGAAGGGCTCGCGCACGCGCATCGCTCCGGGATCCTCCACCGCGACGTCAAGCCGTCGAACGTGCTCCTCGCCGAGGGAGAGCGCGTCTCCGCGAAATTGCTCGACTTCGGGCTCGCCCGCATGGCCGAGGCCGAGACGCTGACCGCGCAGGGCGACGTGCCGGGCACGCTCGCATACATCTCGCCCGAGCGGCTGGCGGGCGACCCCGCCACCGAGGCGGCGGACGTCTGGGCGGTCGGCGTGATGCTGTGGGAGTCGCTGTCCGGTCGCCACCCGTTCTGGAACGCCTCGATGCTCGAGACCGCGCGCGCCATCGAGGCAGGCGCGCCGTCGCTCGCAACGCTCCGCCCCGACCTGCCGAGGGAGCTGATCCAACTCGTCGACCGTGCGCTCGCTCCGAGCCCGGTACGCCGGCCGTCTGCCGCCGACCTCGCCGGCGCCCTGCGCGGCGCCGCGACCCACCGGCGGCGCAAGCGCGCCCGGGCGCTCGGCCTGTCCGTCCCCGCGGAGGCGGGCCGCGTCGTCGCGGCGGGGCTGGCGGCTGCCTTCAGCGCGTGGTCGGCGGCCTCGCTGCCCTTCTACCCGCACCTGTGGGCAATCGGCCTCGCCGTCGCCGCAGCCGGTCTGACCCTCGTGCACCCGCGCATCGGGCTCGCATTCGCACTCGCCGTTCCGGTGCTCCCGCTCGGGAACATCTCGTCCGGCCTCGCCATGCTCTATGGCGGGCTCGCCCTCGCATGGCTCGTCCTCAGCTGGCGCGAGCCGCGCGGCGGGCTCCTGTTTGCGCTCGGCCCGCTGCTCGCTCCGCTCAGCGCGCTCGCGCTCGTGCCGCTCGCGGCGGCGACGTTGCGTGCCGGGCCGCGCCGCGCCGCCCAAGCAGGAGTCGCCGTGCTTGTCGCTGCCGTGGTCGCCGGCGTGCAACACGCTGTCCTGCCGATCGTCGGCACCGCGTCGCCGCTCGGGCTCGGCATCGCCGGCGCCCGCGACCCGCTGGACGTCGCCGGCTCGCTCGGCCGGGCGGCCGCCGCACATCCGGGGCTCCTCCTCGAAGCGGTCGTCTTCGCGGCCGCAGCGTTTGCGCTCCCGTACGCGCACGCGCGCGGGCGCTGGGGCGCCGCAGCACTCGGCGGGGCCATGCTCGCCGGAACCGTGGTGGCAGTGCCCTCGGCGCCCGCGGTCCCGCTCGTGTTTGCAGCCTGGCTGACGGCCGCCGCCGTCGCCCTGCAAGCCAGGCGCGCGTAATCAGGTGGTCCTGGGGGTACCCTCAGCCGCGCAACCATGGTGCTGCGGTCGATCGAGCAGAAGATCGAGGCTCTCTTCGAGGGTGTCTTCGGCCGCGCCTTCAGGACGAACGTCCAGCCGGTCGAGCTCGCGCGAAAACTCGCGAAGGAGATGGACGACCACCGCGTCGTCTCGGTCTCGCGTGTGTACGTCCCGAACGAGTACGCCGTCTACCTCTCGGCCGGCGACCGCGAGCAGTTCGAGGGCTACGAGAACTCGCTGCTCTCGGAGCTCGAGGAGTACCTCGGCGAGCACGCCCGCCGCGAGGGTTATGCGCTCCTGACCCCGCCGCGTGTCGCGCTCGAGACCGACGAGGATCTCGCGCTCGGCGAGTTCGGGATCGCGACGCGGATGGTGCAGCCGCGGCACGGCCATCGCAGCGACGAGCCGGAGGAGCAGGTCGAGTCGGGCGCGACGATGATCTACAAGCACCCTGTCGTCCCGGACGCGATCGACTCGGCGCAGGAGGAGCTCGGTCTCGAGCGCGAGGTCGCCGTCCTTTCCTGGGATGCGCAGCGTCTGCGCGTGGACAAGCGGCGCGTCGTGCTCGGCCGGTCGCGCGAGTGCGACATCCAGATCGAGGACGCAAACGTGTCCCGCCGCCACGCCGAGCTGCGCCAGGAGGGCACGGCGTTCTGGATCGTGGACCTCGACTCGACGAACGGCCTCGAGGTGAACGGGAAGCGGGTCAAGCGCGCCAAGCTCGATCCCGGCGACAGCTTCACGGTGGGCTCGACCGAGGTGACCTTCTCCACGGAGCGCGAATGATCCTGGCGAGCACCCGGCTCGAGGAGGTGCTCCTCGCGCTCAAGGTCGCGTTTCTCATCCTGCTCTACCTCTTGATCTGGCGGATCATTCGGACGGTCTCGCGCGACATGCGCGTGCAACCTGCGCAGGAGAGTTTCATCATGGCGCCCGTTGCGGTTGCATCGGCACTCACTCCACCGTCCGGGGGCCGCCTCGTCGTCGAGGAGAGCCCGGTGCTCGACGAAGGCGAGGAGTTCTCCGTCGACTCCGCGCCGCTCACCGTCGGCCGCGGCGGCCAGAACGACGTCGCGATCGACGGGGACGAGTTCGCCTCCGCGCGTCACGTTCGCTTCGAGCCCCGCCGCGACGGCGTCTGGGTGCAGGACCTCGGCTCGACGAACGGCACCTACGTGAACGGCGTCCGCATCGACGGTGCGCGCCGGCTCGCGCCCGGGGACGTCGTCCGGGTCGGCGAGACGGATCTGAGGTTCGAGCCATGAGCGTCATCGGCGCCTATGCGGCGAAGACCGACACCGGGCGGAGGCGCCGTCGCAACGAGGACGCGTTCGTCCTTGCACCGCCGCTGTTTGCGGTCGCCGACGGGATGGGCGGCGCGCAGGCGGGCGAGATCGCGTCGAAGCTCGCCGCGGCCGCGCTCGAGGACACCGACCCCGGTCGCCTCACCGGCCCGGAGAAGGTCGCCTCCCTCATCCAGGAGGCGAATCGCCGAGTGCACGAGCGCTCGAGCAGGGATCCGTCCACGTCGGGCATGGGGACGACGATGACGGTCGCCCTCGTCGAGGACGGGGGCGTGGTGATCGGGCATGTCGGCGACTCGAGGGCATACCTCGTCCGCGGACGCGAGATCGAGCAGCTCACCGAGGACCACTCGCTCGTGAACGAGCTCCTGAAGAGCGGCAAGCTCTCGCCCCAGGAGGCTGAGACGCACCCGCAGCGGTCCGTGATCACCCGCGCCGTCGGGACCGATCCCGACGTCGACGTCGACTCGTTCATCGTCGAGCCGCAGGACGGCGACGTCTTCCTCATCTGCTCCGACGGGCTCACCGACATGGTCGACGACGAGCACATCCTCGAGACAGTCGAGCGGTTTCGCGGCAACCTCGATCGAATGACGAAGCAGCTCGTCACCGCCGCGAACAGGGGCGGGGGCGAGGACAACAACACCGTCGTGGCCTTCGCCATCGGCCGTGGGGACGGCGCCGTGGAGGCCGGTGACACCGCGACCATGGAAGCGGTCTCGTATGCGCCCGACGCCGACACGACCGAGGACGTGAGCCTGCTCCTCGCTTCGGTCGGAGGCCCGTCGGTGGCTCGGGTTCGCGTCGTGCTCGCGTCGCTCGTCGTCCTGGCGCTCCTCGTCTCGCTATTGCTCTGGGGGCTGTTGCGCTGAGCTTGAGCTTCCGGAATCGCGAGCTCGCTTATCTCGTCGTCGTCGGCCTCCTCACCGCCGTGGGGTTCGCGAGTGTGTACATCTCGCGCAAGGCCCAGGTCTCCGCAGCGTCGTTGACGTATGCGGTCTTCTTCTTCGCGCTCTATCTCGCCGCGCACGTCGTCGCGCGTTTCACCGTCCCGAACGCCGATCCCTACCTGCTGCCGGTGGCCGGTCTCCTGACCGCGATCGGACTGACGGAGATCTACCGCCTCGGGCCGTCCAACGCGTTCAAGCAGGGACTGTGGGTCGTCATCGGCGTCGCCGTCTTCGCGGCCGCGCTGCTCGCCCTCCGACGCGACTACCGGCTGCTCGAGAATTACAAGTACCTCTTCGGCCTCGGTGCGATCGGGCTTCTGTTCATGCCGCTCCTCCCCGGGATCGGGCAGACCGTGAACGGCGCCCGCCTGTGGATCCACTTCGGCGGCCTGCAGTTCCAGCCCGGCGAGCTCGGGAAGGTCGCGCTCATCGTCTTCCTTGCCGCGTACCTGCGCGAGAAGCGCGAGGTGCTCGCGCAGGGCCGTGTCAAGGACTGGGGTCCGCTGCTCGTCATCTGGGGCGGCGCGATGCTCGTCCTCTTCGCCACGGACGACCTCGGCAGCGCGTTGCTGTACTACGGGATCTTCCTCGCGATCCTGTACGCGGCGACCGCGCGCGTGAAGTTCGTCGCGGCGTTCCTCGGGCTCTTCCTCATCGGCTCCGTCGCCGTCTACCAGGGCACGCCTCACGTTCGGGAGCGGGTCACGAACTGGATTCACCCGTGGACGAGCCACAAGGTCTACTGCGCGCTCACCGGGCATCCGGCCCTCCGTCAGGAGTGCGGCAGCTACCAGGAGGTGCAGTCGCTCTACTCGATTGCGCACGGCGGCTACGGCGGGACCGGTCTCGGCTCCGGGACGTTCACGACCGCCCAGGGGCATCCCCTCATCCCGTACCTCAGCACCGACTTCATCTACTCGGCGCTCGCGCAGGAGCTCGGGCTCATCGGCGCGTCCGCGCTCCTCCTCGTCTACATGGTGTTCGTCCTGCGCGGCTTCCGCGTGTCGCTCGCCGCCGGTGACGGCTTCTCGAAGCTCCTCGCCGCGGGCCTCACGTTCGGCTTCGCGCTCCAGACGTTCGTCATCGTCGGCGGCATCCTCCGCGTCATCCCGCTGACCGGGATCACCCTCCCGTTCGTCTCGTACGGAGGGTCGAGCATCATCTCGAACTTCCTCGTCGTCGCCGGGCTCATGCTCGTCTCGCACAAGGCGAACTCGGCGTGAACGGGCAGCTCAACCGTCTCGCGCTCGTGGCCGTGTTGCTGCTCGCGTCGCTCGTCGTCGCGACGACGTACTGGCAGTCGTGGGCGGCGGGATCGCTCGCCGCGCGCCAGGACAACGCCGTCGAGCTCGTCTCGCAGTTCCAGGTCTCGCGGGGGCTCATCCTCGCGGCGAACGGCAAGACGGTGCTCGCGGCCAACCGGCACCTGAAGCGCAACGGGCAGACGTTCTTCTTCCGCCGGTATCCGTCGCACGGGCTCGCCGCCCAGACGATCGGCTACTCGACGTCCGCGCTGTCTCAGACCGGTCTCGAGGAGTCGCTCAACGACTACTTGACAGGATCGACGACCAACCTCAGCAACGCGATCCAGCGGACGCTCGACCGGCTCGGCGGCGGGACCGTGTACGGCGACAACGTCGTGCTCACGATCAACGCCGGCGCGCAGGCACTTGCGCAGCAACTGCTCGGCGACCGGTGCGGCGCGGTGGTGGCGATGAACCCGCGCACGGGCGCGGTCTACGTGATGGCGTCGTCGCCGACGTACGACCCGAACCTCATCGACAAGCCCGGCGGCTACGCGAAGGTGCTGAAGACGAAGGGGCAGTGCGGCAGCTCGTCCGCGCTCCTCAACCGCGCGACCGACGGCCTGTTCACGCCGGGGTCGACGTTCAAGATGGTCACAGCCGCGGCCGCCCTCGACAGCGGCGCGTTCACGCCGACTTCCGGCTTCGACGATCCAGGCTATTGCGTCGAGTACGGCAAGCACGTCTCGAACGCGGGCAACCCCGATCAGAACGGCCCGGAGACGTACGGGCACGTCACCCTCGCACAGGGCTTCCAACATTCGATCAACTCGGTCTTCTGCAATGTCGGCAAGCAGATCGGCGCGTCGACGATCCTCTCGTACTCGAAGAAGTTCGGCTTCTACGCGACGCCGCCGCTAGAGACACCGGCGAACCAGCGCGTGCCGAGCGGCCTGTACCAGAACGGCAAGCTGTGGTACCCGAAGAAGCCGCAGTATCAGGTCGACCCCGGCCGTCTCGCCTTCGGGCAGGAGCGGATGCAGGTCACGCCGCTGCAGATGGCGATGGTCGGCGCGACGATCGCGAACGGCGGGGTCGTCCCCCGTCCGTACATCGTCGACCGGGTGATCGGGCACGACGGGTCGGTCGTCAGCCGGACCCGGGCGTCCACCCTGGGCCGCGCGATCAAGCCGGAGACCGCCGCCGAGCTGACGCAGATGATGGTCTCGGTCGTCCAGGCCGGCACCGGCACGAACGCGCAGATCCCCGGCATCGAGGTGGCGGGCAAGACGGGTACTGCCGAGACCGGCATCAACAGGGTCTACACCGCCTGGTTCGTCTGCTTCGCCCCCGCCGAGAACCCACAGGTCGCCGTCGCCGTCGTGCTCGAGAAGCAGGCGAACGGCTTCGGCGGCGCCGTCTCCGCTCCCATCGCGAAAGCGATCCTCCAAAAGCTCCTGCACCGCTGAGGTGCCGTCTACCCTGTAACAACTTCGTGGCCGTATCCGACACGCTCATCGGCACCCTCTTCGACGGGCGCTACCAGATCCTGCGCAAGCTCGGCGCCGGGGGAATGGCGAACGTCTACCTCGCCGAGGACCAGGAGCTCGGCCGCCGAGTCGCGATCAAGATCCTCAACGACCGGCACGCGAACGACGAGCAGTTCGTCGAGCGCTTTCGCCGCGAGGCGAAGAATGCGGCCGCGCTCTCGCACCCGAACATCGTCTCCATCTACGACCGCGGCGAGGCGGAGGGGACGTACTACATCGCGATGGAGTACCTGGACGGTCGCTCGCTCAAGGAGCTGATCCTGTCGCGCGGCGATGCCCCGGTCGCAGTCGTGGTCGAGTACGCGCGGCAGATCCTCTCAGCGCTCCGGTTCGCGCACCGCCACGGAATCGTCCATCGCGACATCAAGCCGCACAACGTGCTCGTCGACGGCGAGGGGCGCGTGAAGGTGACGGACTTCGGGATCGCGCGGGCCGGGACGAGCCAGATGACCGAAGCGGGCTCGATCGTCGGGACCGCGCAGTACCTCTCGCCGGAGCAGGCGCGCGGCGGTGACGTCGACCAGCGCTCCGATCTCTACTCGCTCGGCGTCCTCATGTACGAGATGCTCACGGGAGAGGTTCCATTCTCCGGCGACACCCCGGTCGAGATCGCGATGAAGCATCTGTCGCAGACGCCGGAGCCGCCGTCGACCAAGCGGCACGACATCCCACGCGAGCTCGACATGGTCATCATGCGCGCGCTCGCGAAGGACCCGGACGACCGGTACCAGACCGCGGAG
>CAZXZX010000145.1:0-2882 GCA_964645445.1 uncultured Gaiellales bacterium
CCGATGCCCTACGGCGACCTCGAGGCGATGCGCGTCCAGCGCTTCTCGACCCTCGCCGACATCGACGCGTCACATCCGACGATCGAGGAGCGCGAGGAGTACGAGGAGCCCGTTCGGCTCGGGATGGTCATGTACGCGGGCGTCGACTACGAGGCGATCCTGCGGCAGGCCGAGCGCGAGGCCGACGTGATCGTCTGGGACGGCGGCAACAACGACCTCCCCTTCTACTCGCCCGACCTGCTGATCGTGGTTGCGGACGCGCTCCGACCCGGTCACGAGCTCCGGTACCACCCCGGAGAGACGAATCTCCGGATGGCAGACGTGGTGGTCATCAACAAGGTCGACTCGGCCGCGGCCGACGACGTGGAAACGGTCGTCGGGAACGTCCAGGAGCTCAACCCGCTGGCAACCGTCGTCTTCGCGCAATCACCCCCCGTGCTCGATCCCGGTCCCGATCTGTCCGGCCGGACGGTTCTCGTCGTCGACGACGGCCCGACGCTCACGCATGGCGAGATGCCGTTCGGCGCCGGCCTCGTCGCTGCACGCCAGCACGGCGCGGCACGAATCGTCGACCCTCGACCACATGCCGTCGGCTCGCTTCGCAGGGTGTTCGAGCAATGGCCACGACTCACGAACGCGCTGCCCGCGATGGGCTACTCGGCGGAGCAGCTCCACGAGCTGGAGCAGACGATCAACGCAGTCGAGTGCGACGTCGTCGTCACCGGCACCCCGATCGACCTCGCGCGCCTCATCGAGTCGCGGCACCCGATCCGCCACGTCCGCTACGAGCTCGAGGAGCTCGGCGCGCCGACCATCGCGGACGTCCTCGCGCCGATCATCGCGAAGGCAGCCTCCAGGCCCGCGGCCGCGTCGGCATCGCGCCGATAACTTGTCCCCGGTGGGGCGACGTCCCCGGCCGGCGGCTCAGTCGAGCCGGAGAAACCGCGCGAAGCGCTGCAGCGCGCCGTGATGGGCCAGGGCGCCGATCTTCGGCGTCGGGACGCTCGACCACAGCGGGTATCTCACGCCGGTCCGGCGATTGACGACGATCGCCTGCGCCACGAGCACACCGACAGCGGCCTCGAGCACGAGGAGGTACGGGAGCTTCGTGACGATGCCGAGCGCCACGATCATCGCCGTCGCGGCGGCCGGCGGATGGGGAACGTTGAGGAGGATCATCAACGCCGAGGTCGTGGCGAGCGCGAGGGCGATGGCAAGGATCCGCGTCCAGCCCAGGTTCACGACGAGCGCCGGCCCTGCATGCTGCAACCCCGTCAGCAGGAGGGCTCCGTACCCGACGGCGATGGCGACAGCGTTCCCGCACAGCGCATTCCGTGGGCTCGCCGCCGGAGCAGTCGGCGTGAAGAAGACGAGGAACGCCGTGGCCCCGAGCGAGGGGAAGATGAACGGCGTATGGAAAGCCTTCGCGAGGCCACAGAGGAGGCCGATGCTGATGAAGCCGTTGACGAACATGAAGAGCGCCCACATCCGCGCGAGCCTCCTGGTGCGGAGCGCGTTCGACCGGACCTGCTGCTGTCCCGTCCGGGACAGGAGGTCGGCAAGCGTGCGCCGTTGCGAGACGACCGCCTGGAAATCGGCCCTCGGGATCCGGAGGAGGGTCGTGTCCTCGCACGCGCGAAGGCTCGCGTTGCGGCGGCCGGAGTTGCCGTCCAGCAACGACTGCTCGCCGACGTGGTCGAGCTCCCCGAGCCGCGCGTGGACGACCTCGTCGCCGTTGCGGTCGGTCGCGAAGACCTGGACCGAGCCCTCGACGACGACGTAGGCGCAGTCGCCGGCTTCGCCTTCGCGGAAGATCAGCGCCGAGGCGGGGAACCTGACGGGCTGGGCGACCTCGGCGAGCGCGCGCAGCTCCTCGGCGTCCAGGTCGCCGAACAGGGGAAGGCGCTGGAGAAGCTGCTCGCGTTCTGACGCAACCACGGTTCGCTCGGAGGATCGGGACGCCGCAGATCACAAGCGACGCGCAAGTCTGTTCCTTCGCGAGGGACTCGTCAAGATCGCGGATCGGCCCGTCGTTACCGTGTCGTCGTGACCGTTGTCGCCCGCTGGGACGACCTGCTCGCGGGCGAGGAGCTCGCTTACCTCGCGACCGAGCCGGCGCGCGCGGCGCAGACGGCAGCGCTTCCGCGCGATCTCCACCCGCGCGTGCTGGAGGCGCTCGCGCGCACGGGCATCGAGGAGCTGTATGCCCACCAGGCGGAGGTGTACGAGCTCGCGCGCGGCGGAGGCAATCTGATCGTCACGACGGGCACCGCGTCGGGCAAGACGCTCGCGTTCAACCTGCCCGTCCTCGACGCGATCGCGGCCGATCCCCACACGCGCGCGCTCTACCTCTATCCGACGAAGGCGCTCGCGCAGGATCAGGCCCGCACGCTCTCGACGCTCGCGGTGCCGGGCGTCCGCGCGGCGATCTACGACGGCGACACGCCCACGACCGAGCGGCGGCGGGCCCGGGAGTGGGCGAACGTCGTCCTCACGAACCCGGACATGCTCCACGTCGGGATCCTGCCGCGACACGACCTCTGGGGCGACGCGCTCCACAACCTGCGCTACGTCGTCGTCGACGAGGCGCACGTCTACCGCGGCGTCTTCGGCTCGCACGTGGGCAACGTCCTGCGCCGCCTGCGCCGGCTGGCGCGCATCTACGGCTCGGAGCCGCAGTTCCTGCTCGCGTCGGCGACGATCGCCAACCCGGGCGAGCTCGCGCAGTCGCTCCTCGGCGCCGAGGCCGGGGTCGTCGGCGACGACGCAGCGCCGCGCGCGGAGCGGACGATCGCCCTCTGGAACCCGCCGCTGCTCGACGAGGAGCTGGGCCTGCGGGCAAGCGCGCTCGGTGAGGCGTCGCGGCTGCTGGCCGCGCTCGT
>CAZXZX010000146.1:0-4603 GCA_964645445.1 uncultured Gaiellales bacterium
GGCGAGCTTTCCGAACTCGGACGGCTGGAAGGTGAAGAAACCGAGCGAGATCCAGCGCGTCGAGCCGCGCGCAGCGTGGCCGACGACGAACACGAAGGCGATCAGCAGCACCGCGCCGCCGAAGATCGCCTTCCAGTAGCGACGATAGACGTCGGGCTCGACGAAGAGCCCGAGGAGCAGCACCGCTCCGCCGACGGCGGCGTAGATCATCTGGCGGTGGACGTAGTAGGTCGGGTCGCCCGCGACCGCGAAGCGCGTCGCGCCCGAGACGGCCCAGAGCCCGACCGCCACGAGCCCGCCGACGCCGGCCAGGAGCAGCCAGTCCAGCGAGCGGAGGACGCCGACGATGGCGAGCCCCTCGTCGCGGTCACGGCGGCCTGCGCGCTGGGATCCGGCGTATTCGAGCATCAGTGCAGTGTGCCCTCGGATCGCATCAGTCGGAATGGATCGGTCCGGCGAGCTGGACCTTGACGTGGAAGTAGGACGCGAACACCTGGGCCGCCGCGGGAGCCGCTGCGTCGCCCCCGTGGCCGCCGTTCTCGATCACGGCGCAGACGACGAGCTTCGCGTCGTTCGTCGGGCCGTACCCGCACCACCAGGACTGGTTCTGCAACCCGAGGTAACCGGGAAGCGAGACGACCTTCTCCGCGGTCCCGGTCTTGCCCGCGATCGAGACGGGGAATTTTCCGAACACGGCATACGACGTCCCGAAGGGCAGGTGCGTCGCCTCCCAGAGGCCCTTTTGAACCACCTGGAGCGCCGCGGGATCGACCCCGACCTGTTTCGGCGCCGGCGTCGCCGGCACGGGAACGGCGGAGCCGTTCGGGCTCTCGACGTCCATGAGCAGGTGGGGCGTCACGAGCATGCCGCCGTTCGCCAGCAGCGCGTAGAAACGCGCCATCTGCAACGGGGTGACGAGCAGGTCGCCCTGGCCGATCGCGAGCTGGATCGAGTCACCCGGCTTCCAGAGCTTGTCCACCTGGGTCGTGAAGTGACGCTCGCGCCATCCGATCGTGGGCACGAGGCCGCTCGCGTCCGGGCCGACGTCGACGCCGGTGGGCGCACCGAACCCGAACGCGCTCGCCCACTTCTGCAGCGGCTGACCTCGTTCGCCGGGCAGGTTGTAGAACTCGTTCCCGACGCGGTAGAAGTACGTGTCGCACGAGTACGCGAGCGCCGTCGGTAGATCCATCGCCTGGTTCACGTTCGGGTCCCAGTTGTGGAACGTGCGATGCGAGCGATCCTGCGGCGACGAGTACGTGCCGGTGCACGGCAGGTACGCGTACGGTGAGAGGAGGTGCTCCTGCATCGCGGCGAGCGCGGTGACCGGCTTGAACGTCGACCCGGGCGGATACGTGCCCGACGTCGCGCGGTCGAGCGACGGGAAGTTCTTCGCGGGCGCAGTCTTTGTCGTCAGGCCGGCGCGCGCGAGCTCGGACTCCGTCACGTGGCCGGCGTACACGGAGGGGTCGTAGGTCGGCGACGACGCCATCGCGAGGATGGAACCGTCCGTGGGATCGAGCGCGACGATCGCGCCGCCGCGCGCGTACCACTGCTTGTTCGCCTGCGCGAGGTGGATGCCGTACTGGAGCGCCTTCTCGGCCGCCTGCTGGAGCTTCGCGTCGATGGTCAGACGGACGTCGTTGCCCGGCTTCGCGATCGTGGTCGTCTCGAGACTGCTCCGCGGACGGCCGAGCGCGTCGATGTGCATGCGCGCGCTGCCGGCGACGCCGCGGAGATAGCCGTCGTACGTCGACTCCACCCCGGCCTGGCCGACCTCGTCGCCCGGCAGATAACCCTGCTTCTTCCGGCTCTGCAATTCCGCCGGCGAGATCTCGCCGACGTAGCCGAGCACCTGCGCCGCGAGTGAGTGGTACGGGTAATGGCGGATGACCGTGTGCCACGTCGTCACGCCCGGGAACTGCGATGCGTGCTCGTAGAGGTAGTCGATCATCGGCTCACTCGCGACCTCGCGCACCGTCACGGGCGTGACGAGGTCGTTGCCTTCGCGGCGCACCTTGATCCTGGCAGCGATCTCGTACAGCGGGACGCGGGTGACGCGCGCGAGCGCTCGCAGCTCGGCGTAGCGCGTCGTGTACACCTTCGGCAGGTCGGCCGGCCACAGGAGGATCGCGGTCGCCGGCGCGTTCGTCACGAGCGGCACGCCGGTCCGGTCGAGGATCTGGCCGCGGGGCGCCTGGACCCGGACCGTCCGGAACGAGTTGGCGGCGGCCTGGTCGACGTACTTCGGTCCGGCGAGCACCTGCAGCGCCCAGAGACGAAGCAGGAGCACGGCGAAGATGACGAGCATCGCGACGCCGAGAATGCTGACGCGCCGGAGGAGCCGCTGGTTCGGGCGGTAGGGCTCGGCGACGCTCTTGCTCGACGGCAGGAAGCGCTTCGAGCGGGGGCGCTCTTGCGCGGTGGTACTAGCCAAGCAGTTGCACCTCGGTGGCGTAATCGGTGCGGTCGCGAGGCCGGAGCAGCAGACGCACGAGCGCGTACGTCGGGGCCGTCAGCACGAGGTTCATGACGATCGTGGGCAGCAGGCCGCGCATCTCCGCGCCGGCCGGCGCGCGCTCGCCGAGCATGAAGTGGACGAGCAGGACACCGAACGCGTACAGGAAGGTCACCACCGCGACAGAGAGGAACGGTGCATGCCCACGGTCGCGTCCGGTCGTCTCGCCGTAGCGGCCGATCCAGTAGCCGGACACGGTGAGCACGAGCGACGTGAGCCCGAGCTGGCCGAGTGTCGCCGTGTCGACGACGAGGCCGGCGAAGAAGCCCGCGATCGCGCCGACGATGGAGCCGCGCAGCAGCGCGACGCCCACGAGAGTGACGAGCACGAGCTGCGCCGCGCCGCCGTACACGTCCAGCTGCGAGAAGATCGAGACCTGGGCGATCGCCGCGACGAACAGCAGCGCCGCGGCCTTGAGGCCGTCGGCGAATGTCATCGCTTCGCGCGGGGGTGCTTGGGGACGAGCGCCGCGACCGCATCGAGCGAGTCGATGCTCGCGAGCGGCTGCACCTGCACGGTGAGGAAGCTCGCGATGTCGCTCGTCCCGACCGCGACGACGCGGCCGATCGGGATGCCGTACGGGTACTCGTCCGGATACCTGCGGTCGACGGTTCCGCGCGTGATGATCCAATCGCCCTTGTTCACGACCTGATCCTTCGACACGCGGTCGAGCGTGAGCGTGCCGCCCTGCCCGTGGCGGATGAGCCCGCTCACGCGCGTCTTCAGGTCGCGGGCGGGGACGGCGCTGTCGGGATCGGTGAGCAGCGTCACGACCGACGTCGAGCGGCCGGCGTTCGTCACCTTGCCGACGAGGCCATCTGCACTGACGACGGGCGTGTTCTCGCGAATGCCCGAGCGCGTGCCCGCGTCGATCACGATCTGCTGCGAGAACGCGCCTGACGGGAACGAGACCACGGACGTGTTCACGGCGCGAAAGTCCTTCGGATACTGCGGGCCGGACTCGAAGTGCAGCAGCCTCTTGAGGTCGTTGTTCTGCTGCACGGCCGACGCGTTCAGCAGCGCCTGCGCCCGATAGTCCTGCACCATCTTCTCGAGCTTCGCGTTCCGCGACTTCGCGCGGGCGAGGCTGTCGACATAGGTGTAGGCATCGCGGAACGGGCGCGCGACGCGGACGGCCGCGATCTGGAACGGCCGCAGCGCCGCGGAGCCGTAGCTCTGCGCGTCGTGGAGGATCCCGGAGGTCGGAGAGCGGAACGAGATCGTCAACAGCCCGAGCGCGACCACGACGAGCACGGCGAGGACGACCCGGCGGACCATGACGGTCCGCGCCCGGGACGGGTACGGCTGAGGCTTGGAGCGCTGGAGCGATGAGCCCAGCACCGCCACGCGCGCGGAGCGGTTCGGAGGCGCCACCGCGCCTTAGGTTACAGCGGCATCCGGCGCGCCGAGGCCTATCGGGCGAAGCGCCGGGTCCTAGTACCGGCGGCCGTTGCGGGAGCGCGCGCGGGCGCGGTTCGACCGGTGGATGGCCTCGAACTCCTCGAGGCTGCGTCCGGAGCCGACCGCGACGCACGTCAGCGGGCTTTCCGCCAGGTGCACAGGCATCTGCGTCTCGTGCCGGAGCCGCTCGTCGAGCCCGGTGAGGAGCGCGCCGCCGCCGGCGAGGACGATGCCGCGATCCATGATGTCGGCGGCCAGCTCCGGAGGCGTCTTGTCGAGGGTCGACTTGATCGCCTCGATGATCTGCGTGACCGGTTCGTCGAGCGCGCGGCGAATCTCCTCGGACGTGAGGATGACGGTCTTCGGAAGGCCGGTGAGCATGTCGCGCCCGCGCACCTCCGCCTGCAGCTCTTCCTTCTGGTCCCAGGCGGAGCCGATCTCGAGCTTGATCTCCTCGGCCGTCTGCTGGCCGATGAGCAATTTGTAGTCGCGCTTGATGTGATTGATGATCGCCTCGTCCATCTCGTCGCCGCCGACGCGCAGCGACTGCGAGACGACGATGCCGCCGAGCGAGATGACCGCTACCTCGGTCGTGCCGCCGCCGATGTCGACGATCATGTTCCCCGTCGGCTCTGCGACTGGGAGGCCTGCGCCGATCGCTGCCGCCATCGGCTCCTCGATGAG
>CAZXZX010000147.1:0-10831 GCA_964645445.1 uncultured Gaiellales bacterium
ATCGGCACCGGGCGCGAACGGCTTGAGCAGTGGTGCGATCACCCACGGTGGGGGATGCGAATCCCCCGAACGGGGCTAAGACGCCGACTCGCGACGGGTCGATAGAGAGCGAGCCATCCGCCATCGACCCCGTGTTGGAAGGAGACTTAGGAATGGTCAGCAAGATCAAGACGCGCCTGGCTCGTGAGGAAAGCGGCTTCACGCTCATCGAGCTCCTGGTCGTCATCGTCATCCTCGGCATCCTCGTTGCGATTGCGGTGCCGTCGTACCTCAGCTTCCGTGGCAACGCGCAGGACGCCGCAGCGCAGGCGAACGTTCGCTCCGCGATTCCGGCGGCCGAGGCCTATTACCAGGGCCCCGGCGGCAGCACCTACACCGGTCTGACCGGTGGCACGGGCGGCACGCTCGCGGCTCAGGCCCCTGGCGTCTCGCCGAACGTCATCGTCAAGGTCCTCGGATCCGGCGCGGCGTACTGCCTCTCCGACGACGAGGCGACCGGTCACGGCGCCTACTACGTCGGCGGTGACAGCACGCAGATCACGCAGAGCACTCCGCCTGCGGCGATCTCGACCGTCACCAAGGTGAACGCCGCCGGCGTAGCCCAGGGCGCGAAGGCGGTCTGCACCGCCCTGTCGTAGCAAGTCCTTACCTGCTCGACCGAGAGGGCGCCGGAGACGGCGCCCTCTCTCGTGGACCGACCCTCCGCAACGCACCTCCGGCATCCCTCGAACGAGGGTCACCCGGCGCGGCTGGCCAGTCGATACGCACAACGATGCTTCGCGCGCTCGCCAACGGACTCGCCCGCGAGGAGAGCGGTTTCACGCTCGTCGAGCTCCTCATTGTGATGGCGATCATCGGTATTCTCACCTCGATCGCGACACCCTCGTACCTCGGGCTGCGCGACAACGCGAACAAGGCGGCGGCGTCGGCGAACGTCTACGCGATCGTGCCGGACGTCGAGTGGTACGCGTTCGACAACTCCGCCGGCGCGAGCCCCTCGCGCGACCCGGACTACAACGGCAGCGACGCGGCGTATACCGGTACGAACGGCGACGAGGGCTACTCCGATCTCTGGGCCGGGCACGCCCTCATGTCGATCCTCCAGTCGAAGTACGACCCGTCGATCGATCCCGCGAAGTACACCTGGGATCCGGCCGGCTGGTCGCCGGCAGCCGGCAATACAACCGCCACGGACTTCTGCGTCTACACGACCGTCGGTTCGTGGTACGGCGCGAAGCACGGCGCGGGCGGCGCGATCACCACCGGCCGCACCATGCATATCGGCGCCAACGGCGACTGCTACGCCTCGTAGAAAGGACGTCGTGAACCTGACCATCAGCCGCCCCATCCAGATCTTCGCCCTCGTCGCGGTCGTCGCGGCGGTCGGCGGAGTTGCCATGCTCGCGCTGAAGCCGAAGCACGCCGCGGCGCCGCCCGTGGTCGTGACGAAGCCGGTGACCGCGCCGACGTCGGTGGTCGCCTCGAAGCCGGCCGTGGGCTCCCGCCGCGCGGCGCCTCCGGCGACGGCGAAGACGACGCGGGCCCGTGCTGCCTCGGCTGCGGCGGTTGCGCACAAGGCAAAGGCCGCGAGCCTCATCGGCAAGAACGGCCTCCCGATGACGATCGACGCAGCGCTGAGGAAGCACGCGATCGTCATCGTCTCCGTCTTCGACCCCGAGTCGCCCACCGACGCCATCTCGTACGCCGAGGCCAAGGCCGGAGCGAGCACCGCGCGCGTGGGCTTCGTCGGGATCAGCCTCCTCGACAACCCCATCGCGGCCGCGCTCACGTCGGCCCTCCCCAACGGCGGGCTCCTCCCCGCGCCCGGCGTGTTGATCTACCGCCGGCCCGGGACGCTCGTCCAGCTGATGAACGGGTTCGCCGACCGCGACGTCGTCGCCCAGGCGGCGGCGGCCTCGCTGACCGCCGCGCCGATGACGGGCGCGGGGTCGTGAGCCTTCTCAAACAGCACCCTGCCGCCCGCGAGCTCTTCGCCCGGCACGCGAAGCGTGAGGGTCGGTCCATCGCGCGGATGCGGGCGGTCGACTACGGCGACTCGTGCGTCGTGGAGACCGAGGTGTACCCGCCCGAAGGCGACCCGGTACAGCCGGGCCCGTACACGTTCGCGGACGCGCACCAGGCGACGGCCTTCGTCACGGAAGCGGTCGAGTCGCTGATGTATCTCGGCTGCGACGTCTACGCCGAATAAGGCACGACCGGGGAGTGTCCCCCGCCGCGTCCTAGACGGACACGCGGGCGAGCTCTTCGACCGAGGTGAGGCCGGCGGCGACCTTCGCCAGGCCGTCGTCCCAGATCGTGTTCATCCCGGTCGAGAGCGCTGCACGCTCGATCTCCTCGCGCGACGCCTTCTTCGCGGCGAGGGCGGAGAGGTCCTCGGTCATCGCGAGGAGCTGGAAGATGCCGATCCGGCCCTTGTAGCCGGTCTGGTTGCACCGTGGGCAGCCGCGCTTGCGGTAGAAGGCCATCCCGTCCACCGAAGCGGCGACGTCGGAGGAGACGCGCGCGGCGAGGAGCTCGTCCACCGACGGGCTGTACATCTCGCAGCAGTGCGTGCACAGCTTGCGCGCGAGCCGCTGCGCGAGGACGCCGCTGACCGCGGCGCCGGTGAGGAACGGCTCGACGCCCATTTCGTTCAGACGCGTCAGCGCTCCCGGGGCGTCGTTCGTGTGCAGCGACGAGAGCACGAGGTGGCCCGTGAGGGCGGCCTCGATCGAGATCTTGGCCGTCTCGCCGTCGCGGATCTCGCCCACCATCACCACGTCGGGGTCGGAGCGGAGGATCGACCGCAGCGCCGCCGCGAACGTCATGCCGGCGCGGTTGTTGATCTGCACCTGGTTCGCGCCCGGCATCCGATACTCGACCGGGTCCTCGACCGTGATGATGTTGATCTCCGGCCGGTTGATCTGGTTGAGGCAGGCGAACAGGGTCGTCGACTTACCGGAGCCGGTCGGGCCGGTGACGAGCAGCGCGCCGGTCGGGCGGGTGATGAGCCCCGAGAGCTGCGCGCGCATGTCCTCGGAGAGCCCGAGCTCCGTCAGCGTCGGCGGCTTCCGCGACTTGTCGAGGAGACGCATGACGAGCTTCTCGCCCTCGACCGTCGGCAGGGTCGCGACGCGGATGTCGAGCATCCTGCCCGCGGCGGCTGCGTTGAGGGAGATGCGACCGTCCTGCGGCTTGCGCCGCTCGGCGATGTCCATCTTCGCGAGCACCTTGAGGCGCGTCGTCACGCCCGGCGTGAGCCGCTTGGGGATCCGCTGCATCTCGTGCAGGACGCCGTCGACGCGGAACCGGACGACGAGCGAGTCCTCCTGCGGCTCGAAGTGCACGTCGGAGGCGCCATCCTCGGCAGCCTGGAAGAGGACCGAGTTGACGAGGCGGACGAGGGGAACGTCGGAGACGCCGTCGTCGAGCTCGAGATCGGTCTGGTCCTCTGCCTCGGATGCCGCCTCCTCCTCGTCCTCGGCGAGGGCGACGCGGGCGCCGAAGGCCTCGGAGTTGCGGATGAGCCGGCGAATCGCGGTGAGGATGTCCTCCCGCGAGGCGACCCCGAGCTCGACCGGATGGCGGGTCGCGAGCCGCAGCTCGTCGATCCCGTGCAGGTTGGCAGGATCGGCGACGGAAACGAGCAGCGTGTCGCCGCGCAGGGCGTACGGGATCGCAATGACGCGCTCGAGCACGTGGACGGGAATGAGGCGGGCCGCGGTCTCGTCAACGTCGGCGACGGCCAGGTCGACGAGCGGGAGCTGGTGGCGAGCGGCGAGGATCCGGGCGATGCCGTCGCTCGAGGCGACGCCCTCCTCGACGAGCGCTTGGGCGAAGGAACCGCTCGTGCGGGCCCGGCCGCGTACGAGCGCGAGCTCGTCGGCCGGCACGAGCTCGGTGGCGGACAGCAGATCGGCGACGAGCTCCGCGAGCTCGTTGATGCCGTACTCGCCGCCGAGCGGCGCGCGTAGGCCGCTGCCGGCCGGCAGCACGGTGCGGACGAAGGGGGGTTCCTGGCTCTGGTCGCTCATCCGATCCCTCGAACGAGGTATCGGCACCGGGCGGCGAGGCCATTAGGGGGTTCGCCCGGCTCGGAACATCCCCCGGTCGGGGCGAAAATGGCTCCCCAAACCTAAAGCAGGCAGGCGCAGACGCCGAAATCGAGAGGAGCGATGGCGTCGTTGCGGATGCGTGCCCGTCGGCAGGGTGAGTCGGGATTCTCCCTCGTGGAGCTGATCATCACGATGGTCGTGATGGGCATCGTCATGGGCGGGCTCGCCAACATCTTCGTCTCCGGCGAGCGGGCGAACGCCGATGCCACCGCCCGGATGACGAGCCAGCAGGGGGTCCGCGTCGCGTTCGACCGCCTCGAGTACGACGCCCGCTGCGCCACGAGCGCGTCGCTGCTCTCGAACGGCGCCGGCGTCTACCTCACCCTGCCGAGCCAGTGCGACCACGCGAACGGAACGGTGACGTGGTGCGTGAGCAGCGGGTCGCTCGTCCGCAACACCGGCACGACGTGCGCCGACACCACGCACCGGCTCACCTACGTCACGAGCGTCACGTCCGCGACGCCCTTCTCGTGCTACTCGCCGGTCACGGGCTCGACCCCGCAGCTGAAGGCGATCCTGACGGTGAACACGACGCCGAGGCTCTCGGACAGGACGACCTCGACCGACTACATCACCATGCGGAACGCGCTCTCGACGGGATGCTCGTGATCCGCCTTCTCCACCGTCTGCGCCGCGAGGACCGCGGCGTCGCGCTCGTGATGGCGCTGATCATCATGGCCGTCCTTGCCGGGACGACGGCCGCGCTCGTCATCCCGGGCGCGGTCAACCAGCGCAGCTCGCTCAAGTCCGCCGACGCGCGTCAGGCGTTCGCGCTCGCCGAGACGTCGCTCGCCTATGGCGAGGGCGCGGTCTACGCCGCTGGCCAGACCGGCAAGTCGCCCGCGTCGGGCACTCATCAAATCGACGCTCAGGCCGGCGGCGGAACCGGCACCTGGTATGCAACGGTTGGCGCCGACGGCATCACCTGGACGATCTACGGCACCGGCCTCGTCGACGGGGTGAGCCGCACGGTTCACGCCCAGGCGACCGACCCGTCGAGCACGACGGTCACGGACACCGGCGTCTGGAACTACGTCTACGCGGACAAGGCCGGCACGTCGTGCGCGACGAGCCTCAACGGCAGCGTCACGATCAGCGTCCCCATCCTCATCCGCGGGGACTTCTGCATCAGCGGCTCGCTCAACTTCACCGGTGCGCAGCTCCAGGTGGGCGGGAACCTGAGCGTCACCGGCAGCGCGAAGATCGGGTCGTCGGCGACGCCGATCACGTCGCTCCAAGTGGGCCTCGACTCGAACTCGACGAGCACGTGCAACTCGGTCGCCCCCGGCACGGGCGTCTGCGACGGACACCACTCGCCCATCTATGCGAACTCCGTCCAGAAGGGCCTGTCGGTCACGCCGCAGATGCCGTGCATCGGCCAGCCCTCGACCTGGGACTCGCAGTGCACGGGTACGAGCGACGGCACCTGGACGACGCTGCACACGCAGTACAACGCGCAGGCGGCGCTGTCGAAGAGCGGCTGCCCGGCGAACCTCCTCGACAACAACTCGACGCTCGACAACAGCGACGCCTCGATCAGCTCGGTCATGTTCGGCAACACCGACTACGACTGCAAGGTCGGCTCGAACGAGATCAAGTGGAACCACTCGACGAAGTCGCTCTACGTCAACGGGACGCTGTACTTCGACGGAAGCCTCACGATCAGCAACACGATCGTCTACTCCGGGTCGGCGTCGCTCTATTTCACCGGCGGCATGTCCATGGGCAACAACTCGTCCTTCTGCGGCATCACGAACTGCACGAACCTGTGGAACCCCGACGTGAACGGAATCATCCTGATCGCCGGCTGCTGGTCGAACTCGACCGGCACCACCTTGACGACGTCCGGCTGCGTCAGCCTGGGCGGCGGCGCGGTCGCCCAGCTCGGCGTCTACTGCACGACGGACTACTCGACCTCCGGCGGCTCGTCGAACATGGGCCCGGTGCTGGCCAACACGCTCAACATCGGCGGCAACACGGCCTCCCTCATCCCGTTCCACAACATGCCGCCCGGGACGCCGCTCACCACGCGCTTCGTCACGGTTCCGGCGCAGCCGCCGAAGAACTGGTCGGGCTAGCGCCCTGGCCGAGCCGACCTCTCAGGCCTGTCCTCGTTTCGCGACCTCGGTCTGGAGATCGCCCTGGGCGGCGGTGGAGCCGGCCATGCCGCCCCCGGCCCCGCGCAGGACGTACGCGAACGCGACGGCGACGGCGGCGCCGACGAGCGGCCCGGCGACGTAGACCCAGTAGCTCCCGAAGTCGCGTGCGACGAGGTCCGGGCCGAAGGTGCGGGCGGGGTTCATCGAGGCGCCGGAGATCGGGCTGCCCCACAGGCCGGCGAGAGCGATGTACCCGCCGACGCCGATGGCACCGAAGATGCCGATGTTCTGTGCGCCCGATGCGGTGCCGAGGATCACGCTGACGAGCCCGAGCGTGAGCAGCGCTTCCATCAGGAACGCCTGCCAGTTCGAGTAGCCGCTCGCTGGATAGTTCGAGCCGTACGTGGCCGAGACCTTGATGATCTCGTGGAGGAGCAGCGCCGCGAGCGTCGCTCCGACGAGTTGGACGACGACGTAGCCGGGCACGCGGCGCCAGGGGAAGTCGCCGCGGAGCGAGAACGCGACGCTGACGGCGGGGTTGAGGTGTGCGCCGGAGACCTTGCCCATGAACATGATGATTCCCATCACCATCAGGCCCGGTGCGACGACCGCCGCGGTGCGGCTGATCGTGCCGGGGAATGCCTGGCCCATCATTCCGCCGCCGGCGGCTACGACCACGAGCAGGAAGGTGCCGTACAGCTCCGAGAAGAGCCGTCGCCACTCCTGCCTGGGATCCTGGAAATCGGCGATCGGCTCGAGGATGTCCTTGTCGATCCGCTCGGCAAGGATTCCTTCGACGTGCTTGGCGGTTGCGCTCACGCGAGGCTCTTGATCGTCACGCTTGCGAAGAATACGAGCACGATCTCGTTGATGACCCACGCGTTCTGGTTCATCCAGTCCCGGATCTTCGGCAAGACGACGGGAAGGCCAGCGGCAGGATCTGCGCGAGGCTCACACGGTGAGCATCCCCGCGTCCTGACCGGGAGACATCACCCGAAACAGATGACGACGGCCGCGGCCGCTGTCAGCTGGAGCGCGGGCCCTGGTCGAACGCGGCGGTCGCCATATAGATCCTCGGCGTCCCGCTGACGTTCGGGTCGCGGACGATGACGGTGACGTCCCTCTCGGTGGTCGTGCCGCACGACCCGACGACTCCCTGGCACGTGAGGTTCTGCGAGATGTCGCGGACGAACGTCTCGAGGCGGTAGTGCTTGCCGTCGCTGCCGGTCACCGACGTCTGCACCGGCATGCACTGCGCCACGGTTGTGGTGCACGCGCCATTGACGACCTCGGTCGTGCCGGAAGGCGTGAGCGCCGCCTCGTCCGTGCCGTAGTAGGCATCGCTCCCCTTCGCCGTCGTGACGAGCGACGAGCTGAGCCCGACGGACGCATACGGGAGCGCGCCGTACAGCTCCAGCTGCGTCTCGGCGAGGCTCGCCGCCGCCGTCTTCCGGGCGGAGTTGTGCAGGGAGAAGAACGCCTGGTCGTACGAGGCCATGAGCGCGAGGAGCGCGATGATGATGATCATCATCGCCGCCGTCAGCTCGATCAGCCCCATCCCCCGCTCGTCGCGCAGGCGCGTCAGCATCGCCGTCCTACCGGTGGAGGTAGAGGTTGATCAGCGGGTGGCCGGCGAAGAGCGCGACGACGGCGCCGAGCGCGAGGAACGGGCCGAGCGGGATGCCCATCTTCCGCGCGGCGGAGCCGTGGCGGACGAGTAGGACGACCGCCGGGACGAGCGCGGCGACCATCCCGAGGAGGATCGCGACCGGCACGGTGCGGCCGAGCATCGCCCCGAGGAGCAGGGCGAGCTTCACGTCGCCCATTCCCATCCCGCCCGGGTACACGAGCGCTGCGAGAAACAGGAAGCCGGACGCGCCGAACGCACCGATTGCCCACTCGGGCCTCGGCTCGAGCGCGGTCTGCGCGACGAGCACGATCGCCGCGGCGGGCACGACGATCCGGTTCGGGATGATGCGGTGTTCGAGGTCGGTCGCGGAGACGGCGACGAGTGCGAGGCAGAAGAGGGCCGAGACGAGCGCCTCCGCGTGGAGCCCGAACTTCCACACGCAGCCGGCGACGAGGAGCGCCGCCGTGAGCTCGACCGCCGGGTAGCGCAGCGGGATGCGCTCGGCGCACGATCGGCAGCGGCCGCGCAGCGCCGCATATGACAGCAGGGGGACGTTCTCGAACCAGGACAGCTCGTGCCCGCAGGTCATGCAGGCCGAGCCGGGGCTCACGATCGAGCGGCGCAGGGGGACACGCGCCGCGACGACATTCAGGAACGAGCCGAGAGCGAGGCCGGGCGCGAGTGCTATGGCCGCGAGCGTCACGTCAGCTCGAGCCCGCCAGACGGTTCGCGGTCGGCGCGTACGGAGAGGTGTCCTGCGGCTCGCCCTTCGAGCCGTACTGCTTGTTCCGCTGCAGGGTGATCGTGATCAGCGGCGCGCCGGTGTCGATGAGCTTCGTGCCGGGCGCCGGCGATTGCGAGACGACGACGTTCGCCGGGTAGCCGGGCACGCCGCCCGTCACCCTCCAGGCGAAGCCGCCGTCCTGGAGCTGCCCCTTGGCGAACACGAAGGCCTCGCGCCGCACGTCCGGGACGACGAGCGTCAGCGGCGTCGACGGCAGCCGCCCGGCGCTCGTGGGCGCGACCGCGAGCCGGCGGTCGACGGCCGCGAAGCTGATCGCCGTCACGACGAGCGCGACGATGATGGCGGCGATGAACAGGAGCCGACGCATGCTCTTCTTTTCGGCAGATCTCAGCCGCGGCTGAAGAGCACAACGGGGGCCGTTTCCGGCTTGACCACCGTGAAGACGGGGCCTGATGCGGCCGTCGGGGCCATTTCCGCCGCCCCGACGACGGCCGGAGTCCGGAGCGCGGCCGCGGCAGGCCCGTCCGACCAGGTGAACGCCGTCCCGGCGAAGGCCTGGAACCAGGCCTCCTGCTGGGGCCACGCGGTCGCGGGCTGGAGCTGGAGGTGGAGGTGCGGGCCGCTGGCGTCGCCGGTTGCCCCTACGAGGCCGACCTGCTGGCCGCTCGTGAGCCTTGCCCCGGGGACGACATCGGGGTCGACCACGGCCATGTGGCAGTAGGTCCAGGTCTGGCCGTCGTCGGTCTGGATGGTCAGGCCGATGCCGCACTTCGGATCGTCGTAGCTCCATGCCCGGATCACCGTCGAATCGGCGAGCGCGTACACGGGCGAGCCGAGCGGGGCGGCGATGTCGACCGCCGGATAGTCGTGGTGGGTGTGCGACGCGGAGACGACCTCGGGGCCGCCGCCGACGGGGAAGGCCCACCCGGAGTCGAAGGTGGGGCCGGCCAGGAGGGTCGACGCGGCCGGCGCGAACGAGGCTGCGGCGGACGCTTGCTGCGCCGTCGCGAGATCGCCGCGCGCGGAGGCGAGCGCGGCGGCGGCCTTCGCCACGGTCGGCTCGAACGCCAGCCGGTCGGAGAGGAGCGCGATGCGCGACTCGCGCGCCTGCAGGCGCCGCAGCCGCGCGGCCGCGTCGACGACCGCCTGCCGGGCCGCGTCGAGGTTCTGCTGCATCCGGTCGAGGGTGAAGGCGGTCGCGCCGTTCGCCCCGTAGAGGTCGGCGAGCGAGAGCACTTCGTTCACGTACCAGTCCGCGTGGTTGTACGCGAACACGGCGCGGTACAGGTCCGTTGGTGCGCCCGCGGCCTGGAGGTAGCGGGCGGCGGAGAAGATCGCGTCGGTTGCGTTCCACGGATCGGCAACGCCGTCGCCGTTCGCATCCACCCCCCAACGCATCCAGGTGGACGGCATGAACTGCATCCAGCCGATGGCGCCGGCCGAGCTCGGGCCCATGTTCCGCCCGAAGTTCGACTCGATCTTGTTGATGGCGGCGAGCACCTGCCAGGGGACGTCGTACTCGGCACCCGCCTGCTGCCACAGCGAGAGAAGCTGCGCGTACGGGACCGGCGCCTGCGTCGCGGTCACGTCCGGGGCGAGCGGCGTGACGAGCGGCGTCGGCACGACGGTGAACGTGTCGGCGCGCGCGCCGGCGACGAGCGTGGCGGCGAGGACGACGAAGGCGAGGAGCGCGGCGCGCTTCACGGGTCAGCCCGCCGGGACGATGCGCAGGCCGGTGTCGTGCGCCTCAGACTGCGGCTGGGGCACCGGCGCCTTGGGCGCCGGGGACGGGACGGCCGCGGCGGCGACCGCCTTCTCGGCGCGCTGCAACTTCTCCGACCGCTCGAGCTCGACGAGAAAGTCGTGCCGGTGTGTGGCGGCGTTCGCCGCCACCTCTCGGTCGACGGCGCCGGACAGCACCTGATGGATGAGCGCCTGGGTGAAGGTCTGCATGCCGAAGTACTCGCCCTCGGCGACGGCGTCGGTGATCTCGTCGGCGCGGCCCTCGCGAATGAGGTCGGCGATGCGCGCGTTCATGACCATCGCCTCGATCGCGGCGACCCGCCCGCCGCCGACGCGCGGGAGCAGCCGCTGGCTGACGACGCCGCGGAGGACGCCGGCCATGATCGCGCGGATCACGACCTGCTTCTCCGGCGGGAAGAACTCGACCATGCGGCCGACGGTCTCCGCCGCGTCGATCGTGTGCAGCGTCGAGAGCACGAGGTGGCCAGACTCCGCCGCC
>CAZXZX010000148.1:0-5947 GCA_964645445.1 uncultured Gaiellales bacterium
TGGCGATCTGCTCGGCCGCCGCGCGTTCCTCGTCGGTGTTCGTCGGCATGGGACCGCCCAGCGCCGGCACGAGCAGGTTCGTGTGGATGCCGATCAGCCCGTCCGGCCCCAGGCGGCCCATCGCGTCGGTGACGCCGGCGCCGACGTCGCCGCCCTGAGCGACGTAGCGGGTGTAGCCGAGACGGCGCATCAGCTCCGCCCACGCCTTTGCGGTCCGGCCGAGATCCCAGCCGATCTCCGCCGGCTCGGCCGAGAAGCCGTACCCGGGCAGGGAGGGCAGCACGACGTGGAATGCGTCCTCGGCGCTGCCGGCGTGCGCGGTCGGGTCGGTCAGCGGGCCGACCGTGTCCAGCAGCTCGATCACCGAGCCGGGCCAGCCGTGGGTCATGATCAGCGGCAGCGCGTCCGCGTGCGACGACTCGACGTGGATGAAGTGGATGTCGACGCCGTCGATCTCGGTCACGAACTGCGGGAGCGCGTTCAGGCGCGCCTCGACCCGCCCGAAGTCGTAATCCCTCGACCAGTAACGGGCGAGCGCCTGCAGGGCCGCCAACTGGACGCCCTGCGACCGATCGGCGACGAGCTCCGTGGTCGGCCAACGCGTCGCACCGATACGCCGGCGCAGATCGTCGACCTTCTCGTCGTAGTTGTCGATGTGGGACGGGCGGATGTCGGTGGATGAGTGGACGGCCGTGCTCATGCGACTCCTTTCGTCGTTGTCCCAGCTGGAAGACGATCGAGGACCAGGGAGCGCGCCTCTGCGGAGTCGACCACGAGATCGTGAAGGTCGCCTCCCACCTCGAGTCGACTCGACTCGTCGAGGCCACCGGCCTTCATCGGCTCGAACCCGGCCGCTCGGATCAACCGCTCGACTTCGCCGCTACCACGGTCGTCGTCGGCCACGTAGAACAGGACCGCCGGCTCGGGTGACCGGTTGCTCGAGGACCGGAGGAGATCGGCCGCCATGGTGCCGAACGCCATGGTCAAGCGCGCCCCTGCCGGCAGCCAGCCGGCGACTATCTCGCCGGACGACGGCCCTTCCGGCAGGAGCCGCACGATCTCACCGTGTGCGTCGAGGGCGACCGGGTTGCTGGGGACGATGACCGGTTTGTCGCCCAGCGCGTCGGCGACCTCCTCGATGACGTCCTTCAGCACGGTGAACCGGAGCGCAAGGATGACCGCGTTGGCTCCCTCCAGTGCGCTGCGGTTGTCGGCGGCGGCGACCGCGGCTCCGCCGACCGCCGCGGCCAGCGTTCGCGCCGACCGCGCGTCGGCGCTCGAGAGATGCAGCGACTCGCCACTCGAGGCGAGCAGGCGGGCGACGGCCGATCCGAGCCCTCCGGTGCCGATGATCGCCGTGGTCATGGCCACTGCTCGGGCACCCAGTCGCCGTCCACATCCGTGGTCTGACCGACTTCGATCAGATGACCGTCGGGATCGCGGATGTAGCAGCGGATCTCGTACTCGTGCTGCTTCGGCGGCGTCAGGAAGTGCGCGCCCCGCGCACTCCATTCGGCGTACACGGCTGCGATGTCCTTGACGCGGATGTTGAGGAAGCTGCTGACCCGATTGGGATCGTCGGGCGTCGCCAGAGTGACTTCCGGCTTGTCGTCGGTCGGGCCCCCGCCACCGTTGATAATGATCCAGCTGTTGGACAGAGCGACGTAGGTCAGCCCTCCGGGCCCGGAGAACGCGACCCTGCCGCCCAGCACCTCCGTGTAGAAGCGTCGAGAGCGCTCGACATCGTCAGAGACGATGAAGTGCGCCAGCATGATTCCGTCTGGGGGCGGTGGAAGGTCGTCCATTGCGGACCTGGGATGTCGTAACGATCGCCGGAAAGGACGCAGCCGCGAAGGTGACCCGTGAACGGTCGGATGCGGTCGAGCCTTCGGCGGTGCGGCTCCCACCCCCAGACTTCCAACAGCGACTCCTGCCCCTCCATCTCTATCACGTGAGCGTCACCGTCCGTGTTTCAAAGCGCGATCGTCGTCGCGCTCTGCTCTTCCTGTTCTGCTCGTTCTTCTGCTTCCTCTTCTGCTTCTGCCTCTGCCTCCGGGGCATCTTCCTCGTCGTCGTCCGCCTCCTCTGCCGCCGCCTCCTCCTCGCGCGCAATTTCCTCCGCCCGGGCCCTGACTTCTCTGAGGAGAGTTACCGGATTCGGAATCGCATCGTCTGGCGGTGCGTAGTCCGCTGCCGACGGGTAGATCGCGGCGACGGGAAACGGGGAGTACCCTCCCGCACCGACTGCGTCGGCATTCGACTTTGGTGCGGGTCCTCGACTGGATCCGGAAGCCTGGCCTGGCTGAGTGCGGACAAACATTCCCATCGAAGCGCTTTCGACCAATCGTTCCGATCGAAAAGCGCCGATTAGCGGGAAAAGTGGAGGCGGCGGGAATCGAACCCGCGTCCGCAGCCGCACCGCATGAGCATCTACAAGCGTAGGCTGCCCTTTGATTTCGCCCGACGGCCGGGGTGCAGCCGCCCTATCGCCGGGCTAGCCATCCTTTAGTGTCGCGCTCCGGGCGATTGGCTTTCCCTCGGCGCCGAGCCCGTTCGTTGGCGCCGCTCCGGGCCACGGGCCCAGCCCGGAGGGGCGTCGCCTTCTAGCTCTTACGAACTAGGCAGCGAGTGCGAGATCACGAGGATTCGCATTTGATTGGTGCCGGTGGATTAACGAGGCCAACCGGCGACCTCGGCTTGCAGCTCATCCGGATGGATCGACCACGTCGAAACCAGGTCGCCCCCGTATGTTCGTTCCCGCACATTGTAGCCGGGATCAGCGCCGAGCCTTGATCTCGCGCTCCAGCTGGCGTCGCGCTTCGCGGTCGGCGATGTCGCGCCGCTTGTCGTGCAGCTCCTTGCCGCGCGCGAGGGCGATCTCGACCTTGACGCGGCCGTCCTTGAAATACATCCGCGTCGGGACGAGGGTCACGCCCTTCTCGCGCACCTGGCCGTACATCCGGTCGATCTCTCGCCGGTGCAGGAGCAGCTTCCGCGGCCGGTCGGGATCGTGATTCGCCCGGTTCCCCTGCAGGTACTCGGGAATGTGCATGCCGACGAGCCACGCCTCGTTCTCGCTCACCTCGGCATAGGCACGCTGGAGGGACGTCTTCCCCTCGCGCAGCGACTTCACCTCGGTGCCGGTGAGCATGACTCCGGCCTCGACCCGGTCGAGGAGGTGGTAATCGTGGCGCGCACGCCGGTTGTCCGCGATGAGCTTCTCGCCCTTGGCCCGAGCCATCGGGCCAGTGTAGGAGCGCTACGCGCCGGAGGCGGGCCACGTGGCGGAGGAGAGCGGCTTCACGAACAGCTCGTCCTCCTTCCAGAGGTGGACGCGGATGAGCGCGTCGAGCCCGTACAGCAACTCCTGCAGGGTCGACACGTCCTCCTCGTCGGCCTCTGCGAGCTTCGCGATCCAGGAGCGGATGGCCAGGTGGTCGTACGCCATCGATGCGGCCGCGAGCGGCGACCCGCTGCGCGACTCGGCTGTCGGGTACAGCACCTCCTCGTCGATTCGCGTGTGAGGCTCGACCCGGTCGTGGAGGAACGCGACGAGATCGGCGACGAGCTCGAGGCGTTCTGCGGCGTCGAGGTGCGGCAGCGCCCGCGCGGCCGCCCGGAGCCGGTCTGTCCACGCGCGGAACTCGTCGTGGCGCACGGTGAAGCTCTCGATCATGCCGTGAGCGTGCCGGATGCGCGGGCGACGGGCATCGGGGATTTCCCGTCAGCGCCGTCGGTAGCCGCGCGCCATGAAGCAGCGGTCACAGAGCGTCGCCCACGGCGCCGTCCGCGCGCCGCACGCGCGGCAACGTCCGATGGTCGGATCCTCGATCTCCGCACGCAGCTCCTCCACGACCCGCCGCGACGCCGTTTCCTCGAGCGCGGCCGCGCGCTCGATGGTGACGCCGGCGACGCCCGGGTACTGCAGCGCAAACCAGCGCAGGATCGACGCCTCGCGCGCCGCCTGCTCGGCCTCCTCCAGCCCGACCGCCGCGAGGCGCGCAGGGTCGAGCAGCCAGCCGATCACCGTGTGCTGCGGACGGTCGCCTGCGAGCGCACACGCGAGCGTCCCGAGCAGCACGAGACCGTCCTCGTCGATCGGCGCCTGCATGAGCTTCCACACGTCCGGCAGCTCGAGCCGGCGCCGGCAGTGGTGCAAGGATTCACGCACGGCGTCGAGCCGCTCGAGCAGCGGCTGGATCGACTCGACCGCGAGCCAGCCGTCGACGCTCCAGTACCGCAGCGCCGCATTCCGCCACGCGTGCAGCGCAGGCTCCAGGTCGTCCACGCGGTTGACGTTGAGGTCGGAGAGCTGCGGACGGAGACGGCCGGTGTCGACCACGCGGTAGCCGAGGTGGCCGCCCGGGAGCTGCACGTGCGGCGTGAGCGCGTCGCGCACGAGCTCCGGATCGGGATCCGCCCACGGCAGGCCGGTCAGCACGCCGACGTGGCCGCGCTCGTGGAACCCGTACCGGCCGGCTCGACCGGCGATCTGCGCGATCTCCCACGGCTCGAGGTCGCGCCTCTCCTTCCCGTCGAACTTCTCGGTCTCGGCGAAGAGCAGCGTCTCGCAGGGCAGGTTGACGCCGTGCCCGAGGACGTCGGTCGCGGCGCACACCTCGGCGGCGCCGGAGAGGAAGCGGCCGATCTCCTCGCGGCGCGAGGCGAGCGGCATCGCCCCGTACAGCGCGGCGACGCGACCGGGGTGAAGCTGGTTGAGCTCTGCTGCGATGCCGATGACGGCGCGGCGGCTGAACGCGACGACGACGGTCCCGGGTCGCAGGCCGGTGATCGGCCGGCGGCCGACGTAGTCGAGCGGCGCCTTCCGCTCGAAGAACCGGACGTCGGCGTTCGGGAACGCGTGCCGGACGAGCGGGAGCGCTTCCACCGCGCCGAGCAGGAGGATGTGCCGGTATTCGCCGCCGAGCATGAGCCGGGTCCATGCCGACCCGCGCTCCTCGTCCTCGGCCCACTGCACCTCGTCGAGCACGAGCGTCTCGCCGTGCATCGGCGCCATCTCCGCCGTGCAGCAGATGATCGGCGCGTACTGGTTGAGGCGCTCCTCGCCCGTGACGAGGCCCACGCGCTCGTCGCCGAGCTCCGCCGCCAGGCGGCGATGCGCCTCCTGGGCGAGCATACGCAGCGGCGCCGCGTACACGCCGCGGCCGGTGTCGACGAGGAAGCGCAGCGCGTCATGCGTCTTCCCCGAGTTCGTCGGCCCGAGGTGCGCGATGACCGAGTCCGGCTCGGTCGTCCGGTGCGGCAGCCGGACGGTCAGCTCGGCGACCGGCTTGCGCCGCGGCTGCCGGCGCTCGAACCGCTGGCTCCGGGAAGGTCGTTTCTGGCGCCGGGAGGCCACGGCGCCACCGTAGCTACCGGCTGCGTCCGCTAGGACGCCGGGCGCGCGAGGCTGCGCAGTGCGACGAGGAGCGCCTCGTCCGGCAGGGTGTTGGGATCGTCCACCGCGTGCAGCTGCGGCGTCACGCCGACGTGGGCGATGCTCTCCCCGTTCGGCGTGAAGTAGCGCGCGACCGTAAGGATGAGCGCCCCACCGTTGTCGAGCGGGTCGACCGCCTGGACGACGCCCTTTCCGAACGTCCGCTCGCCGACGACGAGCGCCCGGCCACGCTCGGAGAGCGCTGCGGCGACGATCTCCGCCGAGCTCGCCGTGTACCGGTCGACGAGGACGACGATCGGCAGCCGCGTCGCGATCCCGCGCGTCGCGTCGAACTCCTCGTGCACGAAGTGCGCGCCCGACAGCGTGACGACGATGCCGCCGTTCAGGAACAGCGACGAGACCGCGACCGCCTGGCTGAGGAGACCTCCCGGATCGCCGCGCAGGTCGAGCACGAAGCCGGCCGCGCCCCTCCGCTGAAGGCTCTCGAGGTCGTGGCGGACGAGCTTCGCCGCGCCTGCCCGGAAGGTTGCGAGGCGGATGTCGCCCCAC
>CAZXZX010000149.1:0-7829 GCA_964645445.1 uncultured Gaiellales bacterium
TCGACGGTGAGGTAGAGCATGTCGTCGAAGTCGACGGCGTTCGACGCGTGCAGCCGAGCCTGGTACAGCTCGTACACGTCTGCGACGGTCTGGTCGTAGAAGCTCGACACGCGGCTCGCGTACTCGGCCGGCCCGATCAGCTGGTTCTTCGCATTCGAGATCTGCGCGTGGATGCCGCGCGGGGTGAACCGCTTCGGGTCGCGGTCGAGCTCCTCGAGGCAGCGCTTCACGAGCCGGAGCTGGTCGGCCGAGTCGTAGATGGTGAAGTTCGTGCGGTAGCCGAGGCGCGGCGCCTCGCGCCTGAGGATGCGGCCGCATGCGGCGTGGAAGGTCATCACCCAGGCCGCTCGCGCCGGCGGGCCGACGAGATCGTCGAGACGCTCGCGCATCTCGGCGGCCGCCTTGTTCGTGAAGGTGATGGCGAGGATCTCCGGCGGTTTCGCGCCGACCGCCGCAAGCAGGTGGGCGATGCGGCGGGTGAGCACACGCGTCTTGCCCGAGCCGGCGCCGGCGACGACGAGGAGCGGCCCTTCGGTGGTGAGGACGGCCTCCCGCTGAGCCGGATTCAGGTCTTCGAGGTACGTCTCCGGTTGCGTCGCGGCCACTCACCGATGCTAGCGTCGGCCGGGATGCGCGTCGCGCTCATGATCGAGGGCCAGGAGGGCGTCACCTGGGAGCAGTGGTGCGCGCTCGCGGACGCGTGCGAGATCCATGGCATCGACACGCTGTTCCGGTCGGACCATTACATCTCGCAGGCGGACGAGACTGCCAACGTCGCGCACGACGCGTGGACGACGATCGCGGCGCTCTCCACGCGCACGACGCGGCTCCGTTTCGGCACGCTCGTCTCACCGGTGACGTTCCGTGCGCCCGCGCTCCTCGCGAATGCCGCCGCGACTGCGGACCACGTCTCCGGCGGCCGCATCGAGCTCGGGATCGGCGCCGGCTGGATGGAGCGCGAGCACCGCGCGTTCGGGTTCCACTTCCCCGCCACGTCGGTGCGCGTGGAGATGTTCGCCGAGCAGCTCGAGATCGTGCACCGCCTCTGGACGGAGGAGCGCGTCGACTTCCACGGCCACCACTACTCCCTCGAGAACGCGCCCGGGCTGCCCAAGCCGGTGCAGAAGCCACGGCCGCCGATCCTGGTCGGCGGAAGCGGCGGACGCGGGACGGTCGAGCCGGCGCTGCGGTTCGCGGACGAGTACAACACCCCGTTCGCCTCACCCGAGGAGGCTGCCCGCATCCGTGCGAAGGTGCCGTCGCTCCGTTTCTCCGTCATGACCGGTTGCATCATCGGCGAGACGCACGCCGATGCGGTCGGCCGGGCGAAGGAGCTGTACGGCCGCCACGCGCGCGACGCGAGCTTCGACGACTGGCTTGCCGGCTACAGGGAGCGGGCACTGTTCGGCTCGGTCGACGAGGTCGCCGCGCGCCTGCACGAGTACGAGCTGGCGGGCTGCGACCGGGCGATGCTGCAGCACCTGCAGCACACCGACCTCGAGCCCGTGCGCCTTATTTCTTCGCTGCGCTGACGAGCGTCATCACGCCGGAGACGAGCGCGCACTTGATCTCGGCGCGCGATCCCACCGGGTAGTTCGCCGCCACCGTCATGGCAAGCGACCCGGGGACCGCGCAGGTGAGGTGGCCGATGGTGATCGACGCTGCGTTCGAGGCTGTGATCGTCCCTGTCACGTCGTTCGGGTCGGACGGCGCCTTCGGCAGGTCGCAGCCTCCAGTGGCGAGCTCGATCGCCGACCCGCCCGCCGTGCCGCCGATCTTCCCGTTCGTGAAGCCGGTGGTGGTGCTGAATAGGGCCGAGACGTTCGCGACCAGCTGCACGTGCGGTGTCGCGATGTGTCCGGACGCAGTGCCCGCGATCGTGCCGTGGTCGTACACCGACGAGAAGCGCGCAGCGGTCTTGCCCCCGACCTTCAACGTCCCGGTGACGATGCCGATGCCGTCGGTCGTGTCGATCGTGCTCCGCGCGACGACGACGGCAGGGCCGCGCAAGTCGGGCGCGCCGGATGCGGTGCCGGTGTAGGTCGCGTTCGTCGACGCGATCGTCTTGCCGGAGGTGGTCGTGCACGAGCGCGTCACGCTGTTCGTCACAGCGGTCGCAGTGAAGCTGCCCGTCACCGCGGCCATGCTCTGCGTGCCACCGCCGATCCCGTGGGCGACCGCGGCCCCGGCGGCCGCGAGCGCCGCGATCGTGACCGCGGCGAGGGTCAGCTTCCTCATACCCGGTGAGATCACCGGAGGCGTTGATCTCTTACGCGGGCTCGCTCCCACCCTGGTCGAACCGGAACGGCGGGTACTCGGGGGTGAGGAAGAGCGCGTAGGCGCCGACGCGCAGCGTCCAGCGGTTGAAGCCCATGATCAGGTCGAAGAGGCCTCCCGGGTACTCCCGCTTCACCGCGAGCAGGACGCCGGCGACAATGACGAGCACCGTCGTCACGTCCGGGTTGTGGGCGCCCCAACCGGCCCCGCCGCCGAACGCGCCCACGATCGCGTACTGCGGTATCCCGAGCAGCCACCAGCCGATGAGCGGCAGCCCGCGCCGTTGGTGCTCGGGGTAGTCGATCTCGATCCGCGCCGGATACTCCGGCACATCGGCGAGCGTGAACGGCGGATACCGGTCGGTCGCGATCGCGCTCACCGAATAGAACGTCACGCGCCAGCTCCAGCGTATGACGCCGACGACGAAGTCGAAGATCCCCCGCGGGTACCGGCCCGTGAAGAGCAGCACGACGAACGCCACCACCGTGAGCACGAGCACGAGGACCCACAGGACGATCAGGACGATCCAGTGAGGCAGGGCGAGCAACCACTTGACGAGCCAGAGCCAGCGGTTGAGCGGCTCGTCGAGCCGCCCCTCGACGCGAACGGGGTACGAGTTCATTGCTCCTCCTTCTCGGTCCAACGGCCGTCGATGACATCGTCCATCCCGGGGATGCCCCACTCCTCCAGCCGCAGCCAGCGGTACCGGGGGAGGAACAGCGCGGACAGGACGTTCTTCGTGACTCCGGCGGCGGCGAATGCGAGGAGAACGGCCGCCCAGTCGGGCAGGCCGACCTCGACGAAGATGATGACGAATCCTGTGGCCGCCGCCGGCCACAGGATCGCCCGGAGCGCGTCGCGCGGTCGGCCGCGCACCAGCCGGCGGATAGCGCGGCCGCAGCCGGAGGCGATGAAGAACGCGAGCAGGCCGATCCACGCGGAGCTCGTGCGCTCGCCGGTCAGGACGGCGGCGACGATCGCAAGCGCGAAGAGGGCCGGCCGCAGCAGGAAGACGCCGGTCAGGGTCGTCCTCCTCCATCGCCACGATTGGCGGCATGGAGGAGCAGGGGACGGGCCGCATGGAGGCGTTCAGCGACGGCGTCTTCGCGATCGCCGCGACGCTCCTCGTGCTCGAGTTCGGCGTGAGCAGCGGCCACAAGCTCGATCACGAGCTTCTTCATCTGTGGCCAGCCTATCTCGCGTACGTGACGAGCTTCGTCACGATCGGGATCATCTGGATGAACCATCACCACACGGTCTCGCTCATCGGGCGGATCGACCGCACGATGCTGTTCGTCAACAACCTGTTGCTCCTGACCGTCGCGTTCCTGCCCTTCCCGACGAAGCTCGTCGGTGACTATCTCCGGTACGACGGCGAAAAGGCCGCCGCGCTCGCATACGCGGCGACCCTCGTCGTCATGGCCGTGCTTCACCAGGTCTGGTGGCAGTACGCGCGCCGCAACCGGCGGCTGATCGCCGACGGCGTGCCGGACGCCGCGCTGCGCGCCGTCGACCGTGCGTACTGGCCCGGCGTGCCCATGTACGGAGCAGTGTTCGTCCTTGCGTTCTTCAGCCCACTCGCCGCCGTTGTACTGACGTTCGCGATCGCCGCGTTCTATCTACCTTCCGCTGCGCTCTTCGATCGCTGACCCGAGCCAGACGGCTGCGGCCGCGAGCGCCTCCGCGTCGCTCGACTTCATCACCACCTCGACCTGCGGGCCGTCGAGCGGGAATGTCGGATACGAGCCGACGACGACGCCGGGCCAGCGCTCGCCCGCCTCGACGAGGAGCGGTGCGATCGTGCTTTCGCGCGTGCTGTAGGTCCGCCGCCAGGACCCGATCGGCTCGCCGCGGCGGAACTCCTCTGCGACCGCGTCGAACATCGCCTCCATCTCGGCGGGCAGGCCCGGCAGGACGTAGACGTTCTCGAGCGCGAACCCCGGAGCGCCACCGAGCGGGTTCGGGAGCGGCCGGCTCCCCGCCGGCAACCGCGCCCACGCTGCTGCGTACTCGGGATCGCGCGCGAACCTGCTGCGCAGGTCGGCGGCGAGATCGGGGACCTCCTCCTGCCCGACGGAGAACGCGTGCGCGATCGCCTCGCGCGTGATGTCGTCGGGGGTGCCGCCGAGGCCGCCGGTGACGAGCAGGAAGTCGACGAGCGGCGCCTCTCGACGCACGAACTCGGCGATCGCGTCGATCTCGTCCGGCACGGCCGCGATCAGTCGCACGGCCACGCCGAGCGGGGCGAGGCGGCGCGCCACCCATGAGCCGTTCGAGTTTGGGACGTCGCCCGAGACGAGCTCGTTGCCGATCGTGAGGATCGCGGCGGTCCCGCTCACGCGCGGGTCGGGAGCACGAACAAACCTGCGTCGTCGGAGACGATGCGCACGTTCGCACCGTAGTACGTGGAGAGATTCTCGGCCGAGAGCACATCGCTCGGGCACCCTTCGGCGACGAGCGCGCCGCGGTCGAGCAGGACGAGCCGGTCGGCGTACTGGCCGGCGAGCGTGAGGTCGTGCATGGTCGAGAGCACGGTGAGCCCATCCGCGCGGAGCGAGTCGACCAGCTCGAGCACCTGTTGCTGGCGCCCGAGGTCGAGCGAAGTCGTCGGCTCGTCGAGCAGGAGGATCGGCGCCTCCTGCGCGAGCGCGCGGGCGAGCACCGCACGCTGCAGCTCCCCGCCCGAGAGCGAGCCGAGGCCACGCTCCGCGAAGGGGAACATATCGAGGCGCTCGAGTGCGTACGCGACCGCCCTCCGGTCGCGCCTCCCGTCCACGCCGAGATAGCCGAGGTGCGGGGTCCGGCCGAGCAGCACGTACTCGGCGACGGTGAGCTCCGACGGCGTGGCGGGGTTCTGCGGCACGAACGCGATGAGCCGGGCGAGCTCGCGGCGACCGAACGTGCGCACACTCCGTCCGTCGACGCGCGCGTCGCCCTCGAACGGCAGGAGCCCGCAGAGCGCGCGCAGCACGCTCGTCTTGCCCGCCCCGTTCGGGCCGATGAGCATGACCCACTCGTCGTTCGCGATCTCGAGCGAGAGATCGCGGACCGCCTCCGTACGGCCGAAGCGCACGCCGAGGTCGTGCAGCTCGATCACCGCATGGTCCTCGCCGAGCGGAGAACGACGGCGAAGAACGGTGCGCCGCAGAACGCGGTCACGACGCCGATCGGAAGCTCTGCAGGCGAGATGACCGTACGCGCAAGCACGTCGGCGAGCACGAGGAACCCGGCACCGACCACGAACGACAGCGGCACGACCGCGCGATAGCTCGTGGACACGAGCAGCCGGATGGTGTGCGGGACGATGATCCCCACGAACGCGATCAGGCCGCTGACCGAGACGGCAGCGGCGGTGCCGGCGGTGGCGGCGATCACGAGCAGGAGCCGCACGCGGGGCACGTTGACGCCGAGGGTCGCGGCCTCGTCGTCGCCGACGCTGAGAACGTCGAGCATGCGGCGGTGGAGCACGATCGCGAGCGAGCTCAACCCGACGTAGGGCGCGGCCACCTCAACCTGGCTCCAGTTCGCGGTGGAGAAGCCGCCGAGGATCCACGCGTACACATCGCGCAGCGTGTTCGAGTGCTGTTGCTGCACGAAGGTCTGGATGGCGGTGAGGAAGAGCGTCACCGTCACGCCCGCGAGCACGAACGACCCCACCACGCGAACGGAGCCGGCCGAGCGCCCGAGGACGTACGTCGCGCCGACGGCGGCGAGGCCGCCGACGAACGCCGAGAGCGGCAGCAGCTGGCCGGAGTGCCCGACGTGGCCGTACGCGATGGCAAGCGTCGCGCCGAGCCCAGCGCCCGCGGCGACCCCCAGGAGATACGGGTCGGCGAGCGGATTGTGGAAGACGCCCTGGTACGACGAGCCGGCAATGGCGAGCATTCCGCCGACGAGCGCGGCGAGGACGACACGCGGCGCGCGGATCTGCCACAGCACCGCCTCCTGCAGCGAGTCGAGCGACGAATGGACGTGGAGGTACGGCAGGTGCGACAGCGCCGACTCGACGATCGCCGGCACACCAATGTCGACCGGGCCGACGCCGAGGCCGACGAGTAGCGCAGCGACGAGGAACGCACCTGAGAGGAACCGCCACGGGCGCGGGACTCCCCGCGCCCGGACGGTTACCTCCGCACTGCCGACCGCGGCCATCAGCTCTTTCGCGCCACCGCAGCGATCGCGCGGGCGAAGTCGACGATTCGCGGGCCCCATCGCGACGCCACGTCGTCGTTGACGGCGACGACGCGCCCGCGCTTCACCGCAGAGATGCCGCCCCAGCCGGGACGAGCGGCGACGGTCGCGGCCGACTGGCCGCAGCACACGGTGTCGGCGAGCACGACGATGTTGGGGTTCGACGTGACGATGTACTCCGCGTTCAGCTGCGGATAGCCGGAGTGCGTGGTGTCGGCTGCGTCGGCGATGTTCTTGAAGCCGAACAGCTTGAAGATGCGCCCGATGAACGTCGCCGACGTTGCCGAGTAGTACGTCGGGTCGAGTTCGTCGTACACGGTGAGATGCCGGTTGGACTTCGGGACGCTGCGCAGGATCTTCGTCAGCGCCTTCTCCATTCCGGCGACGACCTTCGCCGACTGCGGTTGATGGCCGGTCGCGGTCCCGAGCTGGCGGATCTCGTCGTACGCGTGCGCGACGTTGTCGGCGGCCGGCTCGAGCAGGACGGTGATATGGAGACTCTGCAGCGACTCGACGACGCCGCCGATGTCGTTCGACACGACGACGAGGTCGGGGTTATAGCCGGCGATGGCCTCGATGTTCGGCGTGTAGCCGGAGAGCGTCGTGTGAGGCGCGTTCTTCGGATAGTCCGAGTCGTTGTCGACTGCGATCACCTGCGATCCGGCGCCGACGGCGAAGAGATCCTCGGTGCCGGTCGGCGAGAGCGAGACGATGCGCGTCGGGCGCGTCTTCAGGACGACGTCGCCGTTGGCAGCGTGGATCGTGACTGGGAACGCCGAGGCGTGAGGCCGGGCGACGGCGGATGGTGCGAGAACCGCGGCGAGAGCCGCAACGAGAACGAGGGAACGGCGAAGCACGAATCCTCCCTTCCGCGAGGGGTTCGGTTTGCCCGGCGGGCGACAGGTCTTCTGACTCGGGGCTCCCTCCCCCACCGCCTTCCCAGGCCCGTGAGCCCAGTGGCGTGTGGTGGGGAAGCGTCTCCCCTTACAGCGGCGGGACCGTCCCGGCCTTGCACCGGAGTTCCCTTACCGCTCGCCGATTTGAAGCGAGACTAGCATGGCCCTTGGTGGACGCTGTCGCGCTCGATCTCGACGCAGTACTCGCGGACACGCGGCCCCTCTGGAACGACTGGCTCGAAGACGCCGCACGCCGAGCGCGGGTGGAGCTGGACCTCCCCGAGGACCGAAAGCGGGCGGCGGCGCTCCTCGACGAGCGCCTCGGAGACTGGCGGCCTCTCCTCGAGCGGTTCGCGGCCGACCGCGGGCCGCTGCACTTCCGCCCGCGGGCGGAGACGAACGCCGCGTTGCGCCGGCTCGAGGTCGCGGGCGTGCGCATCGGCGCCTTCACCGATGCGCCCCGGG
>CAZXZX010000150.1:0-3170 GCA_964645445.1 uncultured Gaiellales bacterium
GGCTTCGGGACGTGCACCTCGAGCACACCGTGCTCGTAGTGCGCCTTCACCTTGTCCTCGTCGACGCCCTGCGGCAGTCCGATCGTGCGCGCGAAGGTGCCGAAGCGGCGCTCGAAGCTGAAGTACCTGCCGTCCTCGACCCGGTGCTCGCGCTCGCGCTCGGCGGTGACCGTCAGCGCGCCGTCCTCGAGCTCGACCGAGACCTTCTCCTCGGGGATCCCGGGGAGGTCGAACGCGTACACGACCTCGTCGTCCGTCTCCCAGACGTCGACGGTCGGAACCCAGCTCTGGGTGCCGGTGCGCCCGTTGCCCTCGGATATGCCGTTCATGAAGCGGCTCATCTCGTTCTGCAGGGCCGCGAGCTCCCGGAAGGGCTCCCAGCGAACAAGCGTGGCCATAGCGTTTCCTCCTTGCTGTGGTACCTGTTGCGCCTAACAGGATAAAACCTTAGTCAGGTCATGGCAAGTCCGATGTGACGAGCTCCGCACGGCCCGAGCCTCCACTCGCGACGCCGGATCGCCGTGTTCACACGGCCACGGAGCTCACCTCGCGCGAGGGCACACTCTCCTTGTCCGTCACCGCCGCTCCGGGGGACTCGCGGAGCGGTATGTCGCGTAGCCGCCAGCTCAGACCGAACGCCCCGACCATCACGACGGCGGCGGTGAGAAAGACGGGATGGAGCGCGGCGGCTACGGCCGCGACGTAGAGGGCGTGGATCGCGGGCGGCAGCTGGTGGACGACGGCCGGGCTCGCACTCGTCGGCACGTGCACTCCGTGCGGAACGCGTCGGGCGAGCTCGTGTCCGAGCCGGTTGGTGAAGATCGCACCGAACACGGACACGCCTATCGAGCCGCCGATCTGGCGCGCGAGCGCCGCGCCGGACGTGGCGACGCCGAGCAGCCGGTAGTCGACGGCGTTCTGGGCGGCGAGCACGAGCACCTGCATCGTCAGGCCGAGGCCGAGGCCGAGGATGAGCAGGTAGAGGGCCGCGTCGCGGGTCGGCGTGGAGACGCCGAGCCGGCTGAGCAGATACAGCGCGACGGCTGCGAGGGCCGTCCCCATGATCGGATACGGGCGATAGCGCCCGTAACGAGAGATCAGCAGGCCGCTCGCGATCCCGGTGACGAGCAGGCCGAGCATCATCGGCGTCATCAGGAGCCCGGACTCCGTCGGGCTGTGCCCTTTGACGACCTGCAGGTAGAGCGGCACGAACGTCACGGAGCCGAAGAGCGCGAACCCGACGACGAATCCGATTGCGCTCGCCGTCCGGAAGGTCGTGTTCCGCAAGAGCTCGAGCGGCAGGATCGGCTCGGCCGCGCGGGACTCGACGAGCGGGAAGAGCGCGAGCAGCGCGACGCCGCCGATGACCGCCGCCAGCATTCCCGGCGCATCCCACGCGTACGTCGTGCCGCCGAGGCTCGTGTAGAGGATGACTCCCGACAGTCCCCCGGCGAGCACGACCGTCCCGAGCCAGTCGATGCGGTGTCGCTCCGTCACCTGTCTGGAGCGGAAGGCGCTCGAGATGATTGCAAGCGCGGCCGCGCCGATCGGCAGGTTGATGTAGAAGATCCACCGCCACGAGAGGTTGTCGACGAAGAAGCCCCCGAGCAGCGGGCCTGCGACCGTCGAGACGCCGAACACCGCTCCGAACAGACCCTGGTAACGGCCGCGGTCCCGCGGCGAGACGAGATCCCCGACGACGGCCATCGTGATCACCGTCAGGCCGCCGCCGCCGAGCCCCTGTACGGCGCGGAAGGCGATCAGCTCCGGCATCGTCTGCGCGAGGCCGCACAGCGCCGAGCCGGCGAGGAAGATCACGATCGCGATCTGGAGCAGCCGCTTGCGGCCGTACTGGTCGCCGAGCTTGCCGTACAGCGGCCCGACCACGGTGGAGCCGAGCAGGTACGCGGTCACCACCCAGGAGAGGTGCTGCAGCCCGCCCAGATCCCCGACAATCGTCGGCAGCGCCGTGGACACGATCGTCTGGTCGAGCGACGCCATCAGCAGCACGAGCATCAGCGCGCCGAAGACGAGGCGCCGCCGGGACGCGTTCGCACCGACGGCCGGCGCGGCTCCCGGTTCTGTAGGCGCTGTCGCGGTCATTGCGTGCGACCGTAGGGGCGGCGACTGCCGCCTCGCTGCCAAGCACCGGCGTCGGACTGCCGCGACAGGCGCGGCGGACGCATGCGACTAGAATCGCCCGGGGTCGTGTCGAGAAGGGAAGCTCGAATGGCACCCGCCACGAACGTCGTCGCCGGGCCGCAGGAGCGGGACGCCGCTCTGCGACGCGTGACGCGGCTAGTTGCGCGACGCGCGGAGCTGGACGAGCTCTTCGACACGGTCGTCTCCGAGGTCGCGCGCCTTCTCGACGGCACCGTGTGGCTGCTGCGGCAAGACCCGGACGGGGGGACGACGGTCCTGGCGTCGCTCGGCGACCCGGCGTTGCCGAAGGCCGGCCGCTCGCCGAGCGGCGCCGTGAATCTGCTCGACTCCGCCCTGACGTCACCGGTCGTCGTCGACGGCGCAACCTGGGGTGCCCTGTGCGCACGACCGCACGAGTCGTCACAGCCCGACGCGACGGCGTGCATCGACGCATTCGCCGAGCTCGTGTCGGTGGCGGTGGCGGGAGCAGCGTCGCAAGCGGCGCTGCGACGGCAGGCAGGAGCTCAGGCCGCCCTGAGGCATGTCGCGACGCTCGTGGCCGAGGGCTCGTCGCTGAGCGATCTGTTTGCCGCGGTCGCCCGGGCCGTCGTCCAGGCGATCGAGGCCGACGCGATCTCGGTCGAGCGGATCGACCCGGATCGGTCGACTACGGTGATCGCCTCGCTCGACGCGCCGAGGTTCCCGATCGGCAGCCGGTGGCCACTCGAGGGGCCGGGGCTGCACGCATCGGTCGTCGCCTCGGGCCGGCCGGTACGGGTCGACGACGTCTCCGACCTGACGGGACCGACCGCAGACGCTCTGCGTGACTCTGCGATCCGCTCGCTGGTCGCCGCGCCGATCGTCGTGAACGGTGCGGTGTGGGGACTGATGTGGGTCGGGGGCAAGCGCGCCGAGCCGCTTGCTGCGGCCACCGAGACGCGTCTGCGCGATTTCGCGGAGTTCGCTGCGGTCGCCGTCGCCAATGCCGACTCTCGGAGCCGGCTGCGGCGGTCGGCCGACTCGGAGGC
>CAZXZX010000151.1:0-4827 GCA_964645445.1 uncultured Gaiellales bacterium
CGAAAGTGCGCAGCACTTTCGGCTTACGCCGCAGACGGCGACTCTTCGAGGGACGTGCGCTCGACCTCGCGCGTCTCGAACACCTCGAGGACGTCGCCTTCCTTCACGTCGTTGAAGCCGTCGAGCAGGATGCCGCACTCGAAGCCTTCCGCCACTTCGCGTGCGTCGTCCTTGAAGCGCTTCAGCGCCGCGATCGTCGTCGTGTAGATGACGGTGCCGTCGCGGATGACTCGCACGTCCGCGTTCCGGCGGACGACGCCGTGCGTGACCATGCAGCCCGCGATCGTGCCGAGACGAGAGACCTTGAACAGCGCCCGCACCTCAGCCTCGCCGATGGTCTCCTCCGTCTTGACGGCGGCGAGCTTGCCGACGAGCGCCTGCTCGATGTCGTCGGTGAGCTGGTAGATGACGTTGTACGTGCGGATCTCGACGCCCTCGCGCTGCGCCAGCTCGCGCGCCTCGGCGTTGGGCCGCACGTTGAAGCCGACGATGAGCGCGTCGGACGCGGAGGCGAGCATGATGTCGTTCTGGGTGATCGCACCGACGCCCTGGTGGATGACGTTCAGGCGCACCTCCGAGTGCTCGAACTTCGAGAGCTCGGAGACGACCGCCTCGACGGAGCCGACGACGTCGCCCTTGACGACGAGATTCAGGTCGGCGACCTCCCCGGTCTGCATCTGGTCGAAGAGGTTCTCGAGCGAGACGCCGCTCGTGCGCTGGGTCGCCAGCTGCTCGCGGCGGAGCCGCTCCGAACGCCGCGTCGCCAGCTCGCGCGCCGTTCGGTCGTTCTCGACGACACGGGCGAGCTCGCCGGCGGGCGGCGGCTTGTCGAAGCCGAGGATCTCCACGGGCTCGCCCGGCAGCGCCTTCTGGATCTTCTCGCCCTTGTAGTTGAAGAGCGCCTTCACGCGGCCGTGCGCGTCGCCTGCGACGATCGCGTCGCCGACGATGAGCGTGCCGCGATGCACGAGCATCGTCGCGACGGGGCCGCGACCGACGTCGAGGCGCGACTCGATGATCGGGCCGGACGCCTCGGTGTTCGGGTTCGCCTTCGGATCGAGCTCGAGGTCGGCGACGAGCAGGATCTTCTCGAGCAGCGCGTCGAGCCCGACCTGGGTCTTCGCCGACACCTCCGCAAACTGCGTCGTCCCACCCCACTCTTCCGGCTGCAGCCCTTCCTGCGCGAGCTCGGCCTTGACGCGATCGATGTTGGAGTCGGGCAGGTCGATCTTGTTGATCGCGACGACGATCGGGACCTCTGCTGCGCGCGCGTGCGAGATCGACTCCTTCGTCTGCGGCATGACGCCGTCGTCGGCGGCGACGACGAGCACCGCGATGTCGGTCACCTTCGCGCCGCGGGCGCGCATCGCCGTGAACGCCTCGTGGCCCGGCGTGTCGAGGAACGTGACCTTCCGGCCGTCGACGTTCACCTGATAGGCGCCGATGTGCTGCGTGATGCCGCCTGCCTCGGTCGCGACGACCTTCGCGTTGCGGATCGCATCGAGCAGCGTCGTCTTGCCGTGGTCGACGTGGCCCATGATCGTCACGACCGGCGGCCGCGTCACGAGCGAGTCCTCGGCGTCTTCGAACGTCTCCGGCTCCTCGTCCTCGTCGGAGGCGTGCTTGATCTGGATCTCGCGCTTGAGCTCGGCGCCGATCAGCTCGACTTCCTCGTCGGTCAGCGACTGCGTCGCGGTCTTGAGGTTGCCGAGATCCATCAGCATCTTGATGAGCTGGCCCATCGGGACCCCGAGCGCCTGCGAGAAGTCGCGGACGGTGACGCCCGACTCCACGGTGACCGGACCGGTCGGCTGGACCGGAGCCTGCGTGCGAGGCTCGCGCGGCGGACCGTCGTTGCGGCCGCGCGCCTGACGGCCGTCCTGACGAGGACGCGCCGCCTGATTGTCGATGACGACGCGCCGGCGCCTGCCGGCGGCGCCGCCGCCGCCGCGCGGGCGAAGCGGACGGTTGGGCTTGCCTCCGTTAGCCATGCGACTCACCAGTGTAGATGCGCGCGAGCCCGGGATCGACCCGTACGGCCCCGAACCTGCGCTGCGAACGGGCGCGTTCGAAGCAGCTCAGTTTCCGGCATGTGTAGATGCCGCGGCCGGGCTCGGTCCGGCCGGTCACGAGCTCGCCGTCGCGCAGGACGAAGCGGACGAGCTCGCGCTGCGGCATGCGCCGGTTGCAGCCGGCGCAACGCCTGACCGGTTCCGCCATTACTCCGATTCCTCGACCTCCACCGGGATCCCGGCCGGGATCTCCTCCGGCGGCGCCACCTCGTGCGTGACCGTGTCGAGGTCGACCTCGTCCTCCGCCTCGGCGATGGCCTCCGCAGACGGCCCATGCGTCGCGGCCGCGTCGGCCGGCGCCTCCGACTCGATCTCCGTGACCTCCGGCTCCGGCAGACCCTCGAGACCGACGCTCTCCACCTCCGGTGGCGCGATCACTGCCTCGAGCTCCGGCTCGTCCTCCGGGACCATCGGCTCCTCGTCGTCCGGGACGCCCTCGAGCGCGAGCGCCTGGTGCGCGGGCACGCCGCAGAAGCGGGACCCGGGCAGCGCGGCGTTCGGGCACCGCTTGCCGTTCGCGAGGATCGCGCTGCAGCGGCCGGACAGGTCCTGCTCGTCGCCGCCGCCGCCGTATGCGACGTCGGCCTCGGCCTGCGCGAACTCGGTGTCGCTCTGGATGTCGATCTTCCAGCCGGTGAGCCGCGCGGCGAGGCGGGCGTTCATGCCCTCCTTGCCGATCGCGAGCGCGAGCTGGTCGTCGGGGACGACGACCGTCGCCTCCTTCGCGTCGTCGTCGAGGTACACCTCGCGGACACGCGCCGGCGACAGCGCCTTCGCGACGAATCGCGCCGGCTCGGGGTTCCACGGGATGATGTCGATCTTCTCGCCACGCAGCTCGGACACGACCATGCGCACACGCGAGCCACGCGGGCCGACGCACGCGCCGACCGGGTCGACGCCCTGCGTGTGTGACTCGACCGCGATCTTCGAGCGATAACCGGGCTCACGCGCAACGCCGCGGATCTCGACGAGTCCGTCGGCGATCTCCGGTACCTCGAGCTCGAACAGCGTCTTGATCAGCTCCGGGTCGCGACGCGACAGGATGACCTGCGGGCCTTTCGTCCCGGACCGCACCTCGGTGATGACGGCCTTGATGCGCGAGCCCTGCTCATAGCGCTCGCCGTCGACCTGCTCGGAGCGCGGAAGCAGCGCCTCGACCTTGCCGAGGTCGACGAGGACGTTGTTGCGGTCGCCGGCCTGCTGCACGATGCCGGTGACGACCTCGCTGACCCGGTCGATGTACTCGTCGTACATCATCCGCCGCTCTTCCTCGCGGATGCGCTGGAGGATGACCTGCTTCGCCGTCTGCGCAGCGATGCGCCCGAAGCCTTCGGGCGTCACGTCCTCGCGCTGGATCTGGTTCTCGGGGATGTCGGACCAGTCGATGTCGAGGTCGTCGTCCGAGATGAGGGTGTGCTGGCGCTCGCCGGTCTCCTCCTCGAGCCGCTCGAGCTCCTCGAGCTTGCGCTCGCGCGCCTCCTCGAGCAGCCGGGTCTCGATGTCCTCCGGGAGCTCGATCGAGAACACACGGAAGTCCCCGGCGTCGTCCATCTCGACGGTCGCGTGACGAGACGCACCCGGTGTCTTCTTGTACGCCGCGAGGAGCGCGTCCTCGAGCGCCGCGACGAGCGCGCCTTCCTCGATCCCCTTGTCGCGCTCGATCTCGCGAACGGCTTCGATGATCTCCTGGCTCATCTCACACCCTCTCGTCGATCAGGTTCGCCCGGACGATCTCGTCGTACGGGACTTCGGTGTCGTCGACCTTCACGTGGCTCGCGTTCGCGGCGACGAGCTCGCCCTTCAGCTGCCGACGCCCGAGCGTTCGGACCTTCACGCGGCGCCCGACGGCGCCGGCAAAGTGCTCGGGCTTGCGCAGCGGTCGCTCGATGCCGGGGGACGAGACGTCGATGCTGTACTCGCGCAGGTAGTCGCGCAGGAGATCGGTGACGCGCGCGCAGAGCGCGTGGTCGACGCCGCCTGGATGGTCGACGAAGACGGTGAAGCGATCGGGGCTCTGCAGCTCGACCGCAAGCACCTCGACGCCGTCGAGGCTGCCTTCGATGCGCGTGCCGATCTCGCTTTGCAGCTGTCTCTCCTTCTGCCGTACGTCTGCCACCGAGAAGTCCCCCTTCACAAAAAATGGGCCCGCAGGCCCATTTCCCGAACCGGTGAAAATGGTCTCGCCAGTGTAGCAATCAGGGCTGGATTTCGCGGATTTTCGTGCGCAGGAGCGAAGCGGCCCGGGAGGAGTGGCATCGCATCTGGCACGACTCGGACGCGGGCCTCAGCGTGACGATGGCGGGCCAGCTCGCGCGGGTCTACGGCACGATGGTCGCCAAGGTGCTCACGGATCGAGACGAGGCGACGATGATGCTGGTGGCCGACCCCTCGGACATCGGCGTGATCAACGAAGGGGTCGCGGACTGGGACCGGCAGGAAGCCATCGTGCATTGGTACGAGGCCGATCTGGCGATGCTTCGTCGCATGATCTACCCGATCATGGACGATAAGCTCCGCAATCAAATCTGGAACGAGGCGCAAGGCGCCGCGCAGCCGCCGCAAGCGGGCGCGCTGGACGCGCTGGGCCCGGCCGTCGCGGGGATCATCCTCACCTCCACGTCCACGAACATCACGGGCACCGCGAATCTTCGCAGCAACGATCCGGCTCGAGCCCGGGTCGCCGATGACGTCGTGCGGCTCGCGGAGTTGTGGGTGTGGGACGACGAGAGCATTCCGTTGTGCGACAAGTGCCACA
>CAZXZX010000152.1:0-12344 GCA_964645445.1 uncultured Gaiellales bacterium
CTTGAACCGCCGCGCAACGGGCTCCGGCACGAGCTCCGAGACGTCGCCGCCGAACGCCGCGATCTCCTTCACGCCGCTCGACGAGACGAAGCTCACGTTCGGGCTCGCCATGACATAGACCGTCTCGACGTCGGGCGCGAGATGGCGGTTGAGCTGGTTCATCTGGAACTCCCACTCGAAGTCGGAGATGACGCGCAGCCCCTTGACGATCGCCTTGGCCTGCCACCTGTGCGCGAACTCGACGACGAGCTCGCGGAAGACGTCGATCTCGACGTTTTCGAGGTGCGCGGTCGCGAAGCGGAGGAACTCGATGCGCTCATCGGTCGTGAACATCGGCTCCTTGTGGTGCGGGTTGCCGACGACGCCGACGACGACGCGGTCGAAGATGCCGGCCGCGCGCGTGATCACGTCGACGTGGCCGTTCGTCACCGGGTCGTACGAGCCCGGACAGATCGCGGTGATCACCGGCCGTACACCGTCACGCGCGTCTGTCCGTACTTCCGGCTCGTGCGTTGCTCCAGCGGGAGCTTCGGCTCGGTGCGCGCGTCCGTCTCGAGCACGACGACGCTGTCGTCGCCGAGGACACGGGGGAGATAGCGGGCGAGCTTCGATTCGAGTTCGGGATACATGTCGTACGGCGGGTCGACGAACACGAGATCGTACTTCGTCCTCTCGGTTGCGAGGACGGCGAGCGCATCGCGCTCGAGCACGGTCGCCTTCAGGCGGAGCTTGTCGAGGTTCCGCTCGATCGTCCGAACGGCGTCGCGATCCGACTCCACGAGCACGGCTCGGACGGCGCCGCGCGAGAGCGCCTCCATGCCCATCGCGCCCGAGCCGGCGTAGAGGTCGAGCACGGCCGCGCCGTCGATCGGACCGAGGATGTTGAAGACGTTCTCGCGCACGCGATCCGAGGTCGGCCGTGTGTCCGCGCCGCGCGGTGCGTGGATGGTGTGCCCCTTGCGCGTGCCGGCGATGATGCGCATCGGCGGCAAACGTACTCCTCGTCCAGGGTGCGGGCGCTCGCCGACCTACTCGAACGCGAGGCAGGCGTCGTGCGACGACGGAGCGACGCGCACCTTCTCGCGCACCGTCCCGCTCGGGTCGAGCACCGTCAGCGTGCCCTCGTCGAGCGACGGCGTGAGCACGCGGCCGGCCGCGAACTGCACGTTGTAGGAGCCGACCGGGATCCGCGTCGTCGCGAGCAGCCGCGCGCTCGGCTCGTGGTAGACGCGGATCGTCCCGGACGCGCCGCTCGTCACGTACGCACGGTCGCCGAGGAACGTCACGTGCTGCGGGGCGCCGTCCGCGGACAGGAGGCGGCCGTGCGCGGAGATGCGGCTCTGCTCCCCCGACGTGATCCACGCGCGCCCGCTGGGAGCGAAGCCGACGTCGTGCGCGAGGAACGGCGGCTTCACAGTGCGCACGTGGCGCAGCCGCGCCGGGTTCCCGACGTCGACCACCGCGATCGCATTCGACGCGGTGCCGAGCGAGACCCACAGCGTGCGCCCGTCGGGCGCGAGCGAGACGTGCCGCGGCCACTGCGACAGCTTCACGCGGCCGACGATCGCCCCGCGGACGACGTCGACGGAGACGAGCTCGCCGTGCCCGGAGTCGCTGACGAACGCGTGCCGACCGTCGTGTGCAGCCGCCGTGTAGCGCGGCTCGCCGAAGCCCTCGATCTCGTGGCGCTCGAGCACGGTCACGCGTCCGCTGACCGTGTGCGCGACGACCGCGAGCATGCCGACGCGCTCGATGCTGAACGGCGACGGCAGCGTCGGGATGCGGCGGTACACCCGTCCGCTCGTCATCCCGACGAGCACGACCTGCGCCTCCGTGTCGGCGGTGACGTACGCGAGCGGCTCGTGCGCGAGTACCGAGGGCGCCAGGGCGAGGGAAAGCAGGAAGTCGCGTCTGTTCATCACCCGTATACGGTGGGCCGCGTGGAAACGGTCCCCCTGCGCCGCAACCGCGACTTCGTGCTGCTCCAGGGCGGGCAACTGCTGTCGAACGTCGGTACGCAAACGACGCAGATCGCGTACCCGCTGCTCGTGCTCGCGTTGACCCACTCGGCCGCGAAGGCAGGGATCGTCGCATCCGCCCGCGCCCTCCCGCTCTGGCTGTTAGCGCTCCCTGCGGGTCTCGCGGCCGACCGGTTCAGTCGCAAGCGGCTGATGATCCTCTCCGACGTCGTGCGCACCGCGACCGTCGCCGCGCTCGGCGTCGCGGTGCTCGCTCATCACGTCGTCTACTGGGAGATTCCGATCGTCGCGTTCGTCGAGGGCGCAGGCGCCGCGTTCTTCGGCGGCGCGCAGATGGGCGCGATGCGTTCGGTCGTCCCGAAGCCGCAATTGCCCATGGCGATGAGCGTCCTCACCGGGCGCATCGCGATCGTGCGGCTCGCCGGGCCGCCTCTCGGAGGCGTCCTCTTCGGCATCGCGCGGTCGCTGCCGTTCTTCGCCGACGCCGGGTCATACGCGGCGTCGACCGGTTCGCTCCTCGGGATGCGCACGCCCTTCGAAGAGGAGCGCCCGCGCGAGTCCGGGCCGATGCTGCACAGCCTCGTCGAGGGCCTGCGCTTCCTTTGGACGAGCCCGTTTCTCCGCACCGTCGTAGGCATCTTCACGTTGTCGCAGATCGTGTTCCCGGGCGTGTCGCTCGCCGTTGTGGTCATAGGCAAGAGGCAAGGCCTGTCGAGCGGAGAGATCGGAGCGCTCGTCGCCGTCTTCGGCGTGTTCCTCTTCGTCGGCTCCGTCATCTCGCCGTTCGTGCGCAGGCTGCTGCCGACGCGCGCGCTCATCGTGCTCGAGTTCTGGACCTGGGCCGGCTGTGCGCTCTTTCTCGTCTGGCCGAGCGTCTACGTGCTGACGGCGAGCATCATCCCCACGGCGCTCGCGATCCCAACGACGGATTCGATCGTCTGGCCGTACCAGCTCTCGCTCACGCCGGACCGGCTCATCGGCCGCACGACGGCGGCGGTCAGCTCCCTCACGAACGGTGCGGGCGCGCTCGGCCCGCTCCTGGCGGGCTTCCTCCTCGCGAGCGTGTCCGCCCGAACGACGATCGCCGTCCTCGCCGGCTGCGGGCTGTCGATGGCGGTCTGGGGGACGCTCAGCCCGGCGATTCGAGCGGCGCCGGCGATCGAAGAGCTATAGAGCGCGCCCGCTCGAGCAAGGGCCGGTCGCGCTTGAAGTCGGCGAAGCGAAGGTCGGATGCGCCGGATTGCCGCAATCCCAGCAGCTGCCCGGTGTTGCGAATGTCGAGATCCTTCTCCGCGAGGGCGAATCCGTCGTTCGACTCGACGAGCGCTTCGAGGCGCTGCCGGGCGCTCTCGGTCAGTTCGTCCTTCGACCGCGAGACGAGCACGCAGAACGACTGCTCGGCGCCGCGGCCGACCCGCCCGCGCAGCTGATGAAGCTGGGCGAGGCCGAAGCGGTCGGCCTCCTGCACGATCATCACCGTCGCGTTCGGAACGTCGACGCCCACCTCGATCACCGTCGTCGCGACGAGCGCGTCGATCTCTCCCGCCTTGAACCGCGCCATCACGGCGCGGCGCTCGTCCGGACGCAGCCGCCCGTGGAGGCAACCGACGCGGAAGTCACGGAGCTCGGCGCGCTGGAGCCGCACCGCCTCCGCCTCGGCGGCGCGGGCGGCGTTCGTCTCCGACTGCTCGATCAGCGGGCACACGACATACGCCTGCCGGCCCTCGCGCAGGAGCCGGGTGAGCCGCGTGTATGCCTCCGGGACGCGCTCCTTCGTGATGTGCGTCGTGATCACGGGCTTCCGCGACGCAGGCGGCTTCGCGATCGTCGAGAGCGCGAGGTCGCCGTAGACTGTGAGCGCGAGCGTGCGGGGGATCGGCGTCGCGGTCATGTGCAGCACGTGCGGCCCTCGCCCCTCGGTCAATGCCTCTCGCTGTTCCACTCCGAAGCGGTGCTGCTCGTCGACGACGGCGACGGCGAGGTCGCGGAGCTCGACGCCTTCCTGGATGAGCGCATGCGTGCCGACGACGATGTCGGCACCGAGCATCGCCTTCTTCGAGGCGCCCGTCAGCAGCGTGCACGTGACCCCGAGCTCGAGGCAGATGTCCGCGGTCGTCAGGAAGTGCTGCTCGGCGAGCGTCATCGTCGGCGCCATCAGCGCTCCCTGCCGGCCGTGCTCGACGGCGCGCAGCAGCGCATAGAGCGCCACCACGGTCTTGCCCGAGCCGACGTCCCCCTGGAGGAGGCGGTGCATCGGCGTCGTGCGCTCGAGGTCGTCGTCGATCTCCCGGACCGCCTGCTCCTGATACGGCGTCAGCGCGAACGGAAGGGCCTTGCGGTACCGCTCGATCAACTCGCCCGGCCCGCCCAGCGACGGCGCGAGCGTGCGTGCGCGGGCGGCCGCGCGGCTCGCGATGGCGACCTGGAGCATGAGGAGCTCGTCGAAGGCGAGCCGCTGCCGCCCGCGCTCTGCCTCGTCCTCGCTCCGCGGTCGGTGGACTACCGCGAGCGCGTCGCGCTTCAGCGGCAGCGCCTCACGCTCGCGCAGCTCTGCCGGAAGCGGGTCGAAGAAGTCGGCGACGTGGGGCAGCGCCGCCTCGACGGCGCGACGCACCGTCTTCGCCGGGATCTCCTCCGCCGCCGGGTAGACCGGCGCGAAGTCGGCGGTGGCCCGAGCCTCGCCCACGTCGTGAGACTTCACGTCGAAGCCGTAGCGCCCGTTCTTGCCGCGCAGCCGAACGCGCATCCCGGGCCTCAGCTGGTCGGCGATCCACGGTTGGTTGAACCACGTCGCGCCGATCGTCGCCGTGCCGTCGGTGATGCGCGCGGTGACGAGCGTGCGCCGCCCGCGCAGCGGACGCTTCGACACGTTCAGCACCTCGCCGGTGACGACGACCTCGTCGTCGCCGCGCAGCTCCGCGATCACAACCTCGTCCGCGGCCGCCTCGTACCGGCGCGGCGCGTGCTCGAGGAGATCGCGAATCGTCTCGAGGCCGAGCTTCGCGAGGCGCCGCTTCAGGGTCACGCCGACGCCGTCGAGCGTGTCGAGCGCCGCCTCGAGGCGCTCGGGCCGCGGGCGCCCGCGCGTGGCAGGCCAGGCCTGCGGTCGGTCCAGGCCTGCAAATGCCGTCTGTCGACGGGCCTCGGTCATCGCGCTCAGCGCCAGAGCGTCCGTGACACTAGAGCGCGGACCGGACGGACCGCGGGTCGAGAATGAAGGTCGGGCGGCTCAGACCTCGTCTTCGTACCAGAAGAAGCCGGCCGTCCCCGGGCCGGCATGCGTGCCGATGACGGCGCCGAGCTGGGTCTCGACCTCGATCGTCGCCTGCGGACGCAGGTCGCGCACCATCTTCGCGAGCTCGGCTGCGCGCTCGGGCGCGTCGGCGTGCGCGGTGCCGAAGCGCAGCCCGGGACCATCCACCGTCCCCGTCCGTACGGCGTCGACGAACTCCTGGAATGCCTTGCGGTTCCCGCGAACGCGCTTCACCGGGACGACCTCGCCGTCGCGAATGGTGAGGATCGGCTTCACGTTCAGCAGCTCGCCGGCGAACGCCTTCGCACGGCCGATGCGCCCGCCCCGTGCGAGGAACTCGAGCGTGTCGACGGTGAACAGCAGGTCGTGCCCGCGCTTGTATCGCTCGACGAGCGCATCGACCTCCTCGTCGGTCGTGCCGCGATCGAGCCGGCGCTGGACGGCGAGCGCGAGCATCGTGATGGCGACGGACGCGGTCTCGGTGTCGATCGTGCGCACGCGGTCGTCTGCCGCGAGGTTGGCGCTCTGGTACGTGCCGGAGAAGGTCGCGCCGATGTGGAGGGAGAGGATCCGCTCGTACGAGGCGAGCTCCTCGTACACGGCGCGGAAGTCGCCCGGCGTCGGCTGGGACGTCGTCGGCATCACCTGCGAGGTGCGGAGCCGCTCGTAGAACTGCGTCGCGGTCAGGTCGATGCCGTCGCGATAGCTCTCCGTTCCGAAGTTGACGTACAGCGGCACGACGTGCCAGTTCGGGAAGCGCTGCGCCGCATCGGGGAAGTCCGCCGTCGAGTCGAGGACGATCGCAGTGTTGGCGGCGCTCAGGTCCACGCGCGACTCTCGGCGGCGGCCTTGATCGCCTCGACGATCTCCTCCAGTTCCTGGTCCTTGCGCAAGCACGCGGTCGCGCCCGCCTCCTGAAGCGCCTCGATCTCGCGCCCCCCGGCGGACGCGGTCAGGCAGACGACCGCCGCGTCCGGGCACGCGGCACGCACCGCGCGCGTCGCCTGCACGCCGTCGAGCCCGGGCAGCCGGTAGTCCATCAGCACGACGTCCGGCTGGTGCTCGATACACGCCGGCACCGCCGCCGCGCCGTCACCGACCGACGCGACCACTTCGACGTCGTCGCGAAGCGAGAACAGCAGCTCGAGCGCCTCGCGGAAGACGGCATTGTCCTCCACGAGAAGGATCCGGACGGGTCCGGCCACCTCCGGAGCCTACTCGGCGGCGAGAAGCAGGTGGTAGTGAGGCTGGCCGCCGTCCTGGACGTCGACGTCCAGATCGGGATGCTCGGCCTCGATGCGCTCGACGAGCTCGTCGAGCGGAGGCGCGTCCCGGCCGGCGAGGAGCGTAAGGAGGTCACGCGGCTCCGCGAGGAGGGCGTTCACGACCGCGGCGGCGACGTCCTCGAAGTCGGTGCCGCCCGCGACCGGCGTCCCGTGGGCGAGGCCGAGCCACTCGCCCTTGCGTATCGGAACGCCTCCGAGCTCGACGTCGCGTGAAGCGACCGTCACCTCGCCGGCGGCGACCGCGGCGACGGCGTCTCGCATCTCGGCTGCGTTGTCGGCGGCGGTGCGAGAGCCGTCGAACGCGACCATCGCGGCGAGCCCGGCCGGGATCGAGTCGGCGGCGACGACCTCGACGGGCCGTCCCGCATGCGCGGCTGCGTGCTCCGCCGCGAGGACGATGTTCGAGTTGTTCGGGAGGACGACCGCCTGCTCCGAGGGGAGCGAGTGCACGGCGGTGAGGAGATCGGCGGTGGACGGGTTCATCGTCTGACCGCCCTCGACGATCGCGATCGGCCCCATTCCCTGGGCGAGCTGCTCGAACAGGCGGCGGTTGCCGGCGCCCGCGACGACCGCCACGACGCCCGTGGTCGCCGGCTCGACGGGGGCGTCGGGGACGGCGGCGAGCAGGCGCTCCTCGCGCTCCTGCGTCTGCTCGTGCATGTTCGCGATCTCGACGCCGTCGATCGAGCCGACCGCGGTGCCGAGCGAGAGCGCCGCGCCCGGATCGTCGGTGTGCACGTGGACCTTCAGCGCGTTCGAGTCGCCGACGACGAGGAGGGAGTCGCCGAGCTGCTCGAGCCGTTCTTCGAGCGCGTCGCGGTCGAGATCCCTGCCCTCGACGAGGAAGACGGTGCAGTAGCGGTACGGCGAGAGCTCCTGGTGGATCGCCTCGAAGCCGAGGTGCTCGTCTCGCGGCGCGGGTGCGGGGAGCGGCTCGCCGCTGACGATCGCCGCGACGCCGCGGACGAGCTCGAGCAGACCTGCGCCGCCCGCGTCCACGACGCCCGCGTCGCGCAGGATCTGCAGCTGCTCCGGCGTCCGCGCAACGGCAAGCTCGCCGCGCCGCACGAGCTCGACGAGGAGAGCTCCGAGGGCGGGACTCTCGTGCGCGCGCGCTTCCGCTTCCTCTGCGAGCTCGCGGATGACGGACAGCATCGTCCCCTCCACCGGCCGGCGCACCGCGCGGTAGGCGGCGTCGGATGCGCCCCGCAGCGCTTGCGCGGCGGCGTTCGCGTCGATATGCGGCTCGTCCGTCTCGCCGAGCACGTCGGCGGCGCCGCGGACGATCTGCGAGAAGATGACGCCGGAGTTGCCACGCGCTCCCATGAGGGCGCCGCGCGCGACGTCCCGCGCCAGCGACCTGCGGCTCGAGGCGGAGGTGCTCTCCACCGCGTCGGCGACCGCGCGCACTGTCATCGTCAGGTTCGTACCCGTGTCGCCGTCGGGAACGGGATAGACGTTGAGATCGTCGATGCGCTCCCGGTTCGCCTCGAGCGAGGCGAGCGCGCCGTCGACGACCTTCTGCAGCGCCTCGAGGTCGCCGTTGAGGTTCATTTCGGTGTCCGCACGTCGTCGACGTGCACCTCGACGGCGCGGATCGGGAGCCCGGTCATGCGGCCGACCTCGTACGCGACGCGGTTCCTGATCGTGGACGCGACCTCGGCGAGGTTCAGCCCGTACTCGACGACGACGTGCAGGTCGATCGTCACCTCGTCCCCGTCGCGACCGATCTCGATCCCCTTGCGGACGCGCTCGGGCAGCCACTTCGGGCCGGCCATTGCAACGACGCCGTAGCACTCGCGGGCCGTCTCACCCACGATGTGCTCGATCGCGGCGTTCGCGATCGTTATCCGACCGAGCGATGAAGACGAGACTGCATGCACCAGCGGATTGGACGCTACCCCGCGACCAAGAGTTGCGCCCACGGCTCGCGGTAGGCGATGCGCGCCTCCCCGAACCCCGCTTCGCGCGCGAGGCCGACGAGCTCCTCGTCCTCGTAGAAGTGGCCGCGCGTCGCCAGTGGATACGGCGCCGCAGGCGAGCCCTTCGCCTCGGGCGCGGTCGTGTAGATCGCGACGCGACCGCGGTCGGAATCGAGCACGCGCCGCATCTCGCGCAGTGCGCGCACCGGATCGGGAAAGAAGAAGAACGCGACGACGGACGAGACCGCGGTGAACGCGCCGTCCGCGAACGGAAGCTGCTCGGCGCTCCCGAGGACGGCGAACGGCGCGGCCAGCCTCACCATGTCACGGCTGTGATCGACACCGGCGACCTCGCAGCCGACGGCCTCGCGCACGTGGCGGAGGAACACACCACCGCCGCAGCCGACGTCGAGCAGCCGATCGCTCGGGCCGAGCGCGAGAGCGTCGAGCACGTGCGGCCACGCGAAGTCGTGGGACGTCGGCGAGCCGTACGTCCCGCGCGCCTGCTTCCCGTGGGGACGCCGGGCGACACGGTCGGTCATGCGATCGATCCGCCACTCGCGGAGTCGATCGCTGAGGCTCAAACCGCTTTTTGGACCTTGCCGGCCTTGAGGCAGCGCGTGCAGACGTATGCCCGGGTGGGCTTGCCGTCGATGACGGCGCGGACGTGCTGCAGGTTCGGGTTGAAGCGGCGCTTCGTGGCCACCATCGAATGGCTCCGGTGGTTCCCGAAACCGGGCTTCTTCCCGCAGATGGCGCAGACCTTCGACATCGGCGCGCCAGTGTAGCGAAAGCCTAGGTTCCTGCCTTCGCGGACGCGCGGATCTGGTTGAAGAGATCGGCCATCTCGAGCGCGCTGCGCACAGCCTCGCCGCCCTTGTCCGCGCGGGCCATGGCCTGCTCGAGGTTCTCGGTGGTGAGGACGCCGAACGCGACGGGCACGCCCGTCTCGAGCGCGGCGAGCTGGAGGCCGGAGGCCGCCTCGCCGGCGACGTACTCGAAGTGCGCCGTCTCGCCGCGGATGACGCAGCCGAGCGCGATGATCGCGACGTAGCGGCGGGTCTTCGCGAGCGCCATGGCGCCGAGCGGCAGCTCGAAGGCGCCGGGCACGGGCATGACGGTGATGTGCTCCTGGTCGATGCCCGCGCGCGCAAGCTCGGCGAGCGCCGACTCGAGCAGCCTGTTCGTCACGTCGCCGTTGAAGCGGGACAGGACGATCGCGATGCGCTTGCGCGTGCCTTCCGGCGAGCCGGCGATGAGGTCGACACCGTCGGGGATGTCGAGCGCACCGGGTGCATGGCCGGCCAGATGCTCGTCCTGCTCGAGCGCGATGTGCCCGTCGCCGGCGACGACCAAAGGCTCCTCGCCCGTGTCCTCGTCCGCCTCGCGCGGTGCCTCGACCGCAGCCGCGGCTTCCGCCACGGCCTCCTCCTCGACCAACTGCTCGCCCGGCCAGTGCTCGCCGCTCTGATCGCTCACGCATCCTCCTCGAACCGCAGACCCTGATGGTGCAGACCGTGGCCGAGCTTATCCCGCTTGGCGGCCAGATAGCGCCGGTTCTCGGGATGGGGCGGCATCTCGATCGGCACCTGCTCGGTCACCTCGAGGCCGTACGCCTGCAAGCCGGACACCTTCTTCGGGTTGTTCGTCAGGAGCCGGATCGTGGTGAGGCCGAGCTCGCTGAGGATCTGATTGCCGATCCCCCACTCCCGCTCGTCGGCGCCGAACCCGAGCGCGAGGTTCGCCTCGACCGTGTCGAGCCCGCCCTCCTGCAGCTCGTACGCCTTCAGTTTGTTCAGCAGGCCGATCCCGCGGCCTTCCTGCGCCATGTACAGGAGGACGCCGCGCGGCTCGTCGGCGATGAGCTTCATCGCGACGTCGAGCTGCTCACCGCAGTCGCAGCGGAGCGAGTGGAAGACGTCACCGGTGAGGCACTCCGAGTGAACGCGCACGAGGACGTCGTCGGCGCCGTCGACGTCGCCGTGGACGAGCGCGACGTGCTGCTTGCCGGTGAGGGTCTCGCGGAAGAGAACGGCATCGAAGTCGCCGTACGCGGTCGGGAGCTGCACCGTCACCTGACGTTCGACGAGCTGCTCGTGGCGACGCCGGTACTCGATCAGGTCGGCGACGGTGACGAGCTTCATGTCGTGGCGCGCGCAGAACTCCTCGAGGTCGGGGACGCGCGCCATCGTCCCGTCGTCCTTCATCACTTCGCAGATGACGCCGGCGGGGATGAGCCCTGCGAGGCGGGCGAGGTCGACCGAAGCCTCGGTCTGCCCCGTGCGCACGAGGACGCCGCCGTCGCGAGCGCGCAACGGGAACACGTGGCCGGGCTGCACGAGATCGCTTCCGTCCTTCGACGCGTCGATCGCGACCTGGATCGTGTGCGCGCGGTCGTGGGCGGAGATCCCCGTCGAGATTCCCTCACGCGACTCGATCGAGACGGTGAACGCCGTCCCGTACGGCGTCTCGTTGCGGTCGGTCATCATCCGCAGCCCGAGCGCGTCGCACCGCTCGCCCGTGAGGCAGAGGCAGATGAGGCCGCGGCCCTCCTTCGCCATGAACGCGATCGCCTCGGGCGTCGCGAACTGCGCGGCGATGGTGAGGTCGCCCTCATTCTCGCGATCGGCGGCATCGACGACGACGACCATCCGCCCGGAGCGGATTTCCTCGATCGCCTCCTCGACGGTCGCGAAGCTCACTCGGCCATCGTAAGTCTCTCGACGTACTTCGCAATCACATCCACCTCGAGGTTGACCGCGTCGCCGGGATCGAGCGCGCCGAGCGTCGTCGCCTCGAGCGTGTGCGGGACGAGCGCGACGGCAAAGCCGCGCTCGTCGAGGGCGGCCACGGTCAGCGAGGTTCCGTCCACGGCAACCGAGCCTTTCTCCACGCAGTAGCGCAGGATGTCCGCAGGCGCGTCGAACCAGGTCAGGCCGTCTGCACTGCCGCGCATGCTCCCGACCCCGTCGACGTGACCCTGCACGATGTGGCCGCCGAGCGGCTCGCCGGCCCGGAGCGCGGGCTCGACGTTGACCTCGTCGCCCACGGTCTTCCGGCCGAGGGTCGTCCGCTCGAGCGTCTCGGCGACGACATCGAACGCGAGCGTCCCGGCGTCGAGCTCGACGACCGTGAGGCAGACACCGGCGACGGCGACCGAGTCGCCGACGGCGGCACTCGTTGCCGCCGAGACGACGAGCCTTCCGTTGTCGAAGGAGACGATGCTGCCGCGCGCGCGGACGATGCCCGTGAACATCGGCACAAAGGTAGCTGCGGCTTTTCCGCAACAGGTTCAGCGGCCTTCGGTACAGACGCGCGTCCGCGCAGGCGCGAAGCTCATGAAGCAGCTGGGAGTTGTCCTCGCCAAGGGCTGTGACCGGGCTGGCCGGTCGCGGAGTCCGCAGCAGCGACTCCCTGCGGACGCGGGAGGGGGTTGGTCCACCACCGGCCCCCTCCCTCATATCTCTCGGAGATATCCCTCGAGCACGACGTCGCCGCCGAGCGTCCGCGCACGCATGTCGTGAACCTGGAACGACACGGGGAGCTCGCCGATGAAGCGCGGCCCGCTCCCGGAGACGACGGGCGCGACGAAGAGCACGAGCTTGTCGACGAGGCCGGCCGCCAGGAACGCGGTCGCAAGGGTCGGGCCGCCTTCGAGCAGGAGCGACTGCACGCCCTCGTCGGCGAGTGCGCGCAGCTCCTCTTCGAGCGGGCCGCTGCGCAGCTCGAGCTCGGTCTCCCCGTGACCGAACGCGAGCCGTCGAGGCTGCCTCGCCGCGTCGACGCCACGCGCGTCGATGCGTGGACTGTCGGCGCGCACCGTCCCCATCCCGACGGCGACCGCGTCGACGGACGCGCGCAGCTCGTGCACGGACCGGCGCGACTCCTCGTTCGACACCCAACG
>CAZXZX010000153.1:0-4260 GCA_964645445.1 uncultured Gaiellales bacterium
CTCAGGGCCATGTCCCAAGACCTGGAACGGTTCCAGGTCTTGGGACAAGCCCGATTCGGACAGCCCTCACTCCTCCTCGAGCCGCAGCGCTGCCGAGTTGATGCAGTAGCGCAGCCCCGTCGGCTGCGGCCCATCGGGGAACACGTGCCCGAGATGGCCGCCGCAGCTCGCGCACAGCACCTCGGTGCGGATCATGCCGTGGCTCACGTCGCTTTCCTCGTCGACCGCGCTGTCGCCCGCGGGAGCGTAGAACGCCGGCCAGCCGCAACCCGAGTCGTACTTCGCGTCCGACTCGAAGAGCTCCGCACCGCAGCCCGCGCACACATACGTGCCCGGCTCGAACACGTGGTCGTATTCGCCGGTGAACGGGCGCTCCGTGCCCTTCTGGCGAAGGACGTGGAACTGCTCCGGCGACAGCTCCTCGCGCCACTGCTGCTCCGACTTGTCGATCTTCGGCATGCTCCTACTATGCCGACGGCCACCGGTGCTCCGCGTAAGCGCGTCATCTTCTCGGCGCTCATGCTGGTCGTCCTCCTCGCGGCGCTCGACCAGACGATCGTCTCGACGGCGCTACCGACGATCGTGGGCGATCTCGGCGGCCTCTCGCACCTGTCGTGGGTCGTCACCGCGTACCTGCTGACGTCGACCGTCTCCGGCCCGCTGTATGGGAAGCTCGGCGATCTGTACGGCCGCAAGATCGTCATCCAGGCGGCGATCGTCATCTTCCTGGTCGGATCGGCCTTGTGCGGCCTCGCACAGAACATGGCCGAGCTCATCTCGTTCCGCGCGTTGCAGGGAGTCGGCGCCGGCGGGCTCGTCGTGGTCGCCATCGCCGTCATCGGGGACGTCATCCCGCCCCGCGACCGGGGGCGCTACCAGGGGCTCTTCGGCGCGGTGTTCGGCGTGGCGACCGTCATCGGGCCGCTGATCGGCGGGTTCTTCGTCGACAACCTCTCGTGGCGCTGGATCTTCTACGTCAACCTGCCCGTCGGCGTGGTCGCGTTCCTCGTCATCGGTGCGACGTTCCACGCGCCGGCCGAGCGCGTGCAGCACAAGATCGACTGGCTCGGCGCCGCGCTGCTCGCCGGCGGGCTTGCGTCGCTCGTGCTCCTGACGAGCCTCGGTGGGACGACCTATGCATGGGCATCGCCCGAGATCGTCGTGATGGGAATCGCCGGCGTCGCGCTGCTCGCGCTCTTCCCGTTCGTCGAGCAGCGTGCGAGCGAGCCGATCCTGCCGTTGTCGCTCTTCCGCAACCGTATCTTCGTCGTCAGCTCCGCGATCGGCTTCATCATCGGGATCGCACTGTTCGGCTCGATCACCTTCCTGCCGCTGTTCCTCCAGATCGTCCGCGGGCGCAATCCGACGAGCTCCGGCCTGCAGCTGACGCCGATGATGGCCGGGCTGCTCCTGACCTCGATCGTCGGTGGACAGATCATCTCGCGCACGGGGAAGTACCGGCCGTTCCCCATCGCCGGAACTGCGATCGCAACCGTCGGCATGGCGCTGCTCACCCAGCTCGACGTGCACACGACGACGTTGGCGACGTCGTTCTACGTGCTCGTGATCGGCCTCGGTCTCGGCATGGTCATGCAGGTGCTCGTGCTCGCGGTCCAGAATGCGGTGGCGCCCAGCGTCATGGGCGTCGCGACGTCGGGGTCCATCATGTTCCGGCAGATCGGCGGCTCGGTCGGCATCGCCGCCTTCGGCGCGATCTTCGCCAATCACCTGCGGCAGGATCTCGCGACGACGCTTCCGCCCGGAGTCCACGGACCGAGCTCGGCGACGCCGTCGGCGGTGAAGACGCTCTCACCGCATGTTCACAGGCTCTATGTGCTGGCGTTCTCGAATGCGCTGCATCCCGTGTTCATCGTCGCCGCCGTCATCTCCGGGATCGCGTTCGTGCTGTCGTGGTTCCTCACCGAGGTGCCGCTGCGGCGCACCACCGAAGCCGCCGTCGCGACGTGACCCCGGAGCTCGATCTCCTCGACTGGAAGCGCCGCATCTTCGCGGTGTACGCCGAGGTGCGCGCCGCGGCGCCGCGCGCGGGCTGGGAGCGGTGGAAGGCCGTGCGCGAGCAGCTCTTCCGCGACCATCCGCAGTCGCCCTCGCCGGGATACACGTCGCTCGCGTACTTCGAGTACGACCCGGCGCTCCGCTACCTCGCCGAGGTCGAGCCGGCCGAGGCGCAGGCGATCGAGATCGACGGCTTTCCCTTCCGCCGCTTCGCCGTCGCCCGCTTCGAGCTGGGTGCGCTCGACCTCTACTGGCTCGAGGGCTACGGCGGCGGGCTCTTCCTTCCGTTCGCCGATGCCACCCGCGGGACGGAGACCTACGGCGCAGGGCGCTACCTGCTCGACACGGTCAAGGGCGCCGACCTCGGCATGGAGGATGGGGGCCTCGTGCTCGACTTCAACTTCGCCTACAACCCGTCGTGCTCCTACGACGACAAGTGGGCGTGCCCGCTGACGCCGCCCGCGAACCGGGTGTCCATGCCGATCCGCGCCGGAGAACGTCTGCTACGCTGATTTCACGGACGGCAATTGGGCCGTCCCGTGAGATTTCAGCTTCTCGTTCCTCCTTCGGCGGTTTCGAGTCGTGTGATCTCGATCCGCACCATCAAAAGGAGTCGAACAACTACATGCAGCATTCATTTCGCGCGCTCGGCGTGAGCGCGGCCGTCGAGCAGGCGCTCGCGGACCGCGGCATCGTCGGGCCGTTTCGCATTCAGTCTCTCGTCCTCCCGGACGCGCTCGGCGGCCGCGACGTGCTCGCCAAGTCGCCGACCGGGTCTGGGAAGACACTCGCTTTCGGCATCCCGCTCGTCGAGCGGGCGCCGGTGGACGGCAAGACGCCGGCCGCGCTCGTGCTCGTGCCGACGCGTGAGCTTGCGCTCCAGGTGACCGAGGATCTCGTGCCGCTCGCGAAGGCGCGCGACATCCGCGTTGCCGCCGCGTACGGCGGTGCTCCGGTCGCGGCGCAGGCGAAGCGCCTCAAGGGCGCCCACATCGTCGTCGCGACGCCGGGCCGCCTCCAGGATCTCGTCGAGCGCCGTCTCGTCTCGCTCGACGCGGTGCGTACGCTCGTCCTCGACGAGGCCGACCGCATGCTCGACATGGGCTTCAAGCCCCAGGTCGAGCGCATCATGCGCCGCCTCCCCGAAGCCCGGCAGACGATGCTCTTCTCCGCCACGCTCGACGGCGAGGTGGGCGAGCTCGCCCGCGCATACACGCAGTCGCCGGCCCGGTTCGAGAACGGCCGCGAGGACGCCGCCGAGGACAGCGACATCCAGCACGATTTCGTCCCGGTCACGGCCGGGGACAAGATCGACCGTCTGCGCGAGCTGCTCGAGGCCGAGCCGGGCCTGTCGCTCGTCTTCGTGCGCACGAAGCGCGGCGCAGATCGGCTGGCGCAGAAGCTCTCCCGGCGCGGCATCTCCGTCGTCGCGATGCACGGCGACCTGTCGCAACCGCAACGCGAGCGGGCGCTGGAGAAGTTCCGCACCGGCAAGGTGACGACGCTCGTCGCCACCGACGTCGCGGCGCGAGGCCTCGACCTCGAGGCGATCGCGCACGTGATCAACTTCGACCCGCCCGAGGACGACAAGGGCTACGTCCACCGTGTCGGCCGCACCGGCCGCGCGGGGGCCTCGGGTCGGGGCAGCACGCTGGTTCTCCCCGAGCAGCAGGCCGACGTCAGCCGCGTCGCGACCCTGCTCGGGCACGGAGAGCAGTTCCAGAGCACGGGAATGACCGTCGCGCGACCGAAGCTCGTTTACTCGAGCCGGCGTGGACGTCGCTCGAAGTGGTAGTAGAATGCGGCGATCTAGACCGAAGGACGAGTACCGGAGTGCAGCTTCACCGCCTCCCAGCTTGTTCGCGATCCAGGCAGGGAGGTGAGTTCAATATGGCAACCGGAACCGTCAAGTGGTTCAGCGACGAGAAGGGGTATGGCTTCATCACCCCGGAGGACGGCGCGAAGGACCTGTTCGTGCACCACACGGGCATCACGGGCGAAGGCTTCAAGAGCCTGTCCGAAGGCGCGAAGGTCGAGTTCGAAGCGACCGAGGGCGCAAAAGGCCCGCAGGCGACGAACGTCCGCATCATCGCGTAGTCCCACGTCGATCTGACGTGTTTTCGAAGGGGCCCCGAAAGGGGCCCTTTCTTGTGGGGATTTGTGATAGACAACAATTCCTATGAGAAAACTTCTGTTGATCCCTGTGCTCGCCATGGCGGGCGTCGCCCACGGCGACACGACGCT
>CAZXZX010000154.1:0-8653 GCA_964645445.1 uncultured Gaiellales bacterium
GTCTTGCCGCCGATCGTCTTCAGCCCGCCGTGGACGAGATCCCAGCAGATGACGCCCTGGCAGCGGTCGTCGTTGACGACGAGCTGCCACGCGAAGAACTCCTCGTACACCTTGATGTCGCGCTTGCAGACCTGCTCCCACAGCACCTGGATGAGCACATGGCCGGTGATGTCGGCGGCGTAGATCGTGCGAGGCGAGCCCGCGGCGCCGAACGGGCGTTGCGCGAGCCGGCCGTCGGGCTGGCGCGAGAAGAAGGCGCCCCAGTGCTCGAGCTGGATGATGTCGCCCGGCGCCTCGCGGGTGAAGATCTCGATCGAGTCCTGGTCGCCGAGGTAGTCGGACCCCTTCACCGTGTCGTAGGCGTGCGACTCCGGGCTGTCCTCCTTGGCGTTCCCGAGCGCGGCGTTGATGCCGCCCTCGGCCGCACCGGAGTGCGAGCGCGTCGGGTGGAGCTTGGAGATCATCGCGACGTCCGCGCCCGCATCGAATGCCTCGATGGCTGCGCGCATGCCGGCGCAGCCGGCGCCGACCACGAGGACGTCGTGCTCGCCTATCACCGTCAGATGACGCTAGCTGAACCGGGCGGGCGACTGCGCTAGAACCGGGGGCCCGCCTGGGCCAGCTCGGGCTCGTCGAACTTGTCGAAATTGTCCCGGAACATCTGGGCGAGCTCGCGCGCCTTGCGGTCGTATGTCTCCGGATCCCGCCACGTGGAACGCGGGTCGAGGAGCCTCGACGCGACGCCCGGCACTTCCAGCGGCACCCGAAAGCCGAAGACCGGGTCGATCCGGTACTCGACGTCCTCGAGCGCACCGGCCAGCGCTGCATGCAGCAGCGCGCGGGTGGCGATGATCGGCATGCGCTCGCCCTCACCGAAGGGGCCGCCGGTCCAGCCGGTGTTCACGAGCCACACGGCGGAGCCGTGCTCGTCGAGCTTGCGGCCGAGCATCTCGGCGTAGACCGGGGGCGGCTGCGGCAGGAACGGGGCGCCGAAGCAGGTCGAGAACGTCGGCTGCGGCTCGGTGATCCCGATCTCCGTACCGGCGAGCTTCGACGTGAAGCCGGAGAGGAAGTAGTAGAGCGCCTGGCGACGGTCGAGCCGCGCCAGCGGCGGCAGGATCCCGAACGCGTCGGCGGTGAGCATCACGACCGACGAGGGATGGCCGGCCCGCTTCTCGGGATGGGCGTTCGCGATCTGCTCGAGCTTGTAGGCGGCGCGCGTGTTCTCCGTCTTCGAGTCGTCGTCCAGGGAGAGCCGGCCGCGCTCGTCGATGACGACGTTCTCGAGGATCGTCCCGAAAGTGCGCGTCGTCCGGTAGATCTCCGGCTCCGCCTCGGCCGAGAGGCGGATGACCTTGGCATAGCAGCCGCCCTCGAAGTTGAAGACACCGCCCGTTCCCCAGCCGTGCTCGTCGTCGCCGATGAGCGCGCGCTCGGGGTCGGCGGAGAGCGTCGTCTTACCGGTTCCGGAGAGGCCGAAGAAGACGGCCGAGCGACCGTCGTCACCGACGTTCGCGGAACAGTGCATCGGCAGGACGCCTTCGAGCGGCAACCGGTCGTTCATGACGGTGAAGATCGACTTCTTGATCTCGCCCGCGTAGAACGTGCCGCCGATCAGCACCTCGGTGCGCGACGGCTGGAGGACGATGAACGTGCCGGTGCGCGTGCCATCCTCCGCCGGAACGGCCTCGAGCGCGGGAGCGTGCAGGACGAGCGCCTGCGGCTGGAAGCCGCGGAGCTCGTCGGGCGTCGGGTCGATGAACATCGTCCGCGCGAAGAGCGCGTGATACGGGTGCGTCGTCACGACGCGCACCGAGATCCGGTGCTCCGGATCGGCGCCCGCGAACGCGTCGACGACATACAACGTCGGCTCGTGAGAGAGGTAGTCCGTGACTCTTTCGCGGAGACGCTCGAACGACTGCTCAGGGATCTCCTGGTTGCCGTCCCACCAGATGCGCGCCTCGGAGCCCGGCTCGCGCACGATGAACTTGTCCTTCGGCGACCGGCCGGTGTGCCGCCCGGTGTCGACGACCATCGGGCCGCCCTCGGCGATCCGAGCCTCGCCTCGGGCGATCGCGTGCTCGTAGAGCATCGGGGTGCTGGGGCTAGCCACCACCGTTCCGGCTGGCGTGATTCCGTGGATTCGGAGGTCCAGGCCGCCGCGCACGTCCATGGTCGTCACCGCCGTATCGTACGGGCAATGGGGGAATGGGTGCGGAGCGACGGCGTCATCGCGCTCCGGCCGTGGCGGCAGGCCGATGCTCCCGAGCTCGTCGCATGCCTGGATGGGGACGGCGAGATCGCACGCTGGCTCGACCACATCCCGCAGCCGTATCGCATGTCGGATGCGCGCACATTCATCTCGCGCACCGGCGAGACGACGTTCGCCGTCGTCGACGACCCGTCGGGGCGGGTCCTCGGCGGCATCGGGCTGCGGTGGAGCGAGGACGTCGCGGAGATCGGCTACTGGGCGCGCGCCGACGCGCGCGGCCGGGGCGTGACGACGCATGCGCTCGTCCTCGCAGCCGGGCTCGCGTTCGAGGAGGGAGCGGCGCGCGTTCAGCTGCGCGCCGACATCGAGAACGCACCCTCACGTCGAGTCGCGGAGAAGGCGGGCTTCACCGCGGAGGGCGTCCTCCGAGACGTGCACTGGAATCCGCGCCTGGGGCGGCGTCAGAGCTGGGTGATGTACTCGCTACTGCCGGGTGAGCTCTAGTTCGGTGGCGGCGGCTCCGGCGCCGACGGCCTCCGCCTCGGGCGGGATCGACTCCGTGCGGACGACGAGCGCGACGCACGCGAGCACGAGCAGCGCGCCGACAGCGATCGTCCACGTCAGCGACTCGTGCAGGACGATGGCGCCGAGCGCGATCGCGACGATCGGATTCACGTACGCGTACGTCGCGACCGTGCCGAGCGGCGCGTTGTCGAGCAGCCACACATACGCGGTGTAGCCGACGAGCGAGCCGAACGTGACGAGGTAGAACCAGCCGAAGATCGAGCGCGCCGAGAAGTCGGCGAAGTGCGGGTGCGTTGCCGCGATCCCGATCGGGAGCAAGATCGCACCGCCGACGAGCATCTCGATCGACGTCGCGGCGAACGAGTCCGCAGGCATCGGCAGGCGGCTGGAGAGGAACGACCCCGTCGCCCACATCACGGCCGAGCAGACGACGATGAGCATCGACCACAGCGGCGCGCCCCCGCTCGGGCGAACGAGCAGCGCGAGGCCGCAGAAGCCCACGCCGACTCCCGCGAGCGTCGCGTTCGGCGGCCGGTCGGAGTTGGCCATGCGGAGCAGCACGACCCAGAGGGGGACCGAGCCGATGATGAGCGACGAGACGCCGGTCGGCACGTGCCGCTCCGCTACGAACAGGATCGCGTTCGCTCCCGGAAGGAGCGCGCCGACGAGTGCGGCCGACGCGAGCTCGGCGCGGCGGACGCGAAAGACGCGCCACCCGCGGCGGTGAGCGGTGAAGGCGGTCATGAGCAGGCCTGCGGCGACGAAGCGCGTGCCGACGGCGAAAAGCGGCGGGATCGTCTCGCCCGCGAGCTCGATGCCGAGGTACGTCGAGCCCCAGATGAGGTAGACGGTGCCGAGAGCGACCCACACCTTCGTCCGATGGCTCACGAGGTCAACACTGCCCGAATCGGGAGAGGCTGCGCGGGCCGCGCGTCGAACTCTCAAGCGTGGACGCCCACGCGGCCGCTGCGCGCTTTCTCGACTCCCCGGCGCTATCGGAGGGGACTCGCCGCGCGTACGGGAACGACGTCGGCGAGTTCTGTCACTGGCTCGACCGGCGCGGGACGAAGCTCGCCGACGTCGACGTCCGCGTGCTCGTGGACTACGCATCCCATCTCGGCGCCGCGCGTCCCGGCAGGCGGCCGAGCAAGCTCGCGCCCGCCACGATCTCCCGAAAGCTCGCCGCCGTGCGCGCGTTCCTCCGACATGCCCTCGGCCCCGCGCGCGTGCCGGACGCCGTGCTCGCGCCCCGCCGTGCGCGCCGCCTGCCCGACGCACCGCGGCAGGCCGACGTCGAAGCGACGCTCGAGGCGCTCGAGGGCGACGGCCCGATCCCGCTGCGCAACCGCGCACTCGTCGAGCTCGTGTACTCCGCAGGGCTGCGGAGCGCCGAGGCGGTCGGCCTCGATCTCGCCGACGTCGACTTCGAGCAGGAGCTCGTGCACGTGCGCCTCGGCAAGGGTGCGAAGGATCGCGTCGTCCCGCTCGGCGAGGAGGCGGCGCATTGGCTCGCCCGGTACCTGCGCGACGCCCGACCCGATCTCGCAAAGGGGGCCGAGAACGCGCTCTTCCTGTCCGTGCGCGGGCGCCGGCTGGACACGAGCACCCTGCGGCGCCTCGTCCCGCATCCGCACCGGCTCCGCCACGCGTTCGCCACGCACCTGCTCGAGGGCGGGGCCGACCTGCGGACGATCCAGGAGCTCCTCGGCCACAGCTCGCTGTCGACGACCCAGGTGTACTCGCACGTCGATGGTAAGCGGCTCCGCCGGGTGTACGACCACGCCCATCCACGCTCGTGAGCGACAAGGCGATCGACTCGTTCCTCGCTCTGTCGGCGACACGGCTCGCACCGAAGACGGTGGACGCGTACCGGCGCGACCTCGAGGACGTCACGACCTTCCTCGAGGGATCACCCGACGCTGCCACCCCCGACCGGCTCGCCGCGTACATCGCGAGCATGCGGGCGCGCGGCCTCGCGGCGACGACGATCGCCCGCCGCATCGCCGCCCTGCGCTCCTTCTACAAGCACCAGATGCTCGTCGGCGCGCGTACCGACAACCCCGCCGCCGAGCTGGAGCTGCCGCGCCGCGCGCGCACGCTGCCGCGAACGCTCTCGCCCGGCGAGGCCGAGCGGCTCATCGAGGCAGCGAGCGGGACGACACCGCGTGCGCTCCGCGACCGCGCGCTCGTCGAGCTCCTGTACGGCTCCGGCCTCCGCGTGAGCGAGGCAGTCGGCCTCGACCGTGCCGGAGTCGATCTCGACGGCAGACTCGTGCGCTGCCTCGGCAAGGGCTCGAAGGAGCGCGTCGTCCCGATCGGACGTGAGGCGGTCGACTCCCTCCGCCGCTATCTCGCCCGCGGGCGACCGTACCTCGACCGGCGCCACCGCCCCGAGCTGTTCCTCAACGCGCAGGGCGGAGCGCTCACCCGGGCCGGCGCGTTCCTCATCCTCCGCCGGCTCGCCGGCGCGGCCGGGCTGGAGCCGGAGCGCGTGCACCCCCACCTTCTCAGGCACTCCTTCGCCACGCATCTCCTGGAAGGCGGCGCCGACCTCCGCTCGGTCCAGGAGATGCTCGGGCACGCCGATCTGTCGACCACCGAGCGGTACACGCACGTATCCGATCGGCGGCGAAGGGAGTTGTTCTTCCAGGCTCACCCCCACGCGCGGAAGAAGGCTTGAGGTGAACATGAATCTTCACATCGCGATGCTCGTCGTCCTCACGATCGCGATCGGCTGGGTGATGATGACGGCCGGCTTGCGGAAGAGTGCATTGGAGTGGAGGCAGCGCCGGCGGATCTGCCCGTCGTGCGGCCGCGAGATCCAGGCTCGCGTCTGCACGAGCTGCGCCCACACCTAGCGCTTCGGCTGCTTCCTCTTGAGCTGCTGGGCAACGCCTGCCGCGGCCTTGCGGAGCTGCGCGTCCGACTCGTCGTCGCCGGCGAGCCCTTCGAGCAGGACGATGGTGTCGCGTTGCGGCGAGCCGTTCTTGAGCGCGAGGATCGCGAGCCTGCGGACGGCCTCGTTCCCGTCGGCGCTGACGAGCGTGTGCAGTCGCGGGCGAAGCCCGTTCACCGTCGAGGGATGGTCGCGGGAGAGCAGCTCGAGCGAGAGGAGCGCAGACCCGCGGGCAGCGGGGCTGTCGTCGTCGAGCCCACGGCGGAGCAGCTCCTCCTTCGCGCGCCAGCGGAACTGGCCGATGGCGCGGAATGCGACCGCTCGCTCGCGGAAGTCCTGGCTGCGGGCCGACGCCTCCAGCTCGTCGCCCCACTCCGCGCGCAGCTCGGCGAGCTCGCGCTCGGACCCCGCCTGCGCGAGGGCGTCGGCCTGTGCGGCCGCCTCGGCGAGCGTCACACGGGCACCGTTGCGGCGGCGAGGATCGCAGCCGCCGAGCGCTCGACGTCCTCGTCGGTCGTTCTCCAGTTGGAGACGGAGATGCGCATGGCGTGCTCGCCGTTCCATTGGGTACCACCGAGCCAACACGTGCCGTCCTGCTGCACGCGCTGGACGACATCGGGCGCGCAGCGGACGAGCACCTGGTTGAGCACGACGTCGTTCAGCACGGTCATCCCGTTTCCCTCGAGCAGCTCGGCGAAGCGCCGAGCGTGCGCGCAGGAGCGCTCGACCATGTCCGCGATGCCGGAGCGTCCGAGCGAGCGGATGGCCGCGTAGACGGCAAAGCCGCGAGCCCGGCGCGAGAACTCTGGCGTCCAGTCGACGGCGTCGCGCTCGCGCGGGTCATTGGCGTGGACGAGGTACGACGCGGTGACGCCGATCGCCGCCCGATGCGCATCCGGATGCGCGCAGAAGGCGACGCCGGAGTCGTACGGCACGTTCAACCACTTGTGCGCGTCGGTCGCCCACGAATCTGCCCGCTCCGCTCCGCGGACGAGATGGCGCAGCGAGGGAGCTGCCGCCGCCCAGAGCCCGAACGCACCGTCGACGTGGAACCAGGCGCCGGAGCCGGCGACGGCGTCCGCGATCGCTTCGAGGTCGTCGAACGCGCCGGTGTTGACCTCGCCCGCTTGCCCGCACACGATCGTCGGGACGCCGCCGAGGTCGGGCAGCGCGTCGACGCGCATGCGTCCCTGGTCGTCCGCCGGGACGACGGCGAGCGACGACGGGCCGATGCCGAGCAGGCGCAGCGCGCGATCGACGGTCACGTGCCGCTTCGCGCCCACGACGACGCGAATCGGCGGCGACCCGGCGAGCCCGTCCTGCTCCACGTCCCATCCCACCTGCGCGAGCACCTGATGGCGGGCCGCCGCCAGAGCCGTGACGTGAGCCATCTGGCATCCCGTCACGAAGGCGGCGGACACTCCGGCCGGCAAGCCGAGCAGCTCCACGAGCCAGCTGCGAGCCACCTCCTCCACCACCGACGCGGCCGGACCCCCGACATAGAGGCCGGGATTCTGGTCCCACGCGGTCGCGAGCCAGTCGGCGGCCACCGCTGCGGGAACTGCGCCGCCGATGACGAAGCCGAAATAGCGGCCCGACGCCGTCCCGACGAGGCCGGGCTCTGCAGCCTCGACGAGCGAGGCGAGCACGGCGCGGTCGTCGAGACCGTCCTCCGGCAACGGGCCGCCGAGAGAGTCGTAGAGGTCGTCGACGCCCGCGCGCCATCGAATCGGGCGATCCCCGACCGAGTCGAGGAAGTCCGACGCGTAGTCAGCCGCCGCGTGAAGCAGCTCGCGTTCGCTCACCACGCCGACTCTATCCAGAGGCCGGTAATCTCGGCCCGTGGCCCATCGAGTCGTACTGATTCCCGGGGACGGGACGGGGCCCGAGCTCACCGAAGCGACGCGCCGCGCTCTCGAGGCGACCGGCGTGGACTTCGACTGGGACGTGCGCGAGGCGGGTGCCGACGTCATGGACCGCTACGGCGGTAGTCCACTGCCGCCCGAGGTGCTCGACGCGATCCGCGACACCGGCGTCGCCCTCAAAGGGCCGATCACGACGCCCGTCGGCGGCGGCTTCCGCTCGGTCAACGTCGCGCTTCGCAAGGAGCTCGACATGTACGCGCAGGTGCGTCCGATCAAGAGCTATCCGGGCGTGCGCTCGCGCTTCCAGGACGTCGACCTGATCATCGTCCGCGAGAACACGGAGGATCTCTACGCCGGCATCGAGTACGAGCAGGGCACTCCGGACGCCGAGGAGCTCATCCGCTGGATCGAGTCGAAGGGCGGGCACCTCCGCCACACCGACGCCGGTATCTCGATCAAGCCCATCTCCGTCACCGGAACGCGGCGCATCTTCGAGTTCGCGTTCGACTACGCGCGGAAGAACGGCCGCAAGAAGATCACGGCTGTGCACAAGGCGAACATCATGAAGTTCAGCGACGGCCTATGGCTGCGCGTCGCGCGCGAGGTCGCTGCCGAGAACGAGGACATCCACTTCGACGACCGCATCGTCGACAACATGTGTATGCAGCTCGTGCAGCGACCGGAGGAGTACGACGTGCTCGTGCTCCCGAACCTGTACGGGGACGTTCTCTCGGACCTCTGCGCCGGCATGATCGGGGGTCTGGGTGTCGCCCCCGGCGCCAACTACGGCGACGACGTCGCCGTCTTCGAGCCGACGCACGGCTCCGCGCCGAAGTACGCGGGCCAGAACAAGGTGAACCCGATCGCGGAGCTCCTGTCGGGAATGCTCATGCTCCGCCACCTCGGCGAGCAGAGCGCCGCAGCGCGCCTCGAGCGCGCGATCGCCGACGTGATCGCCGAGGGCGCGAGCGTGACGTACGACATGAAACCGACCCGCGACGACCCGACCGCTGTGGGGACGAGCGAGGTCGCCGACGCCATCATCGAGAAGCTGGAGGCTGGAGTAACCGTATGAGCGAGAGGCGGAAGGTCACCGTCGTCGGCGCCGGCAATGTCGGCGCCACGTGCGCACAGGTCCTCGCGACGCGCGACTAC
>CAZXZX010000155.1:0-15638 GCA_964645445.1 uncultured Gaiellales bacterium
ATCAAGGACCCGAAGCGGCCGACCGGCTCGTTCATCTTCCTCGGGCCGTCGGGCGTCGGCAAGACCGAGCTCGCGCGGACGCTCGCCGAGTTCCTCTTCGGCGACGAGGACGCGCTCATCCAGGTCGACATGTCCGAGTACATGGAGAAGCACTCCGTGTCGCGGCTCGTCGGCTCACCGCCCGGCTACATCGGCTACGACGAAGGCGGGCAGCTCACGGAGGCCGTGCGCCGCAAGCCGTACTCCGTCGTCCTCATGGACGAGATCGAGAAGGCGCATCCGGACGTGTTCAACATCCTGCTCCAGATCCTGGAGGAGGGGAAGCTGACCGACGCCCAGGGGCGCCGCGTCGACTTCCGGAACACGATCGTGATCATGACGTCGAACATCGGCGCCGCCTCGATCTCGAAGAACCAGTCGTTCGGCTTCTCGGTCGGGGACGAGAGCGGGCTCTCGTACGACGAGATGAAGTCGCGCGTGATGGGCGAGCTGAAGAAGGTCTTCCGCCCCGAGCTGCTCAACCGCATCGACGAGATCATCGTCTTCCACAAGCTCGACAAGGAAGAGATCAAGACGATCATCGACCTCCTGCTGAAGCGCCTGCGCGAGCAGATGGCGACGCACGAGGTCACGGTCGAGCTGACGGAGGAGGCGAAGGACCTGCTCGTCGACAAGGGCTACGACCCGGCGATGGGCGCCCGGCCGCTGCGCCGCGCGATCCAGCGCTACATCGAGGACCCGCTCGCCGACTACGTGCTCGGCCGGCAGCTCGAGCCCGGCTCGACCATTCTCGTCGGCCGCAAGGCCGGGGAGGAAGGCGCGGACGGGGACGAGGTGGACATCACCTTCATCCCCGGCGAAGTGACCCCGGAAAAGGTCACGGTGCCGCCGGACGCACCGGCGGCACCGGAAGACACCGAGGAATAACCGCTACGCGCTGACGGCCGGTGTGTGCTTCCCGGCCTTCTTGGCGCCGCGGCGCTCGGCGAACCAGACGGCGAGCCAGCCCTCGGTCCGGATGCCGCCGACGGCGACGATCAGGAAGCCGATGCCGCTGAGCAGCAGGGCGATGCCGACGACGATGCCGAAGTTGCCGAGCTGATCCGCCATGTACGACGTGTTCAGCGCGGTCGTCAGCGCGGTCTCCGTCACCCACACGTTGCGCGCCGCGTTCGAGATCGGCAGGTTGGTCTTCGGGTCGGTCGCGGCGTACTGGACGTTGTTCGTCGCTCCATCGGCCGTGAGCTGAGCCTTCGGCGCGCCGGCCTTGGCCTGGTACTGGCCCATCTGCGCATAGACGACGCCGCCCGTCGCCTCGAGGGCGTGAATCTGCATGTACTCGGCGAAGCAGCGGGCGCGGCTACCCGAGTTGACGGTCTTGCCCGCGACGCTGCAGGTCGGCAGGCTGACGTTCTTCAGCCCCGCCGCTTTCGCCTCGGCCGCGATTCCCGACGGCGTCATGTCCGACGTGCCGGTGATCTGCTGCTGCTTGAGCTGGTCGACGACCGTGTTCTTGCCGTTGACCCCGAGGACGATCGCCGCGGCGCCGAAGGCAACCAGGATGATCGCGGCAGCGACTCCGCCGAACTCGAGAAACCTCTTCATGACTCCTCCGATCTGGCTTGCTGGCTGGATTGAGGTCATCGTGCTCGGCTGCGCTCGGGCCGCCACCGGGGCCGTCGCGGAACCTTCCTGCGGCTTTCCACCAATCGGCGGTCGGGTGAAGCAGGCCGCTGAACCACCCATCGGGGGAAGAATCAAGCGTCCTCGGAGGAACAAGATCGCCACATAAGGAACGGGGCCCCGATGCGGCGGGGGCCCGGCACTCCTCGGGCAACACGAAAGCGGCTCCCTGCGGCGGGGGCCGCTTTTTCTTTGGGCGGAAGGGGTCACAAACTCGTCCGCTTCCATCCATAGGCTGGGAGGACGATCTCTGTGTCGCTCGGACATCCTCCCTTCGCTTGTAACCAGGAGTCGTAGGCTTGGCGAAGCCGGCCGTCCAGTACGCGTGCACCGAATGCGGAACGACCTCCGGCCGCTGGTTCGGGAAGTGCCCCGGCTGCGCGTCCTTCGGAACCCTCGTCGAGGAGGTTGTCGGTCAGGTCGCAGGCGTCAAGGCGCCCCCCAAGCCCCTGCTGCGCCTCGTCGACGTCTCGGCCGAGGAGGCGACGCGGATCCCGACCGGCGTTCCCGAGCTCGACCGCGTGCTCGGCGGGGGGCTCGTGCCCGCGTCCGTCGTGCTCGTCGGAGGGGAGCCGGGTGTCGGCAAGTCGACGCTGCTCCTGAGCGCGCTGGCTGCGATGAGCGCCGACCGGCGGACGCTTCTGATCACGGGAGAGGAGTCGGTCGCGCAGGTGAAGCTCCGCGCGCAGCGCCTCGGAGGCGCTGCGAACGTCGAGATCCTTGCCGAGACCGAGCTGGACGTCGTTTGCGAGACGCTCCAGGCCGAGCGTCCGGACGTGTGCGTGATCGACTCGGTGCAGACGCTGTACGCGGCCGAGCTCGGCTCCGCGCCGGGGTCGGTGGCGCAGGTGCGGGAGGCGGCAGCCCGTCTCCTGCGCGTGGCGAAGACCGCCGGCGTGGCGACCATTCTCGTCGGGCACGTGACGAAGGACGGCTCCGTTGCCGGGCCCCGGGTGCTCGAGCACCTCGTGGACTGCGTCCTCCAGTTCGAGGGCGACCGCTACCACGCGCACCGGATCCTGCGCGCGACGAAGAACCGGTTCGGCTCGACGAACGAGCTCGGCGTCTTCGAGATGACGGGCACCGGCCTCGTCGGCGTCCCCGACCCGTCCGAGCTCTTCGGGAAGACGGTCGAGGGTGAGCCGGGAGCCGCAGTCGCGTGCGCGCTCGAGGGGACGCGCCCCATCCTGCTCGAGGTTCAGGCGCTCGTCTCGGAGAGCGAGCTGGCGATGCCGCGGCGCGTGGCGACCGGAATCGACCCGAAGCGCCTCGCGATGATCGTGGCCGTCCTCGCGCGGCACGCCGGCATCTCGCTCGGCCAGGCGGACGTCTTCGTCAACGTCGCCGGCGGCGTCCGCATCGACGAGCCCGGCGCCGACCTCGCCGTGGCGCTCGCCATCGCCTCCGCCGCCAAGCGCACGCCGGTGCGCGCCGCCACGGCCTCCTTCGGCGAGGTCGGCCTCACCGGGCGCCTTCGGCCAGCCACGCAGGCCGACCGCCGGCTCGAGGAATGCTCGAAGCTCGGGCTGCGGCTCGTCGTCGCCCCGGCCGGAACGCCCGCCCGTGGCACACTGAAGGTGGCGCAGGCCGAGACCCTGCGAGAGGCGATCAAGGCGGGGCTCGATGTCGACCGACCCGACCAAGGAGACGAGCGAGCGTAGGGCCGAGCGGCTGGGCGAGCTCGGGTTCACCCGCACGCCCTCGGAGGACGATCCCCGCCGCGACGCGGCGCTGCTCGCGGCGATCGAGAAGATCGCGCCGGGGACACCGCTACGACAGGCGGTCGACGACGTCATCCGCTCCCACGAGGGCGCGCTCATCGTCGTCGGCGACCCGAATGAGCTCTCGTTCCTCTACTCCGGCGGTATTCGCCTCGACGCGCCTTTCCGGCCCCAGCTCCTGTACGAGCTGGCGAAGATGGACGGCGCGATCATCGCCGACGCGGCGCTCAAGCGCCTCGCGTGGGCGAACGTGCAGCTCATGCCCGACCCGACGATTCCGTCGGACGAGACCGGCACGCGCCACCGCACCGCCGAGCGCGTCGCGAAGCAGACGGGGGCGCTCGTGATCTCGGTGTCGCAGCAGCGCGAGACGGTGACGATCTTCGTGGGCTCCGGGCGTTACCAGCTCGATCCCGTTCCGGACGTGCTGGCGAAGACGAACCAGGCGCTCGGCACGCTCGAGACGTACCGCCTGCGGCTGGAGCAGGTGCTGACGCGGCTGACCGCGCTCGAGTTCCAGAACGCCGTGGTCCTCGACGACGTGCTCGTCGTCCTCCAGCGCGCGGAGATGACCGCGCGCATGGCGGAGCGCATCAAGCGCGACTGCGTCGAGCTCGGCGGCGAAGGGCGACTGATCCGGCTGCAGCTCGACGAGCTCGTGGGCGACGTCCCTGCCGAGCGCGATGCGATCGTGCGCGACTACCACGCGCGTGGTCCCGGAACGGACGCGACGAAGGCGCTCGAGCAGCTGGGCGGGTTCTCGTATCGCGACCTGCTCGAGTTCGACCGCCTCGTCGACCTGCTCGGGTACGACCACACGGTCAATCCGCTCGACTATTCCGTCACCCCGCGGGGCTACCGCGTGCTCTCGCACATCCCTCGACTGCCCGACACGGTCGTCCACCGGATCGTCGAAGACTTCGGCTCGCTCGACACCGTCGTCCGGGCTTCCCAGCGCGACCTCGAGGGCGTCGAGGGGGTCGGCGCCGTCCGGGCCCGGGAGATCCGCGCCGGCCTCAGGCGGCTCCAGGAACACAACCTCGTCGACCGTTATCTGCAACTTTGAGCTCCTTGAGGAGGGAGCCCGCGGGGGAACCAGGGGTTCCCCCGCGCGGAACGTCGTCGACCGCTATTTGCAGCTTTAGCGCGCACGAAGAGGCATAAAACGTGGCTTTTCCAGGCCGTTTCTGGTAACCTGGTGGTTACTGGGCCGGCGCCCTCCATGCGCCGGCTCTTTTGGCGAAACACGCATCGAAAGGGGAGGTCGGCGTTGTACAAGGTCGGCGACAAGGTGGTGTATCCGCACCACGGTGCCGGGACGGTCGTCAAGAAGGAGTCCCGCGAGGTGCTCGGCCAGAAGCGGGAGTACCTGACGATCAAGATCCTGCACAACGACATGACCGTGCAGGTCCCGTGCGAAAACGCCGATCAAGTCGGCCTGAGGCGCGTCATCGGTGAGAAGGAGGTCGGAGTCGTCCTGAAGGCTCTCACCGGCGGCTCGACCGAGATGCCGAAGAACTGGAACCGCCGCTTCAAGCACAACCGCGACAAGATGAAGACCGGCGACATCCTCGAGCTCGCCGAGGTGGTTCGGAACCTCTCCCTGCGCGACAACGAGAAGGGCCTCTCCACCGGCGAGAAGCAGATGTTCGTGAAGGCGAAGAAGATCCTCGCCTCCGAGCTGATGTACGCGAAGGGGATGGACGAGGAAGAGTGCGCCGAGTGGCTCGAGGGCGTGCTGACCGGCGTCGGCAACGGCAAGAAGAAGCCGACGGCGAAAAAGAAGCCCGTCGCCGCCGCCGTCTAGCGGCCCGGCACCCCGAGCGTGTCCGTCTGGGCGATCCTCGTGGCTGCAGGCCGCGGGGAACGACTCGGCTCGGACCAGCCCAAGGCATTCGTGAAGCTGGGCGAGCTGCCGCTGCTCGCGGAGCCGCTGCGTCGGCTCGACGAGAGCGATTGGGTGGATGCGGTGGTCGTCGTCGTTCCACCCGGGTGGGAGGAGCCGGCGATCCTGCTCGCCGAGGAGATCGGCGCCGGCAAGGTGCGTGCGAGCGTCCCCGGCGGCGACACGCGCGCAGCCTCGGTGCGCGCCGGCCTGGCCGAGGTGCCCGAGGAGACGGCGGTCGTGCTCGTCCACGACGCGGCGCGGCCCCTCCTGCCGGATGCGGTGATCGAGCGCGTGCTCGCGCCGCTCGCCGAGGGCTGGGACGGCGTCGTGCCGGGTCTCCCGGTGTCCGACACCCTGAAGCGAGTCGACGCCGACGGCGGCGTCGAGGAGACGGTCGCGCGCGACCGGCTCTGGGCGGTTCAGACCCCGCAGGCCTTCCCGGCCGAGACGCTGCGGCGCGCGGCTCTGGGCGGCGGCGAGGCGACCGACTGCGCCGGGCTCGTCGAGACGTTCGGCGGCCGCATCAAGGTCGTGCCAGGCGATCCGCAGTTGCTGAAGGTCACGACCCTCGACGACCTCGCACGCGTCGCCGGCCTGCTGTGATCGTCGACTATCACATGCACCTCCGCGACTCGACGGGAGGAATCGACCACACCGTCGAGGCGGTCGAGCCCTTCGTCGAGCGCGCCGCCGAGCGAGGTGTGGACGAGATCGGCTTCGCCGAGCACGTCTACTACTTCGAGCAGACGAAATCGTTCTGGCCGTGGCCGTACTACCGGGAGCGCTGTCGCTTCGACCTCGACACCTACGTCGACGCCCTCGTCGAGGCGAAGCGTCGCGACCTCCCGGTCAAGGTCGGCCTCGAGGTGGACTGGGCCGCCGGCCGAGCGGACGAGCTCGCCGAGATCCTCGCGCCCTATCCGTGGGATTTCCTGCTCGGGTCGGTGCACATGGTCGGCGATCATGCCATCGACAACGGCGTCGGTCTCGGCATCTGGGCCGAGCTCCCGGAGGGCGTCGTGTGGGAGCGCTACGTCGAAGAGCTCACGGCAGCGGCGAGGAGCGGTCACTTCGACGTGCTCTCGCATCCGGATCTCGCGAAGATCTACGGCGTGCGCGGGAGCGACCACCTCTATGCCGAGCTCGCGGCCGCCGTCGACGACGCGGGCGTGGCCGTCGAGGTCTCGACGGCCGGGCTCCGAAAGCCCGTCGGCGAGCTCTATCCCGACCCGCGGCTGCTCAGCCTCTCGTCGGCGCCGGTGACGCTCGCCTCGGACGCGCACGAGGCTCAGCTCGTCGGCGAGGACTTCGACGATGCGATCGCGTTCGCGCGCACGAACGGCCGCGACACTGTCAGCGTGTTCGATGCGCGGCTGCGGCGGCAGGAGCCGCTCGGATGAGCGAGCTCCGGGTCGGCACCGGCTTCGACGCCCACGCGTTCGCGGACGGCGTTCCACTCGTGCTCGGAGGCGTGCGGATCGATCATCCGCGCGGGCTCTCGGGGCACTCCGACGGCGACGTGCTCGCGCACGCGCTGACCGACGCCGTCCTCGGCGCCGCCGGCCTGGCGGACATCGGCGCGCTCTTCCCGTCCGGCGACGCAGCCTATGCGGGGGCGGACTCGGTGGAGCTGTTGCGGGAGGCATGGCGGCAGGTGCAGGAATGGGGCTGGGAGCTCGTGAACGCCGACGTCGTGCTGATCGGCGAGGAGCCGCGCCTCGCCCCGCACCGCGACGCGATGCGTGCGCGGCTTACTGGCGCGCTCGGCGTCGGGCCCGAGCGCGTGGCGGTGCGCGCGACGACCACGGACGGCCTCGGCTTCACCGGTCGCCGCGAGGGCCTCGCAGCGCAGGCCGTCGCGCTGCTGCGCCGATGAGACTCAGGATCGTCACGCATGTGGAGCACCCCGAGCTCCGGGGGAAGCTCCCCGACGTCTGGCCCGAGTTCATGCAGCACGACGCCGCCGTGGCCGAGTTCTGGCCGAAGCTGTACGAGGTATATCCCGACTTCCAGCTGTGGCTGCTCGACGGGCGCCGGCTCATCGGCTACGCGTGCACGTTGCCGGTGGTGTGGGACGGCGTCCCGCAGCCGAACGGGCTCGACTGGGCGGTGACCGACGGCCCGGGCGGCATGCCGACGACGCTGTGTGCGGTCGTCGCCACGCTCGTCCCCGAGTACCGCGGGCACGGGATCGCCCCGGTCGTCGTCGGCCGCATGACGAAGCTCGCGGCCGCGCACGGGCTCGACGCGCTCATCGCGCCGGTGCGGCCGACGTGGAAGGACCGGTATCCGCTGACGCCGATCGAGCGCTACATCGAGTGGCGTCGGGAGGACGGCTTCCTGTACGACCCGTGGCTACGGGTGCATGAGCGGCTCGGCGCGGAGCTGCTCGCTCCCGCACCGTCGTCGATGACGGTCACCGGCACGCGCGACGAGTGGGAGAAGTGGACGCCGCTGCAGTTTCCGGAAGACGGCGAATACGTCGTCCCCGGCGCGCTCGTGCCCGTGCGGTTCGAGCACGGCGCAGGGACGTACGTCGAGCCGAACGTCTGGATGCGGCACCCGGTCGAGCCGGTGTATTAGGTATCAGCGAGCGGCCGCGCCGGCGAAGCCGGCACGACCTCTTCTGGTCGGCGTCGCGAGCGCCGCCTTAGCGGCCGCGCCGGCGAAGCCGGCACGACCTCTTCCGGTCGGCGTCGCGAGCGCCGCCTTAGCGGCCGCGGCGCTGCGAGTCACGGCGCGCTTTCTCGAGGCGGCGGCGCATCTGCCGGTTCGTCGCCTCGGGCGCCGTGCCTTGCTGGTCCTGCATCTCGATGAGCGCGCGCCGCTCCTGCGGCGTGAGGTTCGACATCGCCACCTGCGCGCGCTGGGGATCGCGAAGCGCGCCGGAGCGCTGCATCTTCTTCATCGCGCTCGCGAGCTCCGGGTTCGAGCGCTCGATCGCGGCCTGCGACGCCTTCTCGAGCCACCGCTTGAACAGCGGCACCTTCGCGATCACGTTGATGATCGGGCGGAGATAGCGCCCGTTCTGGATGCGGCCGAGCAGGGCGAGGACGCCCATCAGGAACAGGAGCCCGAGCAGGATCCAGAGGGGGATCAGGAGGGTGGTGATGTCTGCGGTCACAGCGCGGAGGATGGTAGCGAGACGAGGCCTTCCCGCACGTCGACGAGGCTGTCACGGGCGAGGGCCGCGATCGCCTCGGCGTCCTGCGGCTGCTCGCCGGAGACGACCGCGCGGAGCGCCGCCGAGCGCCGCTGCCGGAAGGAGCCCTCGAATCGGCCTTGCCGTCGGAGAGGCTCGTAGCGGCGACCGCGTGAGGGGCAAGGGTCGGCGAGCGGGCACACGCTGCAGCGGGGTACGCGGGCGAGGCAGACGGTGGCGCCCAGGTCCATCAGCGCCTGCGCTGCAGCGGAGGTGAACCTCCCGCCGGTGCGCTCGACGATACGGCGGACGTTCACGTCCTCCGGGAGGACGTCGGCGCCGAACGCGAAGCATGCGACGGCGTCGGCGGTGTAGCGGCCGACGCCGGGAAGCTCGGTGAGGTCCTCGGGCCAGCCGTGTGCGGCGACCTGCTGCGCCGCGCGGTGTAGGTTGACCGCCCGACGGTTGTAGCCGAGCCCCTGCCACTCGCGGATGACGTCGGCCGGCGCAGCGGCCGCGAGCGACTCGACCGTCGGCCACAGCTCCAGCCAGCGCTTCCACCGGGGGACGACTCGGTCGACCTGCGTCTGCTGCGCCATCACCTCGGAAACGAGGATCGCGTACGGGTCGCGCGTGTCACGCCAGGGCAGAGGGCGGCGATTCCGGCCGTACCACCGTAGGAGACGGGCCTCCATGGGATGACCCTAACCCTGCCGTCCGTCCGTCCGCTCCGCTTGAATGAGGCGCCCACCCACGATCACGATGGAGGTTCGCCGTGCCCCTGACCCAGACCCAGTTCGCCGACGAGATCGCCGACCGCGCCGACGCCAGCCGCGCCGACGTGAAGCGGATGCTCACTGCGCTCGAAGAGGTCGTGCTCGAGCAGCTCGGGGAAGCCGAGAAGGTCAAGATCGGATCCGTCGTTCAGCTCGAGGTTCGGATGCGCCCGGCGACCAAGGCGCGGCCCGGCCGCAACCCTGCCACGGGCGAGGAGATCACGATCTCGGCCAAGCCCGCGTCGGTGGCCGTGAAGGCGCGCCCGCTTGCGAAGGCGAAGGCCGCGGCCCCGTCGGTGCAGAAGGCGAAGCGCAAGCTCGGCTAAGGCGCTCGCACTAGGCTGAGGTCGTGATCGACCTCCGCTCGGACACACTGACGAAGCCGACCGCAGGCATGCGCGCCGCGATGGCCGCTGCGGAGGTCGGCGACGAGCAGTACCTGGAGGATCCGACCACCAACGCGCTGCAGCGCCGGATGGCGGAGCTTCTCGGGCACGAGGCGGCGCTCTTCCTTCCGACGGCGACGATGGCGAACCAGGCTGCGCTGCGCGCGCTGACGAAGCCGGGCTCGGTGCTGCTGGCGGAGGAGCGCACGCACATCCTCGTGTACGAGTGGGGCGGTCCGGCGATCCACTCCGGGCTGATCATGCGCGGCGTGCCGGCGTACGCGGGCCGGATCACGCGGGAGGACGTCGCCGCGGTGGTCGACCCCGACCTCGGCCGGGGCGGGATCGTCGTGCTCGAGAACACACATCGCAGCTCCGGTGGGCGCGTGTGGCCGCTGGACGAGTACCGCACAACCGTCGACGCCGCGCGCGAGCGCGGCGCAGCCGTGCACCTCGACGGGGCGCGCCTGTTCAACGCATCCGTCGCCGCCGGCCTCGAGCCGTCGGCGTGGGCGCGCCTCGCCGACTCGGTGACCATCTGCTTCTCGAAGGGGCTCGGCTGCCCGACGGGCGCGATACTCGCAGGATCGACCGCGCTGATCGAGCATGCGTGGAAGAGCAAGTACCTCTTCGGCGGCGCGCTTCGTCAGTCCGGCATCCTCGCGGCCGCCGCCTCGTATGCGCTCGACCACCACGTCGTTCGGCTCGCCGACGACCATGCGCGTGCGCGACGCCTCGCGGAGGGGATCGGACTCGATCCCGCCGACGTCGACACGAACTTCGTCGCCATTCCCGATCCGGACGGCGCCGTGATGGCGCGGGCCGCCGACGCAGGCGTCGCGCTCGGCAACCTGCGCCCGGGCTGGCTGCGTGCGGTGACGCATCTCGACATCGCCGACGACGACGTCGACGCGGCGATCTCGGCGCTTGCGCCGCAGCTTGTCAACACCGTTCGAGGCACCCCACCCCAGGGATGGTCTCGCGCGTGTCCGGGGCCGATTACTTCACCATCGCGGCTCCGCATGCGGCGCGGGGTCGATGGCGAATGGTGGCTCTCCGGGTTATGGCCGAGATTCACGTCGGTGACTTCGTCACCTACGAAGGACGTCTGCTGAGGGTGCGCGGGATATCGCCGATGAGCGCGAGCCCGCGCCGCGTCCTCCTCGAAGACATCGACACCGGCGAGGAGATCGAGGCACGGTTCGACGACGTCGACCCTGTCGAGGGCGGGGACTCAGCCTCCTAGGCCTGCGAGCGTCGCCCTCACGTCGGCGGCGGTGAACGGCCAGAGGAAGAGCGCGCGCTCGAAGCCGTTCGCGTCGACGATGTACGCGGCCTCCGTGTGCACGATGTTGTGGACCTTCACGCCGGCGATCGTCTTCGCCTGGTCGAGCACGCCGATGTCGTAGTGCTTCCACACCGACCCGAGTTGAGCGGGCGTGCCGACGGCCCAGTGGAACTCGCGGCCGACCTTCCACTTGCGGATGTCCTGCACGAGGTAGCGTCGGGCGTTTCCGAAGACGTTGACGCTCACTCCGATCAGTGCCGGCCGCGAGCTTCGCGGAAGGCTGCGAACGACATCGCCCAATCGCGCCGCCTCGACAGGGCAGTAGTTGCGGCACAGCGGGTCCAGGAACGTGACGATCACCGGCCGCCCGCGGAACGCGGCGAGCGACAGCGTCCTCGCGTTCTCGTCGCGGAGCTGAAACGCAGGCGCGCGTCGCGCTCCCGCAGCCCAGGTCGTGGCCGGGCCGCCGACGATCGGCATCGCGTTCGGATGACTCCCTCCGCCGCATCCGGCGAGAGCGCCGACCGCGATGCAGCCTACGATCGCCCACCGGATCCGCGTGAGCACCACAGTCCGAGGATACTCGGCAACCCCTCACAGCGCTCTCTCAATGACGTCTCACGGCTTCCCAACACCGTCCGGGGACGATGGAGGCATGACACTCACACTCGCAATCATCGTGAACGCGGCCCTCATGGCCGGGATCGTCGTGGCCGTCGCCCGGATGATCCATCTCCCGTACCGGATCGAACGCCGCCTCCACCTCGAGCATGCCGCGTACGTGCCGGGTGAAGAGGAGCACGCGCTGCGGCGCGCCGCTTGACTGCTACGACGCGGTGAGGCCGGCGGGCACGAGCTCGCCGGCCCGCGCTGCTTCGGCGTCGGCACCGACGCCGGCGGGCAGCACGAGCGTGAAGACGGTCTGGCCGTCGCGGCGCGCGACCGTGCACCACCCGCGGTGAGCACGTGCGATCGCGGCGACGATCGCGAGACCGAGCCCGGCGCCGCCGTGCGCTCGCGTGCGTGCGTCGTCCGCGCGGGCGAAGCGGTCGAAGATCTTCGCAATCGCCTCGTCCGGGATGCCCGATCCATCGTCCACCACTTCGAGGGCGATCTCGCCGCCGACCGCGTGCGCCCGCAACGTGATCGCCGCCCGCGGCTCCGTGTACTTGACCGCATTCTCGAGCAACGCGTCGAGTGCACTCCGTAACGCCTCCGGGTCGGCGCGAACGACGCCGGCGACGTCCAGCTCGAGACGCCACACGCGCGGCGCCACCTCGGACCAGCGCATGAAGACGTCCTCGAGGAAGCGGTCGATGACGACGTCCCTCAGGACGACGAAATCGGGCTGCTCCGCCTTCGCGAGGAGCAGGAGGCGGTCGACGATCCGTTCCATCCGCTCGAGCTCGTCGAGTGCGACCGCCAGCTCCGGCGAGCCCGGGAGGTCGCGGCTGAGCAGCTCCAGGTGGCCGCGCGCGATCGTGACGGGCGTTCGCAGCTCGTGCGATGCATCGTGGAGGAACCGCTCGTGTCGCTCGAGCAGCGACGCGCGGGTGTCCGCGACCGCCTCGACCTGGCGCAATGCCGCCTGCCGCCGGCGGGCATGCCAGACCATCGCGAGGAACATCGCCGACATGAGCGGAACCTCGAAGAGCTCGCCCCACAGCTGGAGCCCGTTGAACGCGTCGCTGAGGATGCTCGCGCCCGTAGCGAGGATGACCGTTCCGAGGATGAAGCCGGTCACGCCGGGAGACCAGACGCGGAACCCGTAGACGATCGTCAAGCTGATCCAGACGAAGTGGAACGGGATCGTCTCCCAGGCCGGCCACGCGATCATGGCGAACCAGTTCGCGATTGCGAAGAGGCCCCACAGGGCCTCTACGGCATTACGCTGCAGCCAGCCTGTAGCCCGCATGGCGAATCGTCTCGATGTGCGCGTCCGGCCCGAGCTTCTGCCGCAGTCGCCGCACGCAGACATCGACGACGTTGGATCCCGGGTCGAAGTCGTAGCCCCAGACGTCGGCGAGCAGCCGCTCGCGGCTGATCACCTCGCCTGCGTGCGCGAGGAGATGGTGCAGCAGGCGGAACTCGCGGTCGGAGAGGTCGGTGACCGAGTCGCCGACGCGCGCCTGCCTGCGCGCGAGGTCGAGCACGACGCGACCGGCGCGCAACACGTGCTCGTCGTCGCCGGGCGGAACGGTCCTTCGCAGCTGCACGCGCACACGCGCGAGCAGCTCGTCGAGCGCGAACGGCTTCGACACGTAGTCGGTCGCGCCGAGCTCGAATCCCTTCAGCTTCGTCCGCAGGTCGCCGCGGGCGGAGAGGATGAGCACCGGCAGCCCGGGCTGCTCCCGGTGGAGCTCCTGGAGGACGCGGAGCCCGTTCATCCCGGGGAGGAGTAGGTCGAGGACGACGAGGTCCCACTCGCCCGACCGTGCGAGCAAGAGGCCGTCGTGCCCGTCGCCTGCGCTGACGACGCCGTAGCCCTCGGCTTCCAGGCCGCGGCGAACGAAGGCCTGAATGCGCGACTCGTCCTCGATCACCAGGATCCGCATCGCTCCCCTTCGCGACTCTAACCGGGTTTCGGATGACCTGTAAATGACGTGAGCGTGACAAGTTTGTCATTTTCGAGCTTCGTTAATCGTCATTCGATAGACAACCCGGCGGTGATGCGCTCCACGGGCTCAAAGCTGCTCGGTGTTGCCGTCGGGGTGGCCGCGGCCGGAGTGCTCATCGGCCTGTACGTGAGCAAGCTCACGACCGAGGCGGGCTCGCCCTCGTACACGGTGCCGGTGTCGAGCCAGGCTGGTCACAAGGTCGTCGACCTGCAGATCCAGACGGTCGCGGCTGTCGGCCCGCAGCTGAGCCCGGCGCACCCGGACTACGTCTCGTACCTCGTTCGCGACACGCAGGGGAAGTGGCTGCGGAGCACGGTCTGGCGTCTTCCCGCGAACGCGACCGTGCACGTGACGATCTACAACTTCGACGGGGCAAGTGGCCTGCGCAACCCGCTCTACGCTCGGCCGCAGGGCATTGACGGCAACAGCTTCATGCTCGACGGGAAGCCAACCGCAGTGATCAATCCGGATGACACGTCGCACACGTTTGCGGTTCCCGGATACAGCCTGGTCGTGCCGCTCCCCGGTGTCGCGGACAACGCGAAGAACCAATGCGGCTACGCGCCCTGCGCGATGTCGATGGCCCACCGGACGATCACGTTCACCTTCCACACCGGCAAGGCGGGCCACTACCGGTGGCAGTGCTTCGTGCCGTGTGCGGCCGGCTGGATCGACGGCTTCGGCGGCCCGATGCAGACGATCGGCTACATGGACGGGTTCCTCGATGTTCTCTAGCGCCGGCCGCAAGGTCATCGTCGCGTGGATCGTGCTCAGCGCGATCGCGACACCGATCGTCGTCCTCGTCCTGGGTCCGAATCTCCCGCCGGGGAAGGGCAGCGTGCAGGCGTCGGAGCAAGTCTTCGACAACACGTGGATCCTGGCGATCCTCACACCGGTCATCTCCCTGCTCGTCGTGTTCTTCGCCTATGTGCTGGTGGCGCACCGGGCACCTGAGGGCGACTCGCTCGTCGACGGCCCGCCGCTCCGGAACGACGCCACGGTGCAAGCCGTGTGGGTGACGCTCTCGTCGGTGACCGTGCTCTTTCTCGCCGGCTTCGGGACGTACGAGCTGCTGCAGAACGGTTCGGGCGGCGGTCAGGGGCCGAGCCCGATCGCGATTCCCAGCGGCCCGAAGATCCCGGTGCAGGTGATCGCGCAGCAGTGGCAGTTCACGTACCGCTACCCGACGTACGGCGGTGTCGAGACGCCGACGCTCGTCCTGCCCGCCGACACGTACATCGAGCTGCACGTCACCTCGCTCGACGCCATTCACTCGTTCTGGGCCTACCAGCTGGGCGTGAAGGCGGATGCGAACCCCGGCGTCGACAACGTCGCGTATGTCAAGACGAAGGGGCCGCGCACGTTCCAGGTCCGATGTGCCGAGCTGTGCGGGCTGTGGCACGGCTACATGTTCGATACCGGTCGCGTCGTGCCGATGGCGCAGTTCACGGCGTGGGTCAAGTCCCAGCAGCGCGACTTCGCGGCGGTGGCGAAATACCTGCCGCCGTACTCCAAGGTCTACTATCCCGACCCGCAGAGGAGGGCCGGCTAAGTGAGCATCGCCCGCCGTCTCGTCGGCTTCAATCTGTTGACGGCCTGCCTGCTCGGCATCGGCGGCTGGTACGTCGGCTGGTTCGCGGCGCACGCGATCGCCGGCCCGAGCCTCGACTACTTCGCGGACATCGACGTGAACGAGCTGTCGATCGTCATGGGATACCTGTGCGGCGTCATCGGCTTCCTTGTCGGCCTCGGCTTCCTCAACTACCCGCTGGCGCGGCTGCGCGGGTATCCGCCGTCGCTGCGTGAGAAGGAGACCGGGGGGATCGGCCGGTACTTCGGTCTCTGCACCGACCACAAGGTCGTGGGCATCCAGTATCTCGTCGGCATCGGCTTCTTCTTCGCCATCGGCGGGTTGAACGCCATGCTGATCCGGACGGAGCTGCTGCGGCCGACGCATCAGGTCTTCCCCGCGGGCACCTACCTGACCCTCGTCGGCCTGCACGGCACGATGATGATGGGGATGATGACGAGCGGGATCCTCGGCCCGTTCGCCAATTACCTGATCCCGATCCTCATCGGCGCGCGCCGGATGGCGTTCCCCCGCATCGAGGCGTTGACCTTCTGGCTGCTGATGTC
>CAZXZX010000156.1:0-4879 GCA_964645445.1 uncultured Gaiellales bacterium
CCCGCGCCCTGGAACAGACGCGCCGCGAACAGCGACCAGAACCCGCCCGCGAACGCGAAACCGACGCCGGCGATGCCCATCGACGTGAGCCCCACGAGGACTGCGGGCCGCGGCCCGAAGTGCGTCGCCGCGATCCCTCCCGCGAAGCCGGCGACGAGCGCGCCCGCGGCATACGCGGCGACGAGTACGCCCGCACGCGACTTCGAGAGCCCGAGCTCGTGCGCCAGGTGTGGCAAGAGGGGCGTCAGCGCCGAGTACAGCATCGTGTCGACGGCGACGACGACCGCGACGAGGAGGACGAGGCGGCGCATCGACTCGAGGCTATCGGCACTACCCTGAGCGATGTGACGATCGGCCGCCGCCGCGCCGTACAGGAGGGCGTGAACGCGGCTTCGCTCGAGGCTCAACCGGTGCTCGGCGCACGAACGGGGTTCGACGACGTTGTCGCCGAACAGCTGGATGCCGTGTACGGCTACCTCGTCTACCTCACGGGCGACCGGTCGGCCGCCGAGGATCTCGCCGCCGAGACGTTCGAGAAGGCGTTTCGCACGTGGCGCCGCTTCGACCCGCGCCGCGGCTCGCCGCGCACGTGGCTGTGCAAGATCGCGCACAACGTCGCAGTCGACTGGTTCCGCTCCGAGGCGCGGCGCCGCCGCAGGGAGGACACGTACGCGCAGTCGCAGGAGCTCATCGGAGAGCTCGTGGAGGGCCTCCCCGGCCCACTGGAGGAGGCGCTGCGCGAGCTCTCGCCGGGCGAGCGCGAGGTCGTCGCGCTGCGGGTGCTGCTCGATCTCGACGGCCCGAGCGCCGCGCGGGTGCTCGGCATCAGCCAGACGGCGTGTTCGACCCGGCTGAGCCGGGCTCTGAAGAGACTGGAGGAGAGGATCGCCGATGCCCCCGAATGAGATGACCGTGCAGTCGCTGCTGCGCGCCCACGCGCCCCTGGCGCCCGCGACTCTGCGCGCGCGTGTGCTCGCGCTGCAGCCGCGGCGGACGCCGTCGCGGCGTCTCGTCCTCGTGCTCGCCGTCGCGCTCGTGGTCGCCGTCGGTGCGGCAGTCGTGCACGGGCTCGTCTCGTCGAGCCCGCGGAAGCAGCCGGCCGCGCTGGAGCATCTGAAGTCCGCGCCGCACGTCGCGCTCGCTCCCAGCGTCGGCGGCGCCGCGCAGGGCGCGATTCCGTCGGTCGGCGGTGCGGCGACGCGCCTGCAGCGCACCGAGGCGACGCTCGACGTGCGCGTGAAGGACGTCTCCTCTGCGACGACCCGTGCGACGCAGATCGCCACCTCGCTCGGCGGCTATGCGCAATCCGTGAACTACACATCGGGCGGCTCGGCCTTCCTCGAGCTGCGCGTCCCGGCCCAGAACGTGAAGACTGCGCTCGCACGGCTCGAGGCACTCGGGACGATCGTTTCGCAGAACCTGTCGGTCACCGATCTCGAGCACGACCTTCAGGTCGAGTCGGCGCAGATCGCGCAGCTGCGCAACACGATCGTGGCTCTGGAGACGGCGCTCCGCAATTCGTCGCTTCCCGACGCGCAGCGCGTCATCCTGCAGATCCGGCTCGCGAATGCGAAGAGGGCGCTCGCGCAGCGCCTGCATGCTCGCACGGGAACGATCGCCGCCGGCACGAACGCCACGATCTCGCTCACGCTGGCCACGAAGGCGACGGTCGTCCCGGTCCCGCATCACCGCGGCCGGCTCGGCCGGATGCTCCACTCTGCGATCGGCTTCCTCGGCCTCGAGGCTGCGGTTGCGCTGTACGCGCTCATCGCGATCAGCCCGTTCGCGCTGCTGGCCGCTCTCCTCTGGAGCCTGCGCGAGGCGCGCCGCCGGCGCATCGAGCGCCTCGTGATGGAATAATCGCCGGGTGCTCGTCGCCGCGCTCTCGACCGGTCACAAGATCGGCCTTGCCGTCGTCGCCGTGATCTTCATCGCGTTCGCGCTGACGTCGGCCCTCGTCGTTCCCCGGCGGAGGCCCGACTTCCCGGGCAAGAACGGCCTGAGCGTGTTCATCATCGTGAGCGTCTTCCTCTTCGCGGCGATGCTCAGCGCCGTGGTCGTCTTCGGCAGGGAGAGCGAGGCGAAGGGAGCAGGCCGGACGGCGGCGACCGGCGTCACGGTCAAGGTGCAGGAGGCGGAGTACAAGATCACGCTCGCGACGCACAAGGTGCGCCACGGCGTCGTGACGTTCGTCGTCGCAAACGTGGGCAAGATCCCGCACAACCTCACCATCCAGGGCGGGAAGCACACCGCGAACATCGCTCCCGGCAAGACGGTGAAGCTCACCGTCACGTTGAAGAAAGGCGCCTACACGCTGTACTGCAGCGTGCCCGGTCACCGCCAGCTCGGCATGGTGACCAAGCTGACGGCAGCCTAAGCCGTCGCTTGCGACGCCGCATAGGTGGCCGAGCGGCTTCGCCGTTCGGCCGCTCACACTCGAAAAAAGGGCCCCAGAAAGCGCGAAGCACTTTCTGGGGAACGGAGAGGGCGGGATTTGAACCCGCGACGCACCTTTCAGCACGTACGCGATTTCCAGTCGCGCTCCTTCGGCCACTCGGACACCTCTCCCGCGGCTTGACGTGCGATCGTAGCCGAGGTCGCGAAGAGACTCAGAGCATCGCGAGGCGCACGGTCATCGCCACGTCCGCCGCCTCGCGGAACGCGCCCTGGCCCGTCACCGCCGGAATGAAGTGACTGCGGTCGAGGGCTTGGAGGACGGTGTCGGCGGTCGCCGTCACGGTCGCGGTGCGCGGGACGTCGCGTAGCAGCGCGATCTCGCCGACGAAGTCGCCCGGCCCGAGGTTCGCAACGTGGCGGCCCTCCTTCGTTACCTCGACTCCGCCGCTCTCGATGACGTAGAAGCGGTCGCCGTGCTCGCCCTCGCGGATGACGGCCTCACCCGGCGCCGCGTTGATCGGCACGAGCGCACGGGCGAGCCGTTCCAGCGTCGGCTCGGGAAGGAGCGCCAGCAGCGGCACGCCGCGGAGGAGCTCGAGGCTCGGCGGGGCGAGCGCGACGAGGTCGATCCTGCGCAGGCCGGCGACCCCGAGCAGCACCGTCAGGCTGACGCCGCCGCCCACGACGACGAGGCCCCAGCGGAGGCCGACCGTCGAAATGAGCGCGGGCATGAGCAGGGCGCCGGCCGCCATGCCGCCGATGACGGCGCTCTCCATCGCGCCGAACACCCGGGACATCGTCGCCTCGGGAGCGATGCGCTGCAGGATCGTGTACGCGTTCACGTCGACGACCGAGTTGGCGAGCCCGAGCAACACCATGACGGCGACCGCGGCCGCGACCGTCGGCCAGGCGGCGACGAGAAGCAACGGCGCCGACCAGAACAGGACGCCGATTCCGAAGTCGCGCGCGAGCCGGCCGCGCTGCGCTAGGACGAGCGCGACGAATCCGCCGACGAGCCCGCCGATGCCGAGCGTCGCATTCAGGTAGCCGTAGCCGGAGCGGCCGATGTCGAGCAGGTTGAGCGCGATCGACACGGAGAAGACGAGCGACGCTCCCGCGACAACCGTCTGCGCGCAGTAGAGGCCGACGAGGATGCGCAGATTGCGGTTGCCGAGGATCTCCCGGTAGCCGGCGGAGGCTTCGGCGAAGAAGCCCGGGGTCTCGGTTGCGGCGGTCGCGGCTTCGGGCTTGGGCTCGGTCTCGTAAGTTCTCTTCGTCGTGCGGATCCCGAGCACGAGGAAGGCCGACCACACGAACGTCGCCGCATTGAAGATGTAGACGGTCGGGATGCTCGCGACGGCGAGCAGCAGGCCGGCGATCGCAGGGCCGGCGAAGAAGCCGACGCTCTCGATCGTCGATGAGGCGACGTTCGCTGCGGCGAGGTCTTCGGGGCTGTCCGCGAGCTCGGGAAGGAACGACGCCTGTGCCGACCGGAATGGAGTGGCGCAGATGCTGGTCGCGACAGCGAGGGCGTACACGAGGTACTGGTCGGCGCCGCCGGAGATCAGGAGCGCGGCTGCGAGGACGAGGACGGCGCGGATCGAGTCGGAGCCGACCATCACGAACCGCCGCGGGTACCGGTCGCCGAGCATCGAGGCGAACGGCGCGATCACCGCCATGGAGACGTAGCGGACGACGCCGAGGATGCCGACGGCGGTGGGGCCGCCGCGCTCGTACGCGTATACCGCGACACCGACCGCGTACGCCCAGTCGCCGATGATCGAGCCGGCGAACGCCAGCTCGATGCGCCTCAACCCGGGATTCCGGAAGACGTCACGCAGCGAGCGCGTGGCATCGCCGAGCTTCTGCCGCAGTTCGGACACCCACCGACACCAGAACACATCCGGGCGAGCAAGGCAAGCCTTTCGTCCAGTGGGTGCCGTTTGGTCGGACGGCACGAACCGCTATAGGGTTGGTCTGGGCGTGAGGGTCTCTCGTCCGGTTGCGGCCGACTACTGGATATGGGAGGAAACGAGATGAGGTTCGTGCGGAGCAAGCGAGGGCTCGCCACGCTTGGCGGCCTTGGGGTTGTCGCGTGCGTAACGCTGTTTGCGGTCTTGCCGGCCTTCGGGTCGAGCCCCGGGGAGTACGTCAATCCTCCATCGGGCAAGGGCGTCCTGCCGGTGGATGTCGGCATCGGCGGAAACGGCCAGTGCTCGAACCTCTTCCCCGGTCTGCCTGCAGGGGCCAAGGAGTACGACAACAACAACCCGCGAGTGGGGACCGCCTCGGGCGTCAAGTCCGGCAACAACGACGGCGTGACGTTCGACATCACGCTCCACAGCCCCTCGAACACGTCCCAGACGCTCGACGTGACGGGCCACGGCGCAGCGATCCTCGGCATCGGCATCAAGGGCGGGACGCAGTCGACGGCCTACCACTACTTCGACAACAAGCCGACTGTCCCAGCTGGGTTCGTCAC